>CAZPPO010000012.1:6347-20170 GCA_964588475.1 uncultured Eubacteriales bacterium
ATTTCTGCATTAGAGCATGAGAGAATCAATATGTTAATTGGAATTATAAGCGATATAGAACGTATTGGAGATCATGCTGAAAATATTGCTGAATCTGCCGAATTTAGAATAGAAAATAATCTGCCCTTCAGTGATGAAGCAATAGATGAGCTAATGTACATGCATTATAAGGTTTTGAAGTCTTGCAATC
The DNA here is from genome assembly GCA_964588475.1 of uncultured Eubacteriales bacterium. Taxonomy (GTDB): domain Bacteria; phylum Bacillota; class Clostridia; order Oscillospirales; family Acutalibacteraceae; genus DTU089. The sequence goes on from CAZPPO010000012.1 coordinate 6,538, forward strand.
AAGCCATGGAGGCTCTTGAAACAAATAATGTTGAGCTTCTAACCCTGATAAGCTGCTGTACTGCGCTGCAGGAGGAAACAGTTGAAGGAATGCAGGGCGATGAAAATCACGATGCACAACAAGAGGACGATCACGAGCACGAGCATGATCAAGATCACGAACACGAACACGAACTTGATGCCCATGTGTGGACCTCTCCCAAACGCGCTATTGAGATAGTAGAGGAAATTGCCGACACCTTGATAAAACTCGACAATAGGAACGCGGGTGAATATGAGGAGAATAGGGACTTATATCTTGCAAAGCTTCGTGAGCTTGACAGTGCATATACTAAGGCTGTTTCGGAAGCTAAGGGTGACACAGTCATAATAGCGGACAGGTTTCCTTTCAGGTATTTGGCATACGACTATAATATAAATTATTACGCAGCCTTTAAGGGCTGTTCATCGGATACCTCGGACCCGAGTGCGGCAACGGTTAAATTCTTAACGGACAAGGTTAAGGAAGAAGGGATTCCCATAGTTTTTTATATTGAGTTTTCAAACCAAAGGATGGCGGACACAATCGTAGAATCTACAGGCGCTCAAAAGGCTCTGCTTCACTCCTGCCATAATCTTACGGCACAGGAATGTAAGACAGGAGAAAATTACCTCAGCCTTATGACAGCTAATCTTGAAAACCTGAAAACAGCTTTGAATTATTGAGAGTGGTGGCAGCTTTATGTCTTTAATAGATTGCAAGGATGTTTCTTTTTCCTATGATGGGAATATAGTATTATCTGCTGTGAATTTCAGGCTCAATTTGGGGGATTACCTTTGTGTTGTGGGAGAAAACGGCTCAGGCAAAAGCACGCTTGTTAAGGGATTGTTAAGGCTTAAGAGCCCTGCTTCGGGGCAGATAAATTTTTCTGACGGTCTTTCTTCGTCGCATATAGGTTATTTGCCTCAGCAGTCAGCGGTTCAAAGGGATTTTCCGGCCACCGTATTCGAGGTTGTTTTATCCGGTAGACTCAACAGCCGCAGGGGCAGGCCGTTTTATTCAAAAATAGATAAGCAGGAGGCTATAAAAAAGCTTTGCGATGTAAAAATGTCGAAGTGGAAAAAGCACAGCTATCAGGAGCTTTCAGGCGGACAGCAGCAAAGGGTGCTTTTAGCGCGCGCTCTTTGTGCAACAAAGAAGCTTATTTTATTGGATGAGCCTGTGTCCGGACTTGACCCGGTTGTTACAAATCAAATGTACTCTCTCATACAGGAAATAAATAAAAAAAGCGGCATTACGGTTATTATGGTATCGCACGACTTGAATGCCATCAATTACGCGACTCATATTCTGCACTTAGGGAGCACACAGCTTTTCTTCGGGAAAAAGGAAGAATACATCGAAACGCCGCTGGGGAAAAGATTTATCGGGGAGAACGAATATGTCTGAGTTTTTTACATATATATCGGAGCTATTAGCGGCTCCGTTCTTTGTCAGGGCACTGATAGTCGGCACTCTTGTATCACTGTGCTCATCACTTTTAGGGGTAAGCCTTGTACTTAAAAGATATTCAATGATAGGCACCGGGCTTTCCAATGTCAGCTTCGGCTGCGTAACTGTTGCCGTTGCAATGAATATAGCGCCTCTCTACATATCAATTCCCGTTGTCGTTGCTTCCTCCTTTCTCCTTTTAAGAATCAGCGAGAACAGTAAAATAAAGGGTGACAGTGCAATTGCAATGATTTCAAGCGGCGCAATATCAATAGGCGTAATGGCTGTCTATTTAACAAGCGGCGTCACTAATGATGTTTGCGGATATATGTTCGGAAGCGTATTTTCGCTTACGCAAAGCGACACGATATTCAGCGCGGCGCTTTCCATAGTTGTAATATTTATGTTTGTGATATTTTATAACAGGATTTTTGCCGTAACCTTTGATGAGAGCTTTGCAAGAGCGACGGGAACCGGTGCAGGCAGATATAATGCCGTAATCGGGCTTCTTACGGCATCGACAATTGTAGTGGGAATGAAAATGATGGGAACATTGCTTATATCAAGTCTTATTATTTTTCCGGCTTTAACCTCAATGAGAATTTATAAAAGCTTTAGGACTGTTGTCTTATGTTCGGGCTTGTTATCAGTTTTTTGCTTTTTTATAGGGATGGTTCTAACCGTTATATTTGAAGCGCCTGCAGGGGCAAGCGTCGTTATCGCTCACATCGCCTTCTTTTTAATATTCGCGGTATTATCGGCGGCAAGGAAAAGAGGGAAAAGGAGTATTGAAAATAATGAGTAACAGTAATTCAAGAAAGAAACGAAGCGAAAAGGCAAACATTATAGTATTTGTATCCTTATGTGTTGTTCTTCTTTTTGCCTTAGGTGTTGTTTTTACTCTGACAAGGGAGGGCAATCATTCAAAACAAATTGAAACAGGTGACTCTGACAAGGAAATAATAAACATAACCGAAAAGCTCTACGTCTCTTGGATAAATGAGATTTATACAAACGCCGACAAATATCTCGGAAGAACCATAAAAATCGAAGGAATGTTTGCAAAGGAAGTTTTGCCCCGGAAAACATATTGCTATGTCTACAGGGTAGGCCCCGGATGCTGCGGTAACGACGGGGCTATGTGCGGCTTTGAGTTTACCTCGAGCGATGAATATCCGCAGGATAATGAATGGATAGAGGTTGTAGGGATACTCGAAGCATATGAGGAAAACAATAACAGCTTTCTTACCTTAAGTAACTCAAAGATAATAGTTAAACAGGAGCGAGGGCTGGAAACCGTAGGAAACTGAGTAGCAGCAAGGCGGGAGGCAGCGGCTGCCAAAGGTGCCCTATATTGCCAGCTAATTGACCGTTTATTTTAGCTATTCTATTGAAAACACAACTAAATTATGATAATATAACACTAAATAACCAATAAAAACACAGCAGCTTAATGATTATTTGTAGACCATTAATACCTAACAAACGATTTTTAAATAATGAGGAAGTATGTGAGTAAATGCAGATTAAAAGCTTTATAAAAAGCCGGCTGATGTTTTTTCTGTATATAGCTGATACGGCTTTGATGGTCTTATGTGTTATTGCTGCTTATCTGTTTAAATTCGAATCCTTAGCGGGTCTGTTCGGAGATTACGGGAAAAAATTTATATTTTTTCTCCTTGTAGACCTGATTGCGACGACTGTCTGCTTTTTATTATTTCGTGTTTATGATCGCATGTGGCAGTACCCTGTGTTTAATGACTACAGCGATTTGTTTTTAGGATTTCTTGTTTCAAAGCTCGTTTCAAATTTAATTTTGTATAAGTATTGGGACAGATCCTTTTTGACGTGGTTTTTAGCTTATTTAATATTGAGCGGAGTGGCGATAATAACAATTCGTCTTACCCTTCGCTGGGCGTATAATTTTCTGCAGGAAAAGAAAAATCGCCAAGCAAAGGAAAAGTCGGCAGGAAGAATAAAGGTTATGATAATAGGTGCGGGTGAAGCCGGAAGAATGATTATTTCCGAGTTTGCCGGGAACAGATTTCATTATACTCATAAAGTAGTAGCTATTATTGATGACAAAAAGAAGATGCACGGTAAATACCTAAGCGGTATAAAAATCTACGGCGGACGGGACAAAATAATTAAAGTTGCCCGTGAGCTTGCGGTTGATGAGATTTATCTTACAATGCCCTCTGCAAGCGCCGCAACGATTAAAAAAATTCTTGAGATATGTAAACAAACCGACTGCAAACTGAAAAGATTGCCGGGAATGTATCAATTCATAAACGGTCAGCTAACCGCAACACAGCTTAAAGACGTCGATTATATTGATCTGTTGGGTAGAGAGCCTATCAAGGTTGACCTAAATCCGGTTTTTATGTCGCTTACGGATAAAACCGTTCTTATCACAGGCGGAGGGGGCTCCATAGGAAGCGAGCTTTGCAGACAGATAGCCGCAAGCAAGGTTGTACGTAGGCTTATCATTCTTGACATAGCGGAAAACGGCGCATATGACGTTCAGCAGGAACTGAAAAGCCGTTATCCCGAGCTTGATCTTGTTGTTTTGATAGGCTCCGTAAGGGATGAGGGCAGGCTTGATGAAATTTTTTCAGAATACAGGCCCGATATTATTTATCACGCAGCCGCTCATAAGCACGTACCGCTAATGGAAACAAGCCCGAAGGAAGCGGTAAAAAACAACATATTCGGAACACTTCATCTTGCGCAGGCGGCCGACAGATACGATGCCGAGCGATTTGTTATGATTTCTACTGATAAAGCTGTCAACCCCACGAATGTAATGGGGGCAACAAAGCGTGTGTGTGAGATGATAATACAGACATTTAACAAAACCTCTAAAACCGACTTTGTGGCAGTACGCTTCGGAAATGTTTTGGGCTCTAACGGCAGCGTTATCCCTCTTTTTAAGGAACAAATTTCAAACGGCGGTCCAGTAACTGTTACCCATCCCGATATTATCCGTTACTTTATGCTCATTCCGGAGGCTGTAGCACTTGTTCTTAAAGCCGGCTGCTTTGCCAAGGGAGGAGAGATATTTGTGCTTGACATGGGGACTCCCGTAAGGATAGCCGAGCTTGCCGAGAATATGATAAGACTCTCCGGGTATAAGCCGAATATTGATATTGAAATCAAGTTTACGGGACTTCGTGAGGGAGAAAAGCTTTATGAGGAGCTTTTAATTAAGGAAGAAGGTATTTTGAAAACTTCAGACGACCTTATTTATATTGCAAAGCCTACAGAAATTGACAGTTTGGAGCTTTTTACAAAGCTTTCGGATTTAGAGGATAATATTGAGCATTTTACGAGGTTCGATATTATAGACAAGGTAAGAGAAATCGTGACGACCTACCGCGCTAATAACTCGGAGTATAACGAGCACAAGCAGAGCATAGGTGCTATGAATTAAGGTGGTTTTATGTATCCGGTAATAAAAAGAATATTTGACCTTATCGTATCGATTTTCGGTCTAATTATTTTATCTCCGCTGTTTTTGTCCCTAATGCTTATAATTAGGCTGACATCGGAAGGACCGATTTTTTTCAAGCAGGAGCGAGTAGGCATACATAAAAAGCATTTCATGGTTTATAAATTTCGCACCATGCGCATGGACACGCCTGCAAATATTCCTACACATCTTCTCGAGGAACCCGATAAATACATAACCGGTGTTGGACGGTTTTTGAGAGCGACAAGCCTTGACGAGCTTCCCCAGCTTTTTAATATAATAAAAGGCGAAATGAGCATAATAGGTCCAAGACCCGCCCTTTGGAATCAGGATGATTTAGTCGAGGCAAGAGAAAGGCATGGGGCTAATGATATTCTGCCCGGGCTTTCGGGGTTAGCACAGATAAGCGGCAGAGACGAGCTTTCGATAGAGGTTAAGGCAAATCTTGACGGGGAATATGTTGAAAAATTCGGATTATTAATTGATATACAGTGCCTGTTGGGTACAATAGCAGCCGTTCTTAAGCGAAAGGGAGTGGTTGAGGGGAAAACAAATGAAGTAGAGGCACAATCGCAAATTAAGGCAGAGCTTGCAGGAGCTGCCGCAGCAACTGACATTTTGCAGCAGCAAGTAGGGCTTGAATCCTCTCAACAGCCGCTAATAAGGTAAAAAAATATGAAAATCCTGATGCTTACATCTGAAGATTTCAGTACACCAAACTCAAACAACCATCTATCTCTGACGCTTATTGAGGATATGCTCGCTGACGGCTTGGAGGTATATCTGATTTGCAGGGGGAAAACAAAATCTAACGGGTCGGAAGGTATCCCTTCGCAGCTTAAAGACAATAAAGGATTTTCTTTTGATATAGTAAAAATGCCCCGGATTAACAAAAACCGCTTTGTTAAAAGATACTTCGACGGGATCAAATACGCTTACAGGGCTATGACAAGATGGATTAGACATAGAGACATTGATGCCGTTCTTCTTCAGTCTAATCCAAATTCGATTTTTAGTGCAGTTTTTTTGAGGATGCTTTTAAGAAGGCCGATTATTTACAATGTATACGATATTTTTCCCGGTCATGCCCATAAAATAGGCGTTATAAAGAGTGCCCTTCTCTTTAAGTTTTTTTGTGACATACAGAAGATATTATACTCTCTTTGCACAAGGCTTGTGGCAATGTCAGAGGATATGAAGCAGGCTCTTGAAGAACAGGGCGTTAAGTCCGAAAAAATCACGGTAATCAGTAATTGGTTCGATACGGATTTATTCTATATGAAATCCTGTGAAGAAAACAAATTCATAAAAAAGTATAGTATCACCAAGGGGAAATTTTATGTTCAGTTTGCGGGAGTTTTAGGGTATGTTTTCGATTATGATATGTTTATTTCCGTAGCACAGCTTTTAATGCCCTACAAGGACATAGAATTTTTGCTGATAGGTGATGGAAATTTAAGGGACGCTGTTTTAAGAGAGATAGAAATAAGAGGTGTAACAAACATCCGATATTATCCGTGGCAACCCCTTGATATAATAGCAGATGTATACAGCGCCTGCAGTGTAGGGATAATACCTCTTAAAAAAGGAGTGATAGGAAACGGGGTGCCCAGCAAGGCATGTCAACTGATGGCGTGTGGGCGTGTGGTGCTTAATATTGTAGAGCAGTCAAATTACAGCAGGATGTTCGATAGTGAAAACATCGGAATATCTGTTACGGATTACAATCCTAAAACCGTTCGTGATAAGATTGTTTATCTGTTCAACAATCCGGAAATTTCAAAGAAAATGGGAATGAACGCTCGTAATTATGCGTTTGCCAATTTTACAAGAGAAAAAAATACAAAAAAGTTTGTGAAGCTTTTTCGGGAGTTGGAAACGTGAAGGTACTGATTTTCGGTTTTACCAAGCTCAGATATATGCCGTATATGAGCTTTTATATAAACGGCCTTAAAGACGAGGGTCACAGCTTACACATCTTAAGCTGGAACAGGGACGGTCTGGAAGATGAGCGGGCCCCTAACAAAGTTGTACATCATAGTTTTCAAAGAATTCTTGAGGATGAAATACCAAAAATTAAAAAAATAGCCGCATTCATATCATACCGCAAATATCTTATAGGCTTGCTCAAAGAGGAAAAATTTGATTTTCTCATATCCTTACATACCCTGCCCGGAGTATTGATTTTTAAGAGGCTCGAGAACCAATATAAAAACCGTTTTATTTTAGATTACAGAGATATTACATATGAAAACATAAAACTATATGAAAAAATAATCAAAAAACTCTCAAATGCAGCCGCGCTTACGTTTGTCAGCTCGGATATGTTCAGAAAATATCTTCCCGACACTCCTAAAACATTGACGTCTCATAATATCAACCCCGAGGCCTTGCAACACAAAGCCGGCATAAGGCACAAAAGGTCGGAAAACGGAAAAATAAGAATATGCTTTTGGGGTTTTATACGGCATGAGCAGATTAATCTCAGGATTATCAAGTCACTTGGCTTTGATGAGCGCTTTGAGCTTCACTATTATGGCAGACAGCAGGAGACTGCCCGAAGATTGAAGGTCTTTTGCAGTGAAAACTCAGTTAAAAATGTGTTTTTTCACGGTCAGTATTCTCGGGAGGATATTCTTAAAATCGCAGAAAATACTGATATAATCCACAATATGTATGACGGCGGCTCAACTGAGGAGTTTGCCTTGGGAAATAAATATTACGAGGGTCTCCTGTTTAATTTGCCGCAAATTTGCTCAGAAGGCTCTTATATGGGCTCTCTTGTTGAAAAATACGGTGTCGGAGCCGCTCTCAATCCTTATGAGGAAGGATTTGCAAATAAGCTCTGGGAATATTATAATAATATAGACAGGGAAGTATTTACCAAAGCGTGTGAAAAAAGGCTTGTAGAAATTACCGGGGAATACGAAAAGGGTATACAGGCGCTTAAGGCCGCCCTGCAAAGTTGAAAAGGAGAAGAGTATGTCGCAATTCAAATCAAAGGTTTTAATGATAACGGGAGGAACGGGTTCATTCGGCAACGCGGTTCTTCAGCGTTTTATAAAGACTGATATAGGCGAAATAAGAATATTTTCGCGCGATGAAAAGAAGCAGGACGATATGCGCCATTATTATCAGGAGAATAATCCTGACCTGTCCGAAAAAATCAAGTATTTTATCGGAGATGTGCGGGACGCTTCAAGCATAAAAAACGCTATACACGGTGTTGATTATATCTTTCACGCGGCAGCCTTGAAACAGGTCCCTTCCTGTGAGTTTTTTCCTTTGGAGGCTGTCAGGACTAATGTTCTTGGTACGGACAATCTTCTTACGGCAGCTATAGATGAAGGTATTAAAAGGGTTATATGCCTTTCTACAGACAAGGCGGCGTATCCGGTTAACGCCATGGGAACATCAAAGGCAATGATGGAAAAGGTTGTCGTAGCCAAAAGCCGCACAGTGGACTCAAAAAAAACAACTATTTGCTGTACACGCTACGGGAATGTAATGTGCTCAAGAGGCTCAGTTATCCCTTTGTTTATTGAACAAATCAAAGCCGGTAAGCCATTGACCGTAACAGACGGTGAAATGACCCGTTTTATAATGTCCTTAGAGGAAGCGGTAGAGCTTGTAGAATTTGCGTTTCAAAATGCCTCAAGCGGTGACATTCTTGTTAAAAAGGCTCCTGCGTGCACCATTGGTGTTCTTTCTCAGGCGGTAAAAGAGCTTTTCGGCAGCGATAACCCAATAAAAACAATAGGTATTCGGCATGGAGAGAAGATGTACGAAACGCTTCTTACAAATGAAGAATGCGAAAATGCCATTGATATGGGTGATTATTATAGGGTACCCTGCGATAAGCGCGATTTAAACTATGACAGATATTATGTACAGGGTATTGTAACAAGAAGCGGTATAAAAGAGTTTAATTCTAACAATACCGAGCTTTTAACAGTCAAGCAGGTAAAGGAAAAGCTGTTGAAGCTCAATTATATTCAGGATGAGCTTAAAGCTTTGGAGAGACTTTAATGAGAATACTTGTAACCGGCTCAACCGGCTTTGTGGGAAGAAACCTTGTAGCTACTCTTAATAACATTTCCGAACAAAAGGATAATTCCTTTGATATAAACTGTAACATTACTGTTTTAGAGTACGATTTAGGTGCAAACGCTGAACTTTTTGAGAAATACTGCGGCGAGGCGGATTTCGTAGTTAACCTCGCGGGAGTAAACCGCCCGAAAGAGCAAAGCGAATTCTCAGAAGGAAATGTTGACTTTGTCGCTTATTTAACCGATACACTGAAAAAGCAAAAGAATAACTGCCCGATTTTACATACCTCCTCCATTCAAGCGCAGCTTCAAAACCCTTACGGGGAAAGCAAAAAATCAGGCGAGGAAATACTATTTTCTTATGGCAGAGAAACGGGTGCCTCTCTTTACATTTTCCGTTTTCCTAATATTTTCGGAAAGTGGTGCAGACCAAATTACAACTCCGTTATTGCAACCTTTTGCAATAATATAGCCTCGGGACTTCCCATTACGGTAAATGACGGCAGCACGCAGCTTAGGCTTGTCTATATCGATGATGTTGTCAGGATGATTATTGACGCAATAAAGGGACAAGCTCGTTTTGAAGAAAACGGCAAATTCTGTTTGGTATCGCCAATATACACGGCAACGTTGGGAGAAATCGCGGATTTACTTTATTCATTCAAGCAAACCCGGGAGAGCTTAAGTATTCCTGATTTGGGAAACGATTTTATTTTGAAGCTTTATGCTACCTATACCTCGTATATTCCCGGTAAAGATTTATCGTATAACCTTAAAACGAATTCAGACCACAGAGGCTCATTCACAGAATTTTTGAAAACCGATGACAGGGGTCAGATATCTATAAATGTAACGAAGCCCGGCGTGGTGAAGGGGAACCACTGGCACAATACGAAGAATGAGAAATTTCTTGTGGTAAGCGGAAAGGCGGAAATAAGGCTCAGGAAAATCAATACCGAAACGGTAGTGCAATACATTACGGCCGAAGAAGATATGAGAGTAATTGATATTCCGACAGGCTATACACACAGCATAAAAAACATCGGTGAAAAAGACCTTGTAACAGTTATGTGGGCAAGCGAGCCCTTTAACCCCGAAAAGCCGGATACATATTTTGAGGAGGTATGACAATGAAGCTGAAGCTTATGACGATAGTAGGAACGAGACCCGAGATTATACGATTATCTGAGGTCATAAAAAAATGTGATATTTATTTCGATCAGATTCTTGTTCATACCGGTCAGAATTATGATTATGAGCTCAATGAAATATTCTTCAACGATTTACAGCTTCGTTCACCCGACTACTTTCTTGATTGTGTAGGCAAGGATTTGGGAGAAACTATCGGCGATATTATATCAAAATCCTATAAGCTCTTAGCTAAGCTCAAGCCCGATGCCGTCTTAGTATTGGGTGACACAAACTCTTGCTTGTCAGCAATATCCGCAAAAAGGCTTCATATACCGATATTTCATATGGAAGCGGGAAACAGATGCTTTGACGAATGTCTTCCGGAGGAAACCAATCGCCGTATAGTTGACCATATAGCGGATGTAAATATGTGCTACAGTGAGCATGCAAGGAGATACCTCAATTCGGAATCAACTGCAAAGGAAAGGACATTTGTCACCGGCTCGCCGATGGCGGAGGTTCTTTCGAGTCATTTTGAGAAGATAAAAGGAAGCAAAATTCTGCAGACACTCGGACTGAAAAGGGGAGAATATATTCTTCTTTCGGCGCACAGGGAGGAAAATATCGACACGCACAGCAACTTTATAGGCCTTATGAACGCCGTAAACAAACTCGCAGAAAAATATGACATGCCGATTATTTACTCAATGCACCCGCGCTCGAAGAAATTTATAGAAGAACGCAATTTTGTTTTTAATGAGAGAGTAAAAAGTCTTAAGCCGTTTGGTTTTTCGGATTATAACAATCTTCAGATGAACGCCTTTTGCGTTGTCAGTGACAGCGGAACTCTGCCGGAGGAGGCTGCCTATTTCAACGCCAAAAAACTACCGTTCCCGGCAGTTTGCATAAGGACGAGCACCGAACGCCCCGAAGCGCTTGACAAGGGGAATTTCATAATCGCGGGCATTACCGAGGAGCAGGTGCTTTCGGCAGTCGAAACCGCCGTTAATATGCATAAAAACGGGGATTTCGGAGAAGCGGTTCCCGATTATACTGATGAAAATGTATCGGGAAAGGTAGTAAAGATTATTCAGTCATACACCTCTATTGTAAACAAAACGGTATGGAAAAAATGATTATACAACCGAAAAGGATGTACATTAAAAGGATAGCTTTATGGACAATGACGATTATTTGTGTAATCACTATTTTTATTTTGTCGAGTCAACCTGCCCAAAACTCGAATTCACTAAGCGAAGGAATAGTAGATAAAAGCTCCAAGGTTGTGCAACAAATTGCTCCCTCGGCATCCGATACTTTGTTTGCCAAGAGGATTTTCACTAATAAGTTTTTCAGAGAGGCGGCACATGTTATTGTATTTTCCTTCCTTGCGTTATTCTTAACTTTGTCGCTCAGAGAATTATCTGTTAAGTTTTCGTTTGTCTTGTCGGGAATTATTTGTATTTTGTTTGCGGTTTTGGATGAGGCATATCAAAAATTTTTTGTTGACGGCAGGGGCTTTCAGTTTGTGGATTTAATCAAGGATTGGTGCGGGAGTTTAATTGTAGTTTTAATTGTGGCAACAGCCATTAGTATTACTGAAAATAAAAAGAAGAGAAAGAAAACAGAGGCATAAAATTTATGAAATTTGCTTTGATTGGATGCGGAAGAATTTCAGGGAATCACATAACGGCGGCTCTTGAAAATAATCTTCAGATTGTTGCCGTTTGTGATATACGCGAGGACAGAGCTGTCGACTTGCTTGACAGATTTTCGCTTGATGAGCAATGGGGGACAAAGAGCTATTGCGATTACAAAAAAATGATTAAGGAAAATCAGCTGGATTTAATAGCGATAGCTACCGACAGCGGCAAGCATGCCGAAATCGCTTTGTATTGTATTGAGAACAAGATCAACGTGATTATTGAAAAGCCCATAGCTATGAGCATTGCTGATGCCGACAGGATAATAGAGGCTGCGACAAAGCATAATGTCAAGGTCTGTGCAAATCATCAAAACCGCTTTAATATAGCGGTTCAGCACCTTAAGAATGCTATTAATGAGGGGAGAATGGGCGATATTTCGCATGGCTGCGTTGCCGTTCGCTGGTGCAGGGGCGAAAGCTATTATTCTCAGGACGAGTGGAGAGGCACATGGAGTCAGGACGGCGGAACTCTGATGAATCAGTGTATTCACGGGATTGACCTTTTACGCTGGCTTTTGGGCGACGAGGTGCTAGAGGTATACGGCGCTACACGACGGAGATTTCATGATTATATTGAGGCGGAGGATATCGGAGTAGCTGTTGTAAAATTCAAAAACGGCGCCGTGGCAACTATTGAGGGAACAGTAAATGCGTTTCGCGATGATATTGAGGAAACAATATATGTGTTCGGCGAAAAAGGAAACGTAAAGTTAGGCGGCACTTCCGCCAATGAGATTAATATCTGGCAGTTTAATGATGAAAATGCAGAGGATTTGGGCAATAAGTCATTAAAGGAAGATACACGAAACATATATGGCAACGGTCATATTAGCCTTTATAATGACATGGTCAGGGCTATTGCTGAAAACAGACAACCCTATGTGGACGCTTATGCGGGAAAGAGGGCGCTTGAAATGGTACTTGCGATTTATAAAAGTCAAAAGACAAAAAAACCTGTAAAGCTGCCGCTTAAAAGTTTTTCTACTGAGGATATGATAGGGGAATTTTAATGTTGAGAAGGAAACATCTATGAAAAACAAAAGAAAGCTTCAAATATTGATTCCCGCGCTAATCTGCATTGTTGCGCTCGGGCTGTTTTTAATCAAGAATCATGAGGAAAACAGAGAGCCGCAAAGCAGCGGGGAAACGACTGCTTTAGAAGACGTATCACAAGAGGATTTGTTTTATGCCTCGGATATCAGTATGGAAAATCTGATTTCCTACGGCTTTCCTATAGTAATTGATTTTGGCTCTCCCTCCTGCGGATGGTGCGTGAAAATGCTGCCGGATTTAGAAAAAATGTATACACAATACGATGGAAGGGCAACAATCAGGTATGTTGACATTTCAAAGTATCCCGAGCAGGCGGGCGATTATCCTGTAAATGCAATACCCGCACAATTTTTCTTTAATGCAAACGGTACACCCTTTACTCCGAGTGAAGAGCTGCAAGAAAAGATAGAATTTGCATTTTATGAAGACAAGTCAACGGGCAAAGAGCTTACGGGTCACGTAGGGGCGCTTATGGAGCCGGACCTTCGAGCCATTTTAGATGAAATGGTAGGTTCTTATGAATGAATTTCTTCAAACCCTTTCCTCACTGATTAAGGATTATTTCTGGCTTGCTCCCTTTCTTGCTTTGTTGGCGGGGGTAGTAAACTCACTTATGCCTTGCTGTCTTTCTACCCTCCCTTTAATTATTGCCTATGTCTCGGGAGCATCTGAAAACAACCCTAAACGGGCATTGAGGTTTTCCCTTGTATACGCCGCAGGCTCTGCAGTAACTTACACAACACTTGGTGTTAT
>CAZPPO010000013.1:0-7639 GCA_964588475.1 uncultured Eubacteriales bacterium
TCTCTTTTCGGTGAGGATGCCTTAGGCGGCTTTGACGGCTTCAATGTGTTCTCTAAGCTGCCTGATACTCTTGAGCCGATGACCGTTTTCATTCTTCCTGCGGGCGGGTTCTTCGTTTTCGGTATTATGATAGCTCTGGCAAACAGACTCACCGCTCAAAAGGGTCGTCCTCAGGCTGATTTACAGGCCTGTGCCGGTTGTCCTATGGCCGGAGAGTGCACGGCAGCAATTGAAAAGGAGGAAACAGTAGTATGACTGCAATGTTTGTAATTTTTCTGACTGCTATTCTTACAGAAAACTTTGTTCTTTCGAAATTCTTGGGTATATGTCCTTTTTTGGGTGTTTCAAAAAAGCTTAATACGGCTTTGGGAATGAGCATAGCGGTAATCTTTGTTATGTCGCTTGCCGTTGCGGTTTGCTACCCTATTAATACGATTCTTGAAAAAAATGATCTTGCCTATCTGCAAACAATAGTATTTATTCTTGTAATAGCGGCTCTTGTTCAGTTTGTCGAGGTTTTTCTCAAAAAGTATGTCAAGGCCCTTTATAAGTCCCTGGGGATATACCTCCCTCTTATTACAACAAATTGCGCTGTTCTGGGCGTTGTTCTTCTTAATGTTGATAAGGAGTATAATTTTTTACAGTCGATGGTCAACGCCGTCGGGGCGGGTATCGGTTTTTTAGTTGCAATGATTATGTTCGCCGGTGTTCGTGACAGGCTTGAAAGCGCCGATATTCCGAAATTTCTCAAGGGTCTGCCCATAACACTTGTTTCCGCTTCTCTCGTCTCGGTGTCTTTCCTCGGCTTTGCCGGCGTCGTAGAAGCAATTTTCGGGAGGTGACAAAATGAACGACATTTTATCGGCAGTATTGCTTGTATCAGGCTTAGGAATAGCCCTCGGACTTGCACTTGCGATAGCCTCAAAGATTTTTGCGGTTCCCGTTGATGAAAAAGCGGAAAGCATTGTTGACATTCTCCCCGGCGCAAACTGCGGCTTCTGTGGATTTTCAGGCTGTTCGGACTATGCCGCTGCCCTATCCTCGGGAAAAACGGATAAAACAAACCTGTGTAACCCGGGCGGAAACGAGGTGGCTGCCGCCATAGCCGATATTCTCGGATTAAAAACCGAAAGCATAATTCCCACAACTGCTTTTGTGCATTGCAACGGAAACAGAACTAATGCCAAAACAAAAATGCTTTACAGCGGTGTTAAAAGCTGTCAAATGGCAAACCAGCTTTTCGGCGGCAATAAGGAATGTGAATACGGCTGCCTCGGTCTGGGGGACTGCGTCGCGGCCTGTCAATATGACGCGATAAAAATTGTTGACGGAATAGCTCGAATCGACCCGCTGCTTTGCAGAAGCTGCAAGGCATGCATAGCCACCTGCCCCAAGGGTTTAATAAGTCTTGTTCCCTTGGGTGTGAGAAAGGCTGCGGTGCTTTGTATGAATCACGAAAAGGGCGGCATCGCAAAAAAACAATGTAATTCAGCCTGTATCGGCTGCATGCGGTGTGAAAAGGTATGTCCGGAGGGTGCCGTTAAGGTTAATGGATATGTAGCATATGTTGAAACGGACAAATGCACAGGCTGCGGTAAATGCCATGAGGTATGCCCTGTAGGCTGTATCGAAATAGTGACACCAGGCGTTATGGCAGTAAAATAATAATATTCCTTGTTTTTTCCAAGAATAAATAGGTTATCTCTCAAAAAAATCAAACAGAAGGGATGCGGTTTTGTGGAACCTTTGATCTTATCAATCGATTGCGGAACCCAAAGTTTAAGGGCTTTGCTTTTTAACAAACAAGGCAAAATTCAGGCAATGGAGAAAATTGTTTTTGAGCAGCCCTACTTTGGAAGCGTTGCAGGTCAAGCAGAGCAAGACGCCCAGGTTTATTACACTGCACTGTGCGATGCCGTAAACAAGCTTCGTGAAAAACACAAGGATTTGTTTGCTCAAATAGCCGGCGTAGCGGTTGCAACTCAAAGAGATACCATTGTATTCTTAGATAAAAGCGGCCGTCCGCTTCGCCCTTGTATACTCTGGCTTGACCAGCGCGAGGCTGAGCTGCGCCTTACGGATGTCTTTAACAAAACAATTATCTCTGCCATACCCAATGTCGTCGCAAAGCAAACAATAGAGCACGCCCTGCGCCGTTCACGGGCTAATTGGGTCCGCCTAAACGAGCCTGAGGTATGGGAAAAAACTGAAAAGGTCGTTTTGCTTTCTTGCTATCTCAATTCAAGGCTAACAGGAAAAATTGCCGACTCCTCGGCTTCTCAAATCGGCTATATCCCCTTTGATGTTAAGAGCTTCGGGTGGAGGAAAAATGACGGCAGTATTTTTTACCGTCTGTTCGGTCTTTCTAAAAGCCAGATGCCCGAGCTTGTGCACCCTAACGGAGTTCTTGGAGCTATTACTCCTGCCGCCTCAGAGGAAACAGGTATTTTGGAGGGAATTCCGGTGATAGCGGCCGCCTCCGACAAGGGCTGTGAAACGCTCGGTAACGGATGCCTGAGCGAGGATGTCGCCTCCGTCAGCTTCGGAACTACCGCAACGGTTGAGATTACGACGGACAAATATATCGAAATACACCGTCTTGTTGCCCCGTTCCCCTCCGCACTAAAGAATTTTTATAATCCCGAATATGAGGTTTTCCGAGGATACTGGCTTATAAGCTGGTTCAAAAAGGAATTTGCCTCCCATGAGGTTGAACTTGCAAAACAGTTGAAAGTTCACGCGGAGGATTTACTCAATAAGGAGCTTTCAAAAATCCCCCCCGGCTCAGGAGGGCTTATTATCCAACCTTATTGGACCCCCGAGCTTATGCTCAAGGATGCGCGCGGAGCGATAATAGGCTTTAACGATACTCACACCCGAATACATATTTATCGGGCAATAATCGAAGGTATTAATTTTGCCTTATTGGATGGAATAGAGCGTATCGAGCATAAGACAAAAACTCCTATATCACGTGTAATGGTTGCAGGAGGAGGATCTCAAAGCGATGAAATTTGTCAGATTACAGCCGATATGCTCGGCAGACCCGTCTGCAGGGTGCAAACTCATGAAACATCAGGTCTGGGAGCCGCAATTTTGGGCTTTACCGGAATCGGAGAATTCCCTTCACTTGCGCAAGCCGTAAAGTCAATGGTTCAGCATAAGGATGTTTTTACACCGGATACAAAGAAAAACTCAGTATATCGCAAGCTTTACGAGCAGGTGTATAAGAATATGTATCCCGCTCTTAAGGGCTTGTACAAAGCAACTAACGAAATTTTTAACGAAGCTGACCTATGATTTATTATAGCCTTCAGGCGGCAAGACTTTGTCTTGCCGCCTGAAGGCTATATATATAAAGCTTATAAAGGAGAGCAGTACCTACCCTTAAGCTGCAAGCGACTGCTCACATCTTTTCTTGCGCCTCTTATTTGCACCCTCATACAATGCCATACCCGCAACCCCTGCAGCGAGTGTTCCGATAAACACCGCAAGGGCCAGCTTGACGTTCCCGTTTCCGAGCTGTGCGCCACAGATTGTGGAGGTTATTATAGAGGGTATTCTTGCAATACTTGTAAAAAGCATAAACTTCCATGATTTGATTTTCAGAAGACCTGAGAGGTATGTTATTATATCCTTTGGCGTACTGGGAATTAGGTATATAATGAATAACGTCCTTATAAGCCTTTTTTCGTCATTTAAAAAGGCGTATTTCTCGAGCGATTCAACGGGAACCGCAAAATCGATTATTTTCCTGCCAAGCGTCCTCGTAAGCAACAAAATAACAAGCGACCCCAGCACCGAACCTAAAAGGCATAACGCTGCGCCGCCTAAGGTACCGTACACATATCCGGCGGCAATTTCCAAGGGCTCCGCGGGGATTATTTTGATAACCGTCTGGAAAGCTCTTATACCCACAAATATGACAGCACCAAAGGCTTTATATCCGTCAAGCCACGCCTGAAACTGTTCCTTATCGTTAATAAAATCGAGAATTTGTGCCCCGTATTTTACATAAACGGTTATTGTCAAAATAATAAGCAACGCAAGCTGTACTGCTGCAAAAAGCCGCTTTAGCTTAATTGATTTGTTCATACAATCACCTATCCGGCCATTTTCCGAGCAAGTGCGATATTTGCCGACTTATTCATAATTGCCGTTTCCCTGTCAAAGAAACATTTTAGAACTCCCTTGTACCCGGTCCTCCAGGGCTTATACTGTCCGTTAAAGTGAACTATTACCGTGTTTCTGTCAATCCAAGCTTTATCAATATCCTTCGCAAAACGCTTATATGTCTTTTCATCAAGATTAAATACACGGGCATCCGTAACAATCGTACGTTCGCAAAAGAGAGCGTTTATTACGTCCTGGTCGGCAAGATAGAGCTTATTTGCATTGTTATATATATACTCGAATATATCTTCGGTTCTGACGGTTTTTCTTATCTCCCCGATGTTCATAAGTAAAACTCCGGCATTGACATATTTACTGTGGCGTTCCATATTAAGCCTCTTGCGGCAAACAGCTTCCAAAAACCACCCGACGTGTGTTGCACCCATAATGAGGTTTTCGCCTAAATTTGTATCGTAAAGACTGCGCAGACTGTTTATGACGACAGTATCCGGGTCGATATAAAGTATGCGTTTTACCTCCCTCGGAAGATAATCCGCCGCAATCAAACGATAGTAGGTTTCCTTTGTTATCCGTTTTAATACGGGCGCCTTACACAAAAGCCTTTCATCAATATGCAATGGTATAATATTGCATTTTGTAGGATCGGCTACAGCTCTTATTTTGCTGAAATCCGCCTCGTTTAATGAGGAATGTGCAACATAAATATTGAATTTTTCAAACGGGTTTGACCTGAGCATGGAAAAAAGCATTACTGTCAGCGGCTCAACATAATTAGAATCCAGTGTTACAAGAATATTGATTGTTTTATTATCAGCCTTCATTATTAACCCTCCTATAGACTGGGCAAATTTCTTAACTCACATTATGTCACTATATATTCCGCAGTCAACGGGTTTTGACCACTCGTAATAATAGATTAAGAAAGTTGTAATTCTTAAAAACCTTTTTTAATTTTTTCTTAATTATTGGCTTTTTTTTCAAATTCTAATTTAGGCTGCAGAAAAAAAGACTGTGAAGTCTTTTGACGACACAATCCTTTTTTATTGTTCCTTAAAAAACCGAATAATCAGAATCAGAACATTAACAAGCTCTCCATTTCAAGTTCCGGTCTGAAGCTGTTAAAAACCACCTTAACAGCCTTCACCTCCACCGGTCGTACCTTGACTATCCTTTTATATCCTATTATACCGCACTTTTCAAGCTTTTTCCATTTTCCGTTGCCATAATCCGCATATACCGTAAATTCTTCTACATGCTGGCCGTTTCGTATATGCTCCATAAGGACAAGCTTGTCAAACATATCTATTTCACTTAAGATTATTGTTAAAACAGGCTCTTTGTCCTGCGGCGCCGGTTTCCATGTCTTATTTTTATCGCTTAAAAAGAGATTTTTTGCACAATACTCGGAGGAAAGCTCGCTGCTTGCCTTTATCTCTCCTATTGAAGAGACAGTATAGGCAAACATTTTTTCAAGGTCATAGCCGAATGCTCTTATTATTTGAGACTCCATATCGGCAAATTTTCCGTTTTTCATCGGCGGCACGTTAAGCATAAAGCAATAATTACTGCCTACGGTATTAAAATACAGCTTCAGCAGTTTGTCCTTTGTTTTTGCTGTATACTCGTCGGATTTATGGTAATACCAGCCGTCCCTGATTGAAACACAGACCTCAGCGGGATACCAAATAAACTCTTCATCCTTTTTTATTGCTTTTCTGCTTCCGAGATCAAGCTCCATTGTAGCAGACCTTCTGCTGAGCTTTTCGCTGTCCTTCGAGTTATTTATTGCCTCATAAATGCTGTGACGGGCAGGAATTACGCTCCACTCGTTCTTTCGGCACACACCCCATTCGTTCCCGTTCCAGCGTACATCGGGACCGCACAGAGCTATGACTGCATTGGGCTGAAGCTTCCTAACCAGCTGATAATAACCCTCCCAATCATACTGCTGCTCGTATCCGTTCTTATCCGGTTCTGCCGTTCCGTCAAGCCTTACATAAAAAATCTCACCGTAATTTGTCAGCAGCTCGGACAGAAGGGTCTTAAAATATGTATTATAGGCGTCACCGGTGCCGTATGTTTTTTCATGACGGTCAAGAGGAGTAATATATATGCCGAATTTAAGCCCCTGTTTCTCGCATTCGTCCGAAACAAGCTTAACAATGTCCCTGTTTTCAACATCCCAGTTAATTGCGTTTTTCACACAGTAATCCGTAAACTGAGAGTTCCACAGACAAAACCCGTCGTGATGCTTGACGGTCAGCACAAGACCCTTCATACCGGCGTCCTTAAAAAGCCCGACCCACTCGGACGCGCTGAATTCTTGGGGAGCAAAGTTTTCCGGTTTTACCGACCCATCGCTCCATTCCTGGTTTAATATTGTGGGCATACCGAAATGGATTAGACCGTAGTATTCAGTCTCCTGCCATAAAAGCTGCCTTTCGGACGGTTTAACAAGCGCTGCGATTTCATACGGTTTTTGCATCAGATACGCCTCTTTTCCGGTAGAGTTATTTTCCTGTATCGTTATTTGTAACTACAATATCTATTCCCGTGTCAAGAATATTTTTAACCGCGACATCGCCTATATAAACAGGCGCTTTCATCCGGATTGTGTTTATAACCTTCATTGCCTCTAACATCCTTCCCTTGGGAAAGGGAGAAGCCGACTTAACCGGAACCACGGGGTTTTTCCCGCCTATTAGCTTAACTGTAGTCGTAAGACTTCTTGTGGGATTAGTAATTTCACTTTGTGCGTAGGTTATACCTCTTTTGCAGCTGTTGCCTGTTATTGAAACAGCCTCGCCCTTTTCATTGACCTCAGCCTCTAACGGGCATCCGATGGGGCACGCTACGCAAACCATTTTTTTTATCATCGCAAAGCCTCCGCTATATCATAATTCTTATTTCGAGCTTACTGTCTTTATTCATTTCTTTCATCATATCCTCAGTAATTTTAACATTTTCCATCTCTCCCGGGGTAAGCTTTACTTTTCTTTTATTGTAAACCTCTTTGTCATCAATAGTCACTATTACACGGGCGTTTGTATAGACTGCTCCCACGCGAAAATACAGCTTTATGTCCTGAGCGCTCTTTATATTGATTCTTTGGGGAACAATATAGCGCACTCCCTCTCCTGTTATCGTTTTAATAAACTCCCTGTCTTTAGAACTTTTCCCGAGTATATAATCTGCCGCGCTTCTTCCTGCAATCATACTCTCTTCGGTAACATAATCAACCAAATCGTGTACCTGAAGCACGTTTCCACAGGCAAACACGCCCTCGCACTGTGTCTGCCTTGCCTGGTCTACATCCGGGCCGCCTGTTACTGCGTCAAGCTCAATACCGATGTCCTTAGAAAGCTCGTTTTCGGGGATAAGACCTACTGAAAGAAGAAGGGTATCACACTCAACATACTCCTGTGTCCCGGGTATAGGCTTCATATTTTCGTCAACATACTGAACGGTAACACCTTCAAGACGCTCTTTTCCGTGAGTTTTTACG
>CAZPPO010000013.1:7649-19206 GCA_964588475.1 uncultured Eubacteriales bacterium
ACTGTACAATTTAGCCTTAAGGGAATGTCAAAGTCATCAAGACACTGAACTATATTTCGTGTGAGCCCCCCCGAATAAGGCATAAGCTCGCACACCATTTTTACCTTTGCTCCCTCAAGAGTCATTCGGCGCGCCATAATAAGCCCTATGTCACCCGAGCCTAAAATCACAACCGTCTTTCCGGTCATATACCCCGTAATGTTGACAAAGGCCTGAGCTTGTCCCGCAGTCATAATTCCCGAGGGGCGTGTTCCCGCTATGCTCAGCGCCCCGCGCGGGCGCTCACGGCATCCCATGGCCAGTACTATTGCCTTTGCCTGAATTTCCAAAAGTCCGTCCTTTGTATTAACTGCTGTAACTTTCTTGTCTTCAGATATATTCAAAGCCATTGTATCCGTTTTTACTTCAATGTCGGTTTTCTCGATTAAATCGATGAATCTTGCGGCGTATTCAGGTCCCGTAAGCTCTTCGCCGAAATAATGCAATCCAAAACCGGCATGTATACACTGCTCTAATATTCCGCCGAGAGTCTGTGCTCTTTCAAGAATCATTATTTTTTTTACACCGCATTCTTTTGCTTTTAGGGCGGCTGCCATGCCGGCAGGTCCTCCGCCGATTACAACAAGGTCATATTTATCCATATTTATCCTCATTTAGTTTTATTATAGATTATTTTTGAGTTTTTGCCGAATTTTGTGACTTCGTTAATGGGAATAGAAAGTTCTCGTGCTAAAATCTCGACTACCTTGCTTCCGCAAAAGCCTCCCTGGCAACGTCCCATTCCCGCTCTTGTGCGTCTTTTAACGCCGTCGACGTCAATGGCTCCCGCCGGAGCCTTAATGGCATCGACAATTTCGCCCTCGGTGATTGTTTCACATCTGCAAATAATCCGGCCGTAGGCGGGATTTTTTTGTATCAGCTCTTTTCTCTGCTTTGAATTTAATTCTGCAAAACGAACCTCGCGGGGTCTTTCGGGATTGTAGTCTGCTTTTATTTGAAGGTCCGTCAGAAGCCCTTTGAAAATATCCTCAATATACTCGGCTATTGCAGGAGCTGCCGATAGACCGGGAGACTCAATCCCTACGGCATTTATCAGACGTCCGTTTGCTTTGCTTGAAGCTATAATAAAGTCATCGCCCTCCAGATGTGCCCTGTTTCCTGAAAATGATGTAATAATGCTTTTTGGAGAAATTGAGGGGATGCTTTTCCTTGCCGTTTTAATGACATATTCAAGACCCTCCGAGGTTGTGGCCGTATCAAAATAATCGTCTATATCCTTTGCCGTAGGTCCTATTATAAGATTTCCGTCAACAGTGGGAGAAACAAGAACTCCTTTACCCATTTTTGAAGGGCACTGAAAGATTGTGCGGGACACAGTCGAGCCCGCTGTTTTATCAAGCAGATAATAATCCCCGTGACGCACTATAATCTTAATAGAATCATCGCCCGCCATTTTGGCAATTTCGCCCGAATATACGCCTGCGGCGTTTACTATATA
The DNA here is from genome assembly GCA_964588475.1 of uncultured Eubacteriales bacterium. GTDB lineage: Bacteria > Bacillota > Clostridia > Oscillospirales > Acutalibacteraceae > DTU089. Next base: position 9,148 of record CAZPPO010000013.1, read on the forward strand.
TTTTGCTTTGATATCACCCAGTGAGGTGCCTATGGTAAAAACACCGTCTTTATCCGTAATGCTTTGGACCTCGCAGTTTCTAAAGAAAAAAGCACCGTTTGCAACTGCGTTTTCAACTGCGGCAATAGTAAGCTTATAGGGACACACAATACCGGAGCTGGGGGCAAAAACTGCTCCGACAGCGTCATCGCTTATGTGAGGCTCAAGCTGTTTAAGCTCGCTCTTGCTAAGGATTCTGAGCCCCTTAACCCCGTTAGCCTCTCCCCTCTTTTTCAGTATCTCAAGCGTCTTGAGGTCATCATCCGAAAAAGCCAAAACGAGAGAGCCGTTGTTTTTATATGAGACGTCAAGCTTTTCGCATAATTCCTGCATAAGCTGTGTTCCGCGCACATTCAGCTTGGCCTTGAGCGTACCCGTAATCGCGTCAACCCCCGAATGAACAATCGAACTGTTAGCTTTTGTTGCACCCATTGCCATATCTGATTGCTTTTCCAAAATGGCAGCCTTAATGTTGTACTTAGACAACTCCCTCGCCGTCAGTGCGCCTACAACACCTGCACCGATTACGGCAACATCAAATTGCATAAAATTTCTATCCCCTTTGATTTATATTAATTACTCAACAGACTTTAGTGAATCTACCATATTGAGTCTCTTTAGGTATTTGTGCATAACAAGGTTGACTAAAAAGGCAAAAATCAGGGTTATTACAGCTCCTGCACCGTAGCTTATCGCCGAGATGCTTTGACCGAGAGTCACCGAATCTATGATTATTGTCATAATAATCAGCTTGTGTAAAACCACTCCCATCCCAAAACCTGCCAGGATACCGAAAAACATCAGTATTATGTTTTCCCGGTATATGTAAGCGGATACCTCGCCGTCATAGAATCCGAGCACCTTTAATGTGGCAAGCTCTCTTAAATGCTCGTTAATATTGGTACTGTTTAGAATATACAGTACAACAAACGCGAGCATTGCCGCAGCCACAACAATAACGGCAATAATGATATAAATGCTTTTAATGATATATGAAAAGCTGTCAAGTATTGCCGAGGTGAAAATAGAGCCGTTAACTCCGGGCATTTCGTTAATTTGTTTTTCAAGCTGCAAACGACCTTCAGCGGATAAATCATTTGAAATATGACCCGCAATACAGTTAAAGGTCGGCACCTTCGCCGTGAGCTGTTGATAATAGGCAGGCGTTATATAAATGTAGTGGAAGGTATAGTTTCTTACAATACCCACAACCTTGATATTATAGGATACCTCCTTTGTGCCCTCTATGTGTGAAACCGTCACCGTATCGCCTGCCCTTATGCCTGCGGCTTTTGCAAAGTTATCGGTAATAATTGCGCCTGAATCGTCAAGAGTCAGAAGCTTCCCTGTTTTATAGTCTATTAGTCTGATATACTCACCGATTCTTGAGGGAGCCTCGGGCACATAAAAGTTTACATCATAGCTGCCGCCGGCATCCTCCGATACAGGGCTGCGGTAAACCATAATATGTGTAAGCATAGTGTTACGAACACCATTTAGAGAATTAATGTCTGCGACTGTTTTGCTGTTTGCAGAACCGGTCTGTTCGTCCTTAAGAGCTATTTGAATACCATAGCGTGATATTCCCTCTTCATTAAACTGCTTTAATATAACGGCGCGCGCCGAGTCGACAAAGCCTAAGCCCGCAACGAGCAACGCCGTACAGCCGCCTATGCCGAGTATGGAAATTAGCAGCCTTTTCTTGCTTCTGAGTAAATTTCGTATGGTGACCTTTGAGGTGAAGCCGAGTCTTTTCCAAATAAATGCGATTCTTTCGAGGAATACGCGCTTACCGAACTTCGGAGGCTTAGGCCGCATAAGCTGGGCAGTATTCAGCCTCAGCTCGCGAGAACAGGCGACCGCTACAGCTCCCATGGTTACAATAACGGTAATTACAAAGCCTAAGACAATGAGCATCGGATATGCGTACAGCTTGAGAACAGGCTGCTCGTACATTATGGTCCAGCCTATGACAAAAGCCTTGGGGAATAAATATGTTCCCCCCAAGGTGCCCAGCACTAAGCCTACTGCACACGCGGCAGCAGAATAAATCAGATATTTGGAGATAATTTGCCTGTTGGTATAGCCCATTGCCTTTAGCACACCTAACTGCGTACGCTCCTCCTGCACCATTCGCGTCATCGTAGTCAGGCATACAAAGGTTGCCACAATATAGAAGAAAACAGAAAACACAAGCGCAATTGTCTGCATACTGTACGCGGCGTTTCCATAGCTTGAGTAACCCGGCAAATCACGGCGTGTAGTAACCGACCAAGAAGCGGTATCGAGGTTTTGCAGCAATGCCTTTCCTTTTTGAAGCATCGTGCGCGCCACATCAACCTGACTTTCAATTTCAGACTTTTTGGCGGCATATTCTGCCTCATACTCCGGCAGCTTGTTTTTTACCTCAATGAGCTGTGCTTGCTTTAAGGCAATTTCCGCCTTGGAGTTTAGATATTTTGTTTGCGCCTCAAGATTACCCATCTGCAGATCTAAATTTCCCTGTTTGAGACGTTCTTTCGCTTCTTCAAGCTTCTTTTTGCCGTCTTCAAGCTCTTTTTTCTTCTCGTCAAGCTGTGCCTTCGCCGAGTCAAGCTGAAGCTTCGCTAAGGTTAGCTCTGACTCTTTCTGCGTATAAAGAGCTTGTGCGTCGGCAAGCTTAATTTCTTCGGCGGCAAGCTCTGCCTTGCTTCTGTCAAGCAAAGCTTCCACATCGGCGATTGTATTGTCGCTCACGCCTGCCCTCGACATATATGCCGCCGTTCGCAAAACTCTGGCAAGCTCGGGGTTAGTGGTCTCAAGCCTATCCGCCATTTGCTCTAACTGCTCAGGCGTTATCGAATCGTCTGCGTCACTCTTGTTTCTAAGATTGTCAAGCGTCGCTTGCGTTGTGGCTATCAGCTGCTTTGTAGCCACAATCTGGGCGTTGGCAAGAGTGATTTGGTTTTTGGCATCCTTCAGCTGAGCTTCGGCTTCATCATAAAGCGCCTTGTTGCTATTGTATTGCTCATTTGCCTTGTCCCATTGTATCTGTCCGTCGGCGGCCTTTTGAGCGTTGATATTGTACTCCTGCAATCCTGCGTTGTATTCGGCATTGCCGCTGTTAATCTGTTCAATAGCCTGCGCGTATTTTGATTCAAGCTCGGCTTGTGCCAGTGCTATCATTTGAGCCCCGTTTTGAACCAAATTTTTAACATCATCAAGCTGTTTTTTCGCTTGGGCAAGCTTTGTTGTCGCCTCCTGCTGCTTTATGATAAAATCATTCTCTCCAATAACAAGCTTCGGCTCGATTTCGGCTTTAATAATGACAGCTCTTCCTGCTGCTATTGCGCCTGAGGCTTCTCTTATCCTTTCGGCAACAGAGTCTACATAGTCATTATACCCATCCTCATACGGACCATACAAATATGATTCTTCAAGCGTTATATACGCCTCGCTGTAATAGTTTACCTCTTGTGTAAAGCTGTCGTCGGAAATATAGATATAGTCCCCGAGTTTGCCGCTTCCCGCCAGGGTTGTCCCGCGGTCAAATGAAACAAAATATGGTGTCATAACTATACCCACAATTTTAAACTCATTGGTTTTTAGTGAATATAATATGCTTTCCCCGTCACCCTCAAGCTTGATGGTTTCCCCTATTTTGAACTGTGAAGGGGTTACTATCTTGCTGCAGGTAACGACGCACTCTCCAACCTCGTCGGGGTATTCCCCCTCCAAAAGTTTCAGCCTGTTTATATAATCATCTTCATTACTGCCATTCTCGGTATGCGACAGTGCAGCCTCTGTATCAAGGCCAAAGGCCCGCAACGTCATCTGTGAGCCGTACAGGTCAATAAGTCCTTTAAAGGAGCCGTCATCCTCCTTTACCTTAACAAAGCCGTCAACGAACTTTTCCCCGACAACGGTTTTAACACCCTCAATCTGACGAATCTGCTCAAGATCTCCCTCGTACAGTCCTATAAACGATTGAAGGCGTATATCATAAAGATTGCTGTTTTTGTAGTATTCGGCAGATGTTCTGAGCATATCAGGACATGTTGACATATATCCCACAAACACACCGCTGCCCAGTATTACAACCGCTACAATGGAAAGAAACCGGCTAAGGTTATGTCTAAAGGAGCGCAGTGTTTCCTTAAAATAGGCTTTGCTCATTTCATCTTAATCCTTTCCTCAGTACACGCAAGGTTACCATTCGATTTCGGAAACCGGCACGGGATTGCTGTTAACCTTTATGCCGACTACCTTCCCGCTGCGCATGGAAATGACCCTGTTGGCAATAGGAGTTATCGCCTGGTTGTGAGTAACGATAACTATTGTCATACCCGCCTTGCGGCTTGTGTCCTGAAGAAGCTGAAGTATCTGCTTTCCTGTATTGTAGTCAAGCGCTCCGGTTGGCTCGTCGCACAGGAGAATCTTCGGATTTTTTGCAAAAGCTCTGGCTATAGCAACTCTCTGCTGTTCTCCGCCGGAAAGCTGTGACGGGAAGTTTCCGGTTCTCTCCCCAAGCCCCACGCGGTCGAGGACCTTTTCCGGGTTGAGAGCCTTCGATGCTATTTGAGTTGCAAGCTCCACGTTTTCAAGCGCGGTAAGGTTAGGTACGAGATTATAAAACTGAAATACATAACCTACATCAACACGGCGATATTCAATAAGTCTCTTTCGGTCATACTCGTTTATGAAATCTCCGGCGACTCGTACTTTCCCGTCGTCGCAATTATCTAAGCCACCCAGTATATTTAATACTGTTGTCTTTCCGGAACCGCTTGCCCCGACGATAACCGCCAAATCTCCATGCTCTATTTCAAAAGATGTGCCATCAAGCGCATTGATAACAACCTCACCCATTTTGTAGCTCTTATATACAGAGTCAAACTCGATAAAGCTCATTCATTTTCAACCTTCCGGAGTTAATAAACCTAAAACTTTGACACAAATTGTTTCTTAGTGTCGTTTTATTATATAACAAAACTTATATTCAGTCAATAAGCAACCTAATGCAAAAACATTACATTGTTGTAATACTTATCCTATGTATTGACACATGTATTGACACAATAATCTGATAATTGTTATATTGTTGTTGAAGGAGTTGGATGTGTTGAGTATAACTAAAGCAATTTACGCAATTATGCCCTCGGGCGAAGAGGTATTCTCTTATGACTTAAAAAACCGTTTTGTAAGCGTAAGTATTATTACTCTTGGGGCGGCCCTTAACAAATTACTGGTTAAGGATAAATCCGGTAAATTAACGGATGTGCTTCTTGGCTTTGACAATCTTGCTGATCGTTTGAGCTATTCGGATTATCACGGGGTTACTGTCGGTCAGTATTGCAACAGGATAAAAGACGGCAAATTTGTGCTTTGCAAAAAAACGTATACTGTAAAAAAGAACGAAAATAACATTAACTGCCTTCACGGAGCGGGTGAATATTCAAGCGCACTTTGGAACGCAAAGGAAATTAATGACAAGTCTATCTGCTTTACATATTTAAGCCCTGACATGTATAACGGATTTCCCGGTAACATTGAGAATCGAGTAACCTATACCCTCTTAGATAATGATTTATCAATTGAATTCGAAGCCGTACCGGATACCGATACAATAATAAATCTCACCAATCATGCGTATTTTAACCTTAACGGATATGACTTTGGGACAATTCTTAATCATACGCTTGCTCTTAATGCCGATTATTATATACCGATAGACAAATACAGTATCCCAATAGGTGACATAGCTGCTGTAAAGGGAACCCCCTTTTCATTTGTCGATGGAAAAAGAATAGGTGAAGATATAGAAGCAAATGATATTCAGCTAAAAAACGGACAAGGCTATGACCACAATTTTTGTATCAACAATTATGACGGCTCTCTTAAAACCGCAGGTGTAGTACAAGGTGACAAGAGCGGTATAAAGCTTACCGTTAAGACTACTTTGCCGGGGATTCAATTTTACAGCGGAAACTTTTTAAGCGGGAGGAAAGGCAAAAACGGCATTCCCATGGAAAGGCGAACGGGCTTTTGTCTTGAAACTCAGTTTTATCCTGATTCACCCAACAATGCACACTTTCCCTCTTGTGTGTTTTCGCCCGAGAAACCATATAAAGCCAAGACTGTCTATTCTTTTTCCAATATATAGACAGGTGTTTTTATTGACTGTATCAATGTATTTATGTTATACTGAATTACTAATAAAGATATATGTGAATGGAGCATCTCAGAAGTGATTCGAATGAAAAAGAAATCTTTTAAAATAATTGCCGTGTGTATAATACTGTCGCTACTTTCAGTGACAATATCTTTCTACTCTTTTGCCAATATCAGAATATCCGAAATTTTCCCAAACATCGTAAAGGCAGGCGACGGCGGCTCGGATTTTATCAGGCTTCAAAATAAGCAGGTTCGTCTTTATCGTCTTTCCTGGCTTCGCGATTTGATTGTTAAGGAGGACATCCTGTCCGCCGAAGGAATTTCAAAACAAAGCACTCTTATTGCGCTTGCAGATTACCCTTATACATATACGGCAGAAACCTTCAAAAACGAGGTTAATGCTTATGTAAAGCTTTATACTGTGAATGAGGACACCAAAAGAGCGTCATATCTGTTTTTTTTCAGGCAGCTTGACGCACTCAGTATAATGTCCGAGCCCAATACTTCAGAGCAAGCGAAAATCGACTATCTCAGGAAGGAGGGAATTCAAGTTCCCGATAATATTGAACCCGACTCCAATCAAATGCTTATGGTCGGCGCGCTTTACTCATATATGAATAACGACTTATATTATGTTTTAACCGGAAATCCCGAGAGCGATGTAGTCATTCCCAAAGGTACTCCTCTTGAGGAGGCGCTGTTGATTTACACAATAAAGATTACGGGGCAACAAAATACTGTAGTGCAGTTTGCAAAAAAATACTTCAATGTTTCTTCCTTCAAATCTTTGGATGAGTATATATATTATACTTCCTTGTACGCCTTATGGACAAAGGGGCTCGCTTCAACTGAGGAATTATCCACAATAACCGAAAATGAAGTCAACAGGCGAATTGCCCTTATGGAAATCAGGAGCTACAAAATAAACATCGGAGACAATGCATCCGACGAAGATATAAAAATGGCCTATCTCGCCGCCGGACTGGGTGAGCAGTACAATGTTAATATAGATTATAGAAAAATTAAACCCGTTGTCAGCCAGAATAAAATGCCTTTCCATATTTTACAGCTCATGGCTTCACAGGACAAAGGACTTGAGCTTTCCGAGTTAAAATATTCCTATGAAAAGGCTTTTGAGTTAGTCACTGTTAACACAGAGAGATTTGATCTCTTAAACGATTTTTACGCGGACATTTACGAATATTATATTAAACTTGATTATAAGAGAACTCAGGTTTATCTTAGGTCTATTCCCGTAACTCCCAATGATACTGCCGGCAAAGAGCTTGTAAAGGTGTTTCTTGAAGATGGGACAGAGCTTCTCTATAACGGTTACTCCTCAATAAATCTTTCAGGGAAACCAAAGGAAACGATTAATCTTTATGTGAAATATTTTTCCAACGGTAAGCCCATAAGCACTACTGTTTATAAACTGAATTTTGAACAAGGCACCTTAAAGGCCCCAAATACACCGGAGCTTACCGATATTTTAAATATTACGACTTATCCGAATTATCCTACTGATTCTGTTCCTACGACAACTCTCCCCTCTTTCAGCGGGTCGGGAATCGTCACGAGTAACGGCGTGGTAGTGGAAATTGCCGCCGAAATTCTTAACCAGCTTTATTCTACAGACGCTAACGGGAATTATATTGATGCCGACGGAAATATAATAACCTCCTTCAATTATGAAACACTTCCGGAAGGATATGAATATATAGAATATGCTGACGGCAGCATTGGGATCATTCCGGTAGCTGCAACAGTGTCTGCACAATCGTCAGACGGTTCAATTATCGTTTCCCCTGACGGTGAGAATATCTTTGAAAAAATATCCCAGCTTACTGATAAGTGGAACATTATCATAATCATTATTGCATGCGTCGTACTATTAGGGCTTTGTGTTACACTTTTTATCGTAGTCAAAAAAAGAAAAAAAACAATCAATGATCTTTTAACGGATGACTCACAAAAAAACGATGAAGACGATGATTTATTTAATGATGATACACAGGATAATTCACAGGACGAACCCGATGATTCATCTAATGATGATACTCAATAAAATAAAACAATTTAATTTTCAGGAGGAATGCTAACTTATGCCATCCGAAAAAATTCTTGTAGTTGATGATGATCAAAATATCTGCGAGCTTCTGCGCCTTTATCTTGAAAAAGAGGGCTTTAAGGTGACGATTGCCAACGACGGACTTGCTGCGTTAAGTACCTTTTCCTCGCTTGAGCCCGCTTTAGTCCTTCTTGATATTATGCTCCCCTCTTTAGACGGCTGGCAGGTTTGCCGCGAGATAAGAAAGCAGTGGCAAACTCCCATAATCATGCTCACAGCCAAGGGAGAAACATTTGATAAGGTTCTCGGCCTTGAGCTGGGTGCTGATGACTACATAACAAAGCCCTTTGATGCAAACGAGGTAGTGGCGCGAATAAAAGCGGTTCTTCGCAGAAGCGCGCCTTCAACAAATGCAGATTGCGTTAAAGAGGTTTCCTTTGACAATCTGTCCGTAAATTTAACGAATTACGAACTCAGAGTTAAAGGTGAGATTGTTGACACTCCCCCGAAAGAGCTTGAGCTTATTTATCATCTTGCAAGCAACCCCAACAGGGTATATACACGTGACCAGCTTCTTGACGAGGTCTGGGGTTTTGAGTATTTCGGGGATTCCAGAACTATTGATGTCCACGTTAAAAGACTGCGCGAAAAGCTTGAGGGCGTATCGAATAAGTGGGAGTTGAAAACAGTCTGGGGCGTCGGCTACAAATTCGAAACCAAATAACATAATTATGTTTAATAAAGTTAAAAATCAGGGAAACAACATTGCTAAGGGCAGCTTCTTTTCGAAGTATTTTGCCGTATTTTCTGCGGTTATAATAGTATGTATGTTAATTATTGGCATTTTTTTGTTGTTTTTTACTGTAGATTATTGGCGGGACACCAAGCTTGAGCTCCTTCAAAAAAATGTCGTAAATATGGCAAACACAACTGCCGTCTCCTTAAAACAAGCCGAAATGCTTAATGACTGGGAGCGCGCAGCAATTGTTGTATGCAGCTCGCTTTATCAGATATCCGATTCTCTCGAGGCTGATTTCTTTGTATGTAATATGGACGGAGAGGTGGTTTTTTGCAAAGACGTACTCTCCCCCGATTTATCCCTTACCGACAGCGGCCATTGCCTTTTTCACAACAACTATAAGCTTAAAAGCGGCACCGTGGCAAAAGCGTCTAAAGGCGGCTTTGCGCTGTTTTCTACGCTTGACGGTATATATGCGGACCTGCATGCCGTCGCTGTAGAGCCTGTCATTCTTGATAACAAGGTAATCGGCTTAGTGGTTGCAACAGCTCCCGTAATGAACGAATTGGTTCCTTTTGCCTTAAAGGTGCTTGGGATGTTCCTTATGGCTTCCTCTCTTTCGTTAATACTGATTTCTATAGCCGTATATATATTTACCGATAGGCTGACAAAGCCTCTCAGAGCAATGGCACAGGCTACAAGGCACTATGCTCAGGGCGATTTCTCATTCAGAGTCCATCTCAAAGGCAATGATGAGCTAACAAGACTCGTTACAGATTTCAACGCAATGGCAAAATCGCTTGAAGCACTCGAAAGCTCGAGAAGAAGCTTTGTGGCAAACGTATCGCACGAATTTAAAACTCCAATGACAACCATAGGCGGCTTTATAAACGGTATTCTTGACAAAACTATACCTTTTGAAAAGCAGAACTATTATCTCGGTATAGTTTCCGATGAGGTAAAAAGGCTTTCGGGGCTCGTCAATACCATGCTTAATATCTCACGAATTGAAACAGGCAACGTGGAGCTTGTTTATGAAAGCTTCAATTTAACCGAATTA
>CAZPPO010000014.1:0-19059 GCA_964588475.1 uncultured Eubacteriales bacterium
ACATATGATAAATGGGACTGTCAAGAGTTTTTTAAGCTTTCAGTATATGGTTTTTTTGTCGAATATTATTTGTGATAAAAAGTCATACCGATACATCGGAAACCGTTTTCCAGTCGGATATGGTAATAATCTTTTTACAGAATCCGGCTATTTCCCGCTCATGCGTAACAACAATTACGGTAACCGCGTTCTCGTTGATTTTCTTTATTATATTTTATTTATTTGTATTTTACCTTGTTTTTCATATTTTTCAATATTTGTCGATAATTTTATTCATAGGATGGTTTTTATTATAAGCTCGTGCTTTTGGGGCTTTGTTTCGCCAATTTGAAACGCCTGTGTAAGATATTCTTCCGCCATTTTCAGACGTGTATCGCAGGAGGTGTGCGTTACGGCAAGGGTACTGCCTTTATTAACATAGTCTCCCGTTTTATACCGCAAAACAATGCCGGCGAATAAATCAATATTGTCGTCCTTCTTTGCTCTGCCTGCACCTAATACATACGAGGCAAGCCCTATCTTTTCGGCGTTTACACAAGATATATATCCGCTCTTTTCGGCTTTGAACTCGGCGGTTATAGGCGCCTTGGGGAAAAGAGCCGTATTTTCGAGCCACTCTTCGTTTCCGCCCTGGGCGGCTATCCACCTTTTCATCTGATTAAATGCCCTTTTGCTGTCGATTTCATCGTTTATCCGCTTTTTTGCATATTCTTCATCCCAGCCATAGCAAAGTGAAAGCATCAATGCCGAGAGGGCCACGCATATTTCTCTTAATTGCCCGCAGTCTTCACCCTTTAAGACCCTAACTGCTTCTATAACCTCAAGTGAATTGCCGACGGCGCTTCCCAGGGGAACGTCCATATTCGTTATAAGCGCCGCCGTATTTCTGCCGTATGCCTTGCCTATGCGGACCATCTCGCACGCAAGCTCTTCGGCTTCTTTCGGCGTCTTCATAAATGCTCCGCTTCCCGCTTTAACATCGAGCACTATATTTTTTGCTCCCGCCGCAAGCTTTTTGCTCATTATGCTTGAGGCTATGAGCGGTATGCTGTCAATGGTTGAGGTTGCGTCTCTCAGGGCATAAATCTTTTTATCCGCGGGCACAAGATTTCCCGTTTGACCTATAACTGCAACTCCGGTTTTTTCTGCCTGTGAGTAAAATTCCGAAATAGAAAGAGTTGTTTTATATCCCTTTATCGACTCAAGCTTATCAACCGTTCCGCCCGTGTGACCGAGTCCTCTTCCCGACATCTTCGCCACAATTGCTCCGAGGGACGAAACAATAGGCGCTACAATAAGCGTGGTTTTGTCGCCTACTCCGCCGGTTGAATGCTTGTCAACCGAAAGAGAGCCAAAACGCGACAAATCAACGCTGTCACCCGAGTTGAGCATTGATTTTGTAAGCTCCTCGGTTTCCCGAGTGCTCATTCCCTTAAGACAAACAGCCATAAGAAAGGCAGACATTTGGTAGTCTGAAATCGTACCCGAAACAAATCCGGAAACGATATAGTCTATCTGCGGCGCTGACAATTCATCGCCGCGTTTTTTTATATCTATTAAATCAAGTATCGTCATAACTCACACCTGCTTCAACTGAAAATTCCAAAACTTTTTTTCTTCAATATTATATGCCTTGTTCCTCTTTGCGTCAAATAATAATTAAATAATGTTTGACATTTCAATCCTTTGCGTTTATAATATGGTTAGTAAAAACAGGAGGTATAATAATGAAAAAGGTTCTTAAAATTATTGCCATAATAGCTGCGATTGCCGGCGCCGCCGCTGCAGTATATGTTGTTATTCAAAAGATTAAAGCCAAAAACGCACCCTCGGGGTATGACGAGGAGAATTATGTTTCCTGCTCTTGCCTTGATGATGAATTTACGGCTGAAACCGTCGCATAAACTTAATATTATAAAAAAGTACCGTTTCGGAAAACCGAAATGGTATTTTTTTTATTTTTAACCCTTGACAGTTATGTATATTTGTTGTATATTTGTCGATATTGATGCATATTTAATCATTTATTCTGCGGAATGAGCGTGATTTTTTGAAAAGAGTATTCATTGACGGCAAATCCGGCACAACGGGTCTTCGGATATTTGACAGACTCGCCCAAAGAGATGATATTGAGATAATTACGCTCTCAGACAAGCTGAGAAAAGATACAAGGGCAAGAAAAGAGGCTCTCAATACAAGCGACCTGTCATTCCTTTGCCTGCCTGATACGGCGGCTTTGCAGGCAGTGGAAATGGTTGAAAACCCAAACACAATAATTATTGATGCTTCAACGGCTCACCGAACGCTCCCCGGCTGGGAATACGGCTTTCCCGAAATCTTCTCTGATGGGATAAACAGAATAAAAAACTCGAAAAGAATAGCCGTACCCGGCTGCCATGCAAGCGGTTTTGCCGCAATTGTCAAACCACTTACGGATTCGGGTATATTATCAAAATATTCAAGAATATCCTGTTTTTCTCTTACCGGCTACAGCGGCGGAGGAAATGCAATGATTTCCGAATATAAAAACGAAGGCAGGTCCGTATTATACTGCGCGCCGAGGGTTTACGCACTCTCGCAAAGCCACAAGCACTTAAAAGAAATGACGGCTGTAACATCTCTTGCCACCCCTCCCGTTTTTATACCCGTCGTCTCTGATTTTTACAGCGGTATGCTTGTAACGGTCAGCTTTTTCAAAGAAGACCTCGTAGGGGGCGCAAATATCTGCAGGCTAAGAGAAATATACAAGTCAAGATATAACGGCAGAATAGTTTTCTATTGCGACTTGCTTGACGATAACGGATTTATCTCGGCAAGCTCTATGTCCCAAAGGGACTCTATGGCAATTACCGTAAATGGGAACAGTGACAGAATTACGGTTTCGGCATTGTTCGATAATCTCGGAAAGGGCGCCTCCGGCGCCGCTGTTGAATGCATGAATATCGTTTTCGGAGTGTCCCCTGAGCTTTCTCTTGATTTATAGAAAGGACCGATAAAATGAAGATAATTTCCGGCGGTGTTTGTGCCGCAGAGGGCTTTTATGCAAACGCAGTCCATTGCGGAATCAGAAAAAACAAGCAAAAAAAAGATTTGGCACTCGTTTACAGTCCGACGCGCTGCGCCGCGGCGTGTGTCTTTACGCAAAACCTTGTAAAGGGAGCGCCCTTACTGGTCACAAAAAGTAATATATCAGACGGCTTCGCACACGCTATAATCTGTAACAGCGGCAATGCCAATACCTGCAACAGCGACGGAGAGGAAAAGGCACGGGGTATGTGCGAAGCAGCAGCTAAAGCCCTTAATCTTGACCCTTGCGACATAGTGGTGGCCTCTACCGGTGTTATAGGGCAAAGTCTCGATATTACACCAATTGAAAATGCCGTTCCCAATCTTGTCAGCGGGCTTAAAACAGACGACAAAGATGCGGCACAGGCAATTATGACAACCGATTTAAGGTCAAAAGAGTACGCTGTCCGCTTTAAGCTTGGCGAAAAGGAATGTGTTCTCGGAGCAATGGCAAAGGGTTCGGGTATGATTCACCCGAATATGGCAACGATGCTTGCTTTCATAACCACCGATGTCGCAATTTCACCCGAAATGCTTCAAAAGGCTTTGGCAAGCGATGTCGAGAACTCCTTCAACATGATAAGCGTTGATGGCGACTGCTCAACGAACGATATGGTTTGTATTCTCGCAAACGGAATTGCCTCCAACGAAAAAATCACCTGTAAGGGGAAATATTTCGATGAGTTTTGTGCGGCTTTATCGGAAGTTACCCATTCCCTTAGCAGGATGATTGCCGCTGACGGGGAGGGCGCGACAAAGCTTCTTGAATGCGTTGTAAGGGAGGCCTCCTGCGAAAAAAGCGCAAAAGCAGTTGCCAAATCCATTATTTGCTCATCTCTCGTTAAAGCGGCAATGTTCGGGGCAGATGCAAATTGGGGCAGAATTCTTTGCGCTGCCGGATATTCCGGTGAAGATATCGACATTACGAAAATCGGCATTTCCTTCAGTTCAAAGACAGGCGAAATAACGGTATGCGAAAATGGGAGCGCGGTTAATTTCTCCGAAGAAAAAGCTAAAAAAATACTTCTTGAAGATGAAATTCAAATTATTGTAAATATGAACGCCGGAAAATACAGCGCTACCGCATGGGGCTGCGACCTGACATATGACTATGTTAAAATAAACGGTGATTACAGAACGTAAAAATATTTAATTTGTTAATTAAGGTGTGATTGTATGAAGCTTTCAAACGAGCAACGGGCGGAAATTCTCATCCAGGCTCTCCCTTATATTCAAAAATATACTGATAAAATAGTTGTTGTAAAGTACGGCGGCAGCGCAATGCAAAGTGAAAAGCTTAAAAAATCCGTTATGCGTGATATTGTCCTGCTCTCTTTAATAGGCATCAAGGTTGTACTTGTTCACGGCGGCGGTACAGATATAACTGAGACTCTTACCGCGTTAGGAAAAGAATCCGTATTTTCGGACGGTCTTCGAGTTACAGATGCCGAAACGGCTCAGATAGTTCAGATGGTGCTTTCGGGTAAAACAAACAAGGGGCTTGTAAATTTGCTGCAAAGCATAGGCGGCAAGGCTATGGGTCTGTCAGGCGTGGACGGTCACATGATTGAAGCTCGGGTTCTTGATGAAAAGCTCGGATTTGTCGGTGAGATAACATCCGTTAGCTGTTCTCCCATAACTGATTTACTGGAAAAGGACTATATCCCTGTTATAGCCACGGTAGGCTGTGATAAACAGGGAAACATCTATAACATTAACGCCGATACGGCGGCGGCGAAAATTGCCTCTGCTTTGGGAGCTGAAAGCCTTATTTCAATGACAGACACAAAGGGCATTTTGAGAGACAAGAACGACGAAAATTCCCTTATCCCGGAAATAAAAATCGAGGATGCCCCCAAGCTCATAGAACAAGGCGTAATATCGGGTGGAATGATTCCCAAAATCGAATGCTGCATAAGCGCTATCGTTGAGGGTGTAAAAAAGGTAATAATAATCGACGGCAGAGTTCCCCATTCAATACTGATAGAGATTCTGACTGATGAGGGCATCGGAACGATGTTCATTAAAGGAGAAGCCTATGGATATTAAGCAGTCTTACCATGAAAACATTATGGACACCTACTCAAGATTTCCCTTGGTAATCGTTAAGGGTGAAGGAAGCGTCGTCTTCGATGAATCAGGAAAAAGATACATAGATCTTACGAGCGGAATAGGCGTTAATTCGTTTGGCTACAACGACAGACAATGGATTGAGGCCATTACACAGCAGGCAGGCAAAGTTCAGCATACCTCTAACCTTTTCTACACTCTGCCCGGGGCGCGGCTTGCGGAGCTTTTAACTGAAAAAGCAAATATGAGCAGGGTGTTTTTTTCTAACTCCGGAGCAGAGGCAAACGAATGTGCCATAAAAGCGGCAAGAAGATACTCCCTGCTAAAAAACGGCAGGGGGTACCATAACATAATCACTCTTAAAAACAGTTTCCACGGAAGAACCGTAACTACATTGTCGGCTACGGGACAAGAGCAGTATCACGGGGATTTTTCCCCGTTCACCGAAGGCTTCCTTTACGCCGATACCGGCAGCTCGGAAAGTATCAAGGAGCTTGTTAAAAACAATGGATGCGCCGCAATAATGATTGAGATTATTCAGGGTGAGGGTGGAGTGTGCGTTTTGTCCGATGAGTTTATCGAGACTATAAAGGAGCTCACGAGCAAATATGACATTCCCCTGATTGTGGACGAGGTCCAAACCGGTAACGGCAGAACAGGTAAGTTTTTCTCTTATATGCATTTTAACTTAAAACCGGACATTGTAACTACCGCTAAGGGTTTGGGCGGGGGTCTTCCGATAGGAGCAACCTTGTTTTCAGAAAGATTTCAAAATTCTCTTTTGCCCGGAACACATGGCTCAACATTCGGCGGAAACCCTATAGCCTGCGCCGGTGCTTTGTCTGTAATCGAAAGAATCAATGATGAATTTCTTTTTAATATTACTGAAAAGGGCCGCCTTATAACCGAAGCACTGTCGGCATTTAACACTGTTAAAAGTGTAAGCGGAAAGGGGTTAATGCTCGGTATCGAAATTGAAGGCGATATAAAAGAGGCTATTGCACGATGTATCCAAAATGGTGTCTTAGTCCTTTCGGCAAAGAACAAAATCCGTCTTTTACCCCCTCTTACCATCAGTATTGATGAATTAAAAGAGGCTGTTAGCAAACTGAAAATCTCGCTTTGATATTATATTTTGATATTATATATAGGACAGATTTTTTGCAGATAAAACTTTTTTAGCTTTATCTGCGATTTTGTTTGCTTTTTTTTGAAAATCTGTTATCATACTATTTGATTTATTTTGTGCTTTGCACAAAAACGGAGGTGTTTTTAATTAAAAAGGTATTTTTGTCATTACTTATGGTTCTTCTAATTGCTTCTTCTATTGTTCCCTCGGTCCTCGGCGCGAGTGTAGACGACTCTTCACAGGATGTTCAGTCAAGCTTGTCCTCCTCGGAAATAGAAACCGAAAAGGAAACAGAGTCGGAAAATACAGCACAATCCGAAGCTGCTACTTTGTCGGGAAAGCTGAAAGAGTTCAGCATTTCTAAAATGTTCTCCGATGTTAAGCATGCTTTGAGCAACATGAATTTCATCAAATGGTATACATACTACACAATGGGTAGAGCCGTTGACGAAAACGGCACGGAGCATACTGATATCGGCTGGGACGCTATACATGCTGAGCTTCGCCAAAGCAAGGCGAGCTTTGGAGAATACTGCGCCCAATATTCCGCCGTTATGACTAACTGGGTGTACACAATGGGCGGCATTGCGGCGCTTCTGATTTTATTTATCAGGGGCAACAAAAAATGGTATTGGTATATGTTCTTTGCTATTGTTACGGTTATGTCGGTTACCTCGGTAGGTATGCATACTGCAAATTACGGAGAATTTGCGCGCTATACAATGACTACCAAGCTCCTTGGCAGCTTTGTTGATATGACCTTTACCGAGCTTACCGTTTGGGCAGGTGTGCTTTGCTTTACCTTTGAGTTTTATGAGACTCGTCCGAAGCTTAAAAAACAAATTACTGCCGGTGTTAGTATTTGGACCGCAATAGTTATTTTAGTCCTTATTTTTGAGGTGTTCGTTATCAATAACCGCTTTTTATGGATTGGCGGACGCGGACCGGACGGACTCCCCTTTGATATGGGAGGAGACCACGGTGGTTTGTCTCTTGCAGAGCTTGGCTGCTTTATTACCGGGCTGCCCCTTGTTTATGTGCTTGCAGCTAACTTCCGCAAAATCGAAAAAAGAGAAAGACGACTTCTCACGGTTATGCTGAGCATCTTCCTCATTTCGTTCATTATTACTATTCCTTGGGGAGACAACGAAATAAACTCCCTCGCTCAGGGTAATTTCCAAGGACATTCGTTATGGCACATGCTCAACGCCGTCGGCACTCTTGTCGCAGCGTTTTGGGCTGATATGCGCACTACAGCTCAAAAACACAAGGCAGAAATTAAAGCGCTCAAGTCTTATAACCTTGAACTTGAGGATAAGCTTGCAAGGCTCAAGGTTTAGTGAGCTAATATGGGGGTATTAATATAAAAAAGCTGTTTATTTCATTCATTTTAATTATGGTTTTCACAATCTCTTTTTCACCGCTCGTTCTTTCGGCCGACGCTCCGGACGCCGCTGTTTCTTCACCGGCTGACGGGCAGAGCGAATCAGACAAGCAGGCGTCACAGGAAGTCACAACCGCTTCTGATAGGGCAGAGGATATTTCTGCCGAAACCGATGCAAACAACACGCAGCCAAGTGATTTTTCAGAAAAAATCAAAAGCTTTACCTTTTCGGGTATGATTGCAGATGTTAAAAATGCAGTTAAAAGCCTTAGCTTCATCCCTTGGTATACTTATTATACACAGGGCAAGGCCTATGACGAAAACGGCGTAGACCATCCTGACAAGGGCTGGGAAGCGATTTATACCTCATTGAAGGACAGCGGAACAAGCTTTGGTGAGTTTTGCGCACAATATTCGGCAGTTATGACTAACTGGGCTTATACCATGGGCGCTATAGCCGCCATTATTGTACTTCTTATTAAAGGAAACAAAAAATGGTATTGGTATATGTTCTTTATAATCGTTGCTGTTATGTCCGTAACCTCCGTAGGTATGCATACCGCAGACTACGGTGAATTTGCTCGATATACGATGACGACAAAGCTTTTGGCAAGCTATATTGATATGTCCTTTACTGAGCTTATGGCGTGGTCGGGTGTACTTTGCTTTACCTTTGAATTTTATGATAACCGTCCTAAGCTTAAGAAGCGTATTTCTACGGTTGTTACCATTTGGTCTGCCATAGTCCTTGCCGTTTTGACATTTGAGGTTTTTGTCATCAACAATCGTTTTCTGTGGATAGGCGGTCGCGGACCTGACGGACTCCCCTACGATATGGGCGGGGATCACGGAGGGCTCTCCCTCGCCGAATTAGGCGCCTTCATCACCTGCCTTCCGCTTCTCTATGTTATTATAGCAAATTTCAGAAAGATTGAAAGAAAGGAAAAGGGTCTCGTCTTTCTTATTGTCGGTTGCTTTGCCGTTGCTTTTGTCATCACCTCCCTTTGGGGTGACAATGAAATTAACTTTATCGCTCAAGGCAACCTTCAGGGACATTCTCTTTGGCATTTGTTCACGGCCTTAGGAACAGTTTCAACGGTGTTTTGGGTAGACTACCGAACTGTCTCACAGCAGCACCGCGTTGAGCTTGATAAGGCAAACGATAAAATCAGGCAGCTTGAAGAAAAGCTCGCAAAAATAACTGTATAATAATTTGTTTGGGGCGGCAGGAAACTGCCGCCCTTTTATTTTTATTTTTATCTTTTTCGTTTACTTGACATGATTTTTGTGGTATTCTTAGAAAAATGATGAGGTGATTGCGTGTCTAATGAAAATAAACAGCTTGTTAGGGCAAAAGCCCCTGAATGCGTCGGTATTTCCTCCGAAGCATTTATGAAAATGCTCAAGCATATGGAAGAAAAGGAGATGCAGTATCACAGCATAATAGTCGTCCGTCACGGAAAGGTAGCCGCCGAGTGTTACAGAGAGCCTTTTTCAAAGGATATCCCCCACATAATGTACTCGGTAAGCAAAACCGTAACGGCAACTGCCTTAGGATTTGCAATACAGGAGGAATATCTAAGGCTTGATACAAGGTTTATTGATGTTTTCCCCGAATACAGCCCCAAAAAAAGAGATGAGAGGCTTGAAAAGCTTGAAATACGGCATCTGCTAACAATGACCTCAGGAAAACAGCCCAGCTATCTGCTCAACAAAACAGATAAGGATTGGCTTCGCCACCTATTAGATGCTAAATGGATTTGTGAACCCGGAGAAAAATTTGAATATGTTAATGAAAATATTTTTGCTCTTTGTGCTATTCTCCAAAGAGTCACGGGTGTAACCGTAACTGATTTTCTTGACGAGCGTCTTTTTAAGCCGCTCGGAATAGATAAGCCATTTTGGGAAACAGACCACAACGGCGTCGAGTCGGGGGGCTGGGGTATTTTTCTTAAAACAGAGGATCTCGCAAAGATTATGCTATGCTACTTAAATAACGGCAAGTGGAAAAACAAGCAAATAATTCCCAAACAATGGGTTAAAGATGCAACCTCTGTTCAGGTGAGCCCGAGCGATGATCCCATGAAAAAGGAAGGCTACGGTTATTGTATCTGGATTAAAAACGAAAACGAATATCGCTCAGATGGAATGTACGGTCAAATCGGCACGGTTATAAAGGATAAAGACACAGTAGTTGCGATAAACTCCTGTGCTCCCGACAGCGGCGCTTTTTGGGAAGCCTTTGAAGCTTTTAAATCAGAGGGTTTTGTTAATGAAGACGCGCATGCTAAAGTAACTCCTCAATTTAAGGAATTTGTCCGTTACAGGCCTGTTGATATAATTCCTGTTTCAAAAAGAAGAAGTCCTTTAGAGGATTTTATTACGGGAAGGACAATCCATTTTAGAAAAGACCCGCTGCTAAACAGCACCGGCTCACCAATGAGCGTTTTGTCCACGGCTGCCGTTTATATGACGAAATACAGAGCCGGAAACATTACAAACGTGCGTTTTGATTTTTCTGACGAAAGGCTAATGTTTTCATGGCAGGAGGGCGACGAGCTCAACACCATCGCCTGCGGGCTGGACGGGAAATACATCTTAACTCCTATTGTCCTTGCCCTGACTCCCTATACCGCGGCGGCTGCGGCATTTTGGCTTGATAATTACACTCTTGAGCTTTGGATTAGACCCGTTGAATCTTTGACAAGGCGGATTTTGCGTTTTTCCTTCCAGGGAAATAACGTTATTATGACTCCCTGCGGCGAGCCATCGATATCAATAATGCTATCGAGCATTGCCCACTATGTGCGCAATATGTTTGAAAAAAAACAACTGAAGGAGCTGGCGGGCTTTGCTCTGAAAAAGCTTGAAACAGTAATAGAACCGCTTCACTATGGTAAATTTATTGATTAAATAATATTTAAAAAAGAGGAGATTTGTTTATGAAAATCACATTCATGGGAGCAGGTAGTACGGTATTCGCAAAAAATGTTCTCGGGGACGTTATGATGACACAGTCCCTTAGAGAAAGCGATATTGCTCTTTACGATATTGACTCGGAAAGACTTGAGCAATCGTATGTAATGGTTACCGCATTAAATCGCAATATTAATGAAAACAGAGCAAGCATCAGCAAATACCTGGGAGTTGAAAACCGCAAGGCAGCTCTTTTAGGAGCTGATTTTGTCGTTAATGCTATTCAGGTCGGACTTTATGACCCTTGTACCATCATAGACTTTGAGGTACCTAAAAAATACGGGCTTCGTCAGACAATAGCCGATTCCAACGGAATAGGAGGCATATTCCGCGCTCTGAGAACCATTCCCGTTTTGAAGGATTTTGCGGATGATATGCAGGAGGTTTGTCCCGATGCGTGGTTTTTGAACTATACAAATCCAATGGCTCAGCTTGCGGGCTTTATGCAAAGGTACACAGGCATAAAAACCGTTGGGCTTTGCCACTCGGTGCAGGGTTGTACAAGAGGGCTTTTGGAAAACCTTGACATTGATTATGAAATGCCCTTTAAGGAGAAAATCGCCGGCATAAACCATATGGGCTGGCTTTTAGAGGTTTATGATAAGGACGGAAAAGACTTGTACCCCGAAATTCGAAAAAAGGCCGTTGAAGTTCTTGAAAGCGGCATAACCGATCATCACGATCTTGTCAGGTATGAGTATATACGCCGATTCGGTTATTACTGTACGGAATCAAGCGAGCATAATGCCGAATACAATAATTTCTTTATTAAATCCAAATATCCTGAGCTTATAGAAAGGTACAACATACCGCTTGATGAATATCCGCGTCGTTGTGTAAACCAGATAGCCCGCTGGAATGATGATAAAGAAAAATACCTCCATGATAATGTTTCTCATCGTAAAACCCATGAATACGCTTCGGCAATTATGGATTCTATTACTACAGATGTTCCCTATAAAATCGGCGGGAATGTCCTCAACAAGGGACTTATCGACAATCTTCCCCGCGAGGCCTGTGTCGAAGTGGCATGCCTTGTTAACAAGTATGGGATTCAGCCCTGTATTCAAGGACCGCTTCCCCTTCAGCTTGCAGCTATGAACATGACTATGATTAATGTTCACCTGCTTACAATTGAAGCTGCGGTAACTTGCAAAAAGGAATATATATATCAGGCAGCTATGCTTGACCCTCTTTGCTCATCCGAGCTTTCAATAGATGACACAATTAAGCTGTGTGACGACCTAATACAAGCGCACGGAAATTGGCTTCCTAAATATAATTAATAAACGGTATTAATATGTTTATAAACCCATATCATCGCCTTTTGCGCTTTTTGATATGGGTTTTTGTTATGAGTTAGCCTATGTCTAAAAGGAATAGTTTAAATATATGTATTGTTGTTGACTTTGTACTTCTTTGCTTTTATAATAAATTGTATATATAGGAGGTTTGAGTATGAAAAAAAAGGCACTGATTGTCAAGGGCGGCTGGGAAGGTCACGAGCCCGACAAGGTTTCTGTAAGATTTAAGAGAATTTTAGAAGGTCTTGGTCTTTCGGTAGAAATATCCGACACTCTCGCCGCATACGATGATCTCGATTATCTGTCCTCCCTTCATATAATCTGTCCCATTTGGACAGGCGGCGAACTGAGCGGCGAAAGATGCTCAAATGTCGTAAAAGCAGTGGCCTCGGGAGTAGGTATGGGGGGTAACCACGGCGGTATGTGTGACTCCTTCAGGACAAACACCGAATGGCAGTTTTTAACAGGCGGAAACTGGGTCTCTCATCCCGGCGGAATAATAGAATATACTGTAAATATTAAAAGAGAAACAGACGATGAGGTAACAAGAGGAATTTCTGATTTTACGGTGACAAGTGAACAATACTACCTTCATGTTGACCCCGCCGTAAAGGTGCTCGCCACCACACGCTTCCCCGTAGCACAATATTATCACATATCAAACGGCGCTGTAGATATGCCCGTTATCTGGAAAAAAATGTGGGGTAACGGAAGGGTTTTCTATACCTCCTTGGGCCATACGGATGATGTCTTTGATAAATCGCCAAACTCTGAAATCATGCTTAAACGGGGCTTTGAATGGGCGATTGAAGGTAAGGATATTGCCTTGCGGGAGGATTTGACAATAGACAGATTTTTAAGTAACAGAAAGAATTTTTAACGGGAGAGAAAGATGTATACTTTAGGCTGCTGTATACCCGGTGCTTCCTTTATGCCCCAGACGGGCGGTGAAAAGGCTTATGCCTACGATTTGCTCGTAAGCGGATACAATAAAATATTGGATACGGGTTTTGATTTTGCCGAGGCTACAGTGGGTACTGTTTTGGAATTATCCGAGTATGAGCTTGATAAAGCGGCGGCTTCCAAAATGGTCTTAAGGGTTTGCAACAGCTTTATTCCTCCGTCCTTACCTCTTTTCTCAACAGATGATGCCACTCTTTTGGAATATGCTCGTAAAGCCATGAGGCGTATGGCCCTTTTCTCCACCGAATTTGTTATACTCGGAAGCGGTCAGGCAAGAAGTGTTCCCCCGGGCAATTCCAAGGAAGACGGACTTTCACGGTTAGCTTCTTTTTTGAGAATATGCTCCTCTCTTTTTTCCGAATACGGCATTAAGGTCGCGCTGGAGCCGCTCAATTCTCGAGAAACGAACTGTGTCAACACGGTTCGTGAGGGTTTTTCTCTTGTTAAAGAGCTTAACCTTCCGGGAATTTTTCTGTTAGCCGACTCTTATCATATGTTTGTTGAAAACGAGCCCGCCTCGTCTTTAACCTGTTATACTGATGCTCTAAGGCATATACATATCAGCGAGCCTGACAGAAAAGCACCCGGTAAGGGTGAAGGAAAATATCTTGAAAGCTTTGCTTACGAATTGAAAAAATCATCCTATGACGGCACAATCAGTGTAGAATGTGTTTTTTCGCCCGGTGAATGGTTCAGTGAATGTGAGCTTTCTTATAAAACCGTTAAACAATTGTTTTGATGAGGGAGAGATAAAATGAAAGTAAGCGTTGATATTGAGCGCAAATGTATCGAGGAGCCTGTTTTTATTGACACCTCGCGCGAGGTGCCTCAATCGGTACACAGCGCTGTCTGTGACGACGGGAGAGTTTTTCCTGCTCAGGCTTGTTTGGACGGGGTAGTTGTTATCGTGACCGCCGAAAAAGAAGAAGAGCTAAAATTAACACTTTCGGATGATGTGCCCGCTTCGGGCAGAGTTGATATTATAAAAGGCAGAGAGGATGACTGTCTTGATGTTATGATTTCGGGTAAAAGATTTACATCCTACGTCTTTTCTGATAAATTCGTAAAACCCTTTCTCGGCCCGATCTTCGGAAAAAACGCGGTCGGCTATACTCGTTTTGACCTTGACGCTACCGAGCATCCGCATCAGCGCTCTCTAATCATTGCCATAGGCGATGTAAACGGTTATGATTTTTGGAACGAGCCCGGCGGTGAAGGACTCGAAAAACACGAAAGACTCGGAAAGGTCATTTCGGGCAGCGCCTACGGCAGCTTCAAGGCGCATAATGTGTGGAAAACCAAGGGCGGCGAAGCCATAGTCGACGAAAGCAGAAAATTTACGTTTTACAACCAGTCTGAAGGCTGTAGATATGTTGATATTGAAATAATCTTTAAAGCTTCATACGGCAGGGTCGTTTTTGGGGCAACAAAGGAAGCGGGCCCTCTCGGCATTCGCATGAATGAAAAATTCAAGGTGACAAACGGCGGAAGAATGATTAATTCTTATGGCGGAAACGGTGAACGTGAGTGCTGGGGAAGACCCGCGCACTGGTGTGATTATTCGGGCTTTTCAGACGGCTTTGAGTACGGTATAGCCGTGTTTGACAGTGAAACAAACCTCAGATATCCCACCACCTGGCATATCCGCAATTACGGACTTTTAGCTGCCAACAATTTATATTTCAAAGGTCCTGTCGAAATAGCACAGGGCGGTACCTTAAAATATCGCTATCGCGTGGCGTTTCACTCGGAGGATTTCCTTGAAAGTGTGGCTAACAGATTTGTTTTATATGCAAACGCCGAAAAGGAATTGATTGAAGATTAACATAGAGAAAGGTGATTCTTATGAAAAAGGTTCCTGTAGCAATTATCGGCAACGGCAATATCAGTCCTATTTATTTAAAGAATCTGACAAAGGTCTTTAACGATTTTGTTTATGTTAAGGGAGTTTGCGATTTAATCCCCGAGCGTTCACAAAACGCACAGAAGAACTTTGACATCCCGCTTATCTATGAGACGATGTATGACGCTTTTCGTGATGACGAAATAGAAATTATTGTAAACCTGACACGTCCCGAGGAGCATTACGGTGTTGCACTGGAGGCCTTAAAAGCAGGTAAGAACACACACAGCGAAAAACCGATGTCAATAAACAGAGAAAATGCGAAAGAGCTTTTTAGCTTAGGCAAGGCAAAGAATCTTCTTGTAGGCGTTGCACCTGACACCTTTTTAGGAGGGGGAATCCAGACCTGCCGCGAAATTCTTGACAGCGGAGAAATAGGTGAACCCATAGGCGCTGCGGCATTTATGACATGCCACGGACATGAAACCTGGCATCCGGATCCCGAATTCTACTATGAGGCAGGCGGCGGTCCGATGCTTGATATGGGTCCTTATTATGTTAGCGCACTGGTAAACCTTTTAGGTCCCGTTAAACGCCTTTGCGGTATGTCTAAAAAATCCTTTCCGACAAGAACTATAACGAGCGAAAAGAAAAACGGCAAGGTGGTTCCCGTCGAAACAGATACCCACATAGCCGGGATTATGGAATTTGATAACGGGGCTACCGGCACCATAATAACCTCCTTCGATATTTGGAGGGCTGACAATCCCCGTATAGAAATTTACGGTACAAAAGGCTCAATGCAGGTTCCTGATCCCAACGGCTTTTCCGGACCTGTGAAAATCTCTCACGGCTCCGGTCAATGGGAGGAGGTTCCCGTAACAAGGCCCTACATCGTCAACAGCAGGGGCTTGGGAGTATGGGATATGGCTCGCGTCTTAAGACTGGGTACACCTCACAGAACAAACAGTGATTTTGCTTATCATGTTCTTGACATCATGTTAGGCTTTACGGACAGCTCAAGAAGCGATTGCTTTTACTTCCCGCAAAGCTCTTGCGAGCGTCCCGCGCCAATGTGATTACACTTGACCTTACCGCTCACAAAGCTTAGAAAAGAGGGATTTCCCGTGAACAATGCGAAAATACTCGATATCGGTGATTTATCTCGCGAGGAGCTTATGGAAACATTGCGCCTTTTAGGTTCAATAAGGGACAACACAAATATGTTCAGAAGCGACTGCACGGGAAAATCTCTCATTACACTTTTTTCCGAGTATGACAAAAATCGCGAATCGGCATTTACGGCAGCAATGGTACGCTTGGGCGGTGCTGCATTTGATTTCCCGATAAGTCACAACGAAAGCCTTAAGGACAATGTACTTACCGCTTCTTCAAGGGGCGATATTATTGCTGTCAGTCACCCTCTTAAGGGCGCAGCTCTTGCAGCATCCTTGTATTCAACGGTTCCCATAATCAACGCGGGTGACACTGCCTTTTCCCTCCCGTGCAAAGCCCTTAGGGATATGGCTACAATCTGGTACGAGAAGAATCATGTTTCAAACATGAAAATTGGCTTTTGCGGAAATGCTTTTAACTCTAACGAGGTTTACACTCTGGTTAAATGTCTTTCGATTTACAATGGCAACTCCTTTTCGTTTTGTAATGTCGAAGGTTCAGATATACCCGAATTTTTTGAAACAAACCTAATAACAAACGGCAGGCAATATGAAACATTTAGTTCCCTCGGGGATATGATAGAGGACCTGGATGTGCTTTATATGACGCGCGTTGGAAGGGAAGCTTTTTCATCCGATGAGGATTATTCTAAAGCTTTGGACAGATGTATTCTTGATGAAAGACTGCTTCTTGCCGCAAAGCCGGATTTAGCTATTTTACACCCGTTCCCAAGAGGAGAAGAGCTCCCCTCCTATATAGATCTTGATTATAGGGCCAAATACTTTTCCCAGCTCGAATACGATGTTTACGCTATAATGACTTTTATATTTAAGATGTTCAAGGGTCGTGCGGGAAGGACCGTAAGACCTGACGATTTTCGCTCCACCCACGGCTTATACTGCGGAAATTCCGAATGTATAACAAGCCGGGAGGACTATCTTCCCGCTCTCTTTTTCGAAAAAGGTGATGAAATTGTTTGCTCCTACTGCAAAAATGCCGTGGAAAAGTGACTGTTTAGGAAAAATCCTGTGCATTGAAGGGTTTTGCAGAGAAAACAGCAATACAAAGGTTCTTTTGGACAATTTTCTTTCTGATTATCCCGGTTTTGATATCAAACGATACAATACATACAAGAAAAATCCAAAACCCTGTATCGGCTGTGATTTCTGCTCAAAAGACGGCACTTGCCGATTTTTTGACCTTGACGATTTTTATTGTTTATTTGAAACCGCCGATATCATTGTTTTTGCCTCACCTGTTTATAACCTTTCATTCCCCTCTCCCCTAAAAGCACTTTTAGATAGGCTTCAGCCCTATTATAACAGTTTTTTTACAGGCGCAAGGAAGCAACCAATAAAAAAAAGGCGCAACGCCTATTTTCTTGCTACTGCCGGTAACGACGGCACTATTGGGTTTGATATTATGGAAAAACAACTCAAAAACATCTTTTCTGTAACGAATATAGAGTATATTGGCAAAAGCTTTATAAGCAACACTGATAAAAATAAAAAACGTGAAATTTGAAAGGGAAATATATGGCTCAGATAATTGCTCACAGAGGCGCAAGCAAGAAAGCACCTCAAAACACACTTTCCGCCTTCAGGCTTGCCCGCGAAATGAAATGTGACGGCTTTGAGTTTGATTTGCATCTTACAAAAGACGGCTATGTGGTTATATGTCACAATTATGATATTGATGAAACCTCAAACGGTTCGGGTCTAATAAGAGAAATGAATTATGAAAAGCTTCGCTCCTATGACTTCGGTTCATATTTTAATGAGAGCTTTAGGGGAGAAAAAATTCCTTCGCTCGATGAGGTGCTTGAAATTTCAAAGGGCTTGGATATTCTTGA
The DNA here is from genome assembly GCA_964588475.1 of uncultured Eubacteriales bacterium. Lineage (GTDB taxonomy): Bacteria > Bacillota > Clostridia > Oscillospirales > Acutalibacteraceae > DTU089. Next base: position 17,764 of record CAZPPO010000014.1, read on the forward strand.
TATTGAAATTAAGCCTCCCCTTGACGAAAATCTTGAAATAGTGGAAAAAACCCTTATGCACGTGGAAAAAAGCGGCCTTATTGATAAGCTTCTCGTTTCAAGCTTCAGCGATGAGGTTCTGCTCGAAGTGAAAAGACTTAGAAAATCGGTGCCTACCGGACTTCTTTATGACCCTAACAGCGAAATTATAGATAAAATATTTGATAACCCGTTCCGTTTCGCGAAAGGCTTAGGTTGCGACGCCCTACACCCGGTATATTTTTATGTAGACGAGGATTATATACAAGAGGCCCATGAAAACGGATTAACCGTAAACGCCTGGACCTGCAACAGAGAAAACGTAATAAATACACTTATAGAATTTGACTGCGACGGTATTATTACGGATGTCCCGGATCTTGCCTTTAGGCTCAATAAAGAGATGTCCGAAAATACTTGAGTTTGTGTTGTCAAGGACAATTAATAATGGAGCGTTTGCTTTGACTATAGGTAAAAGACTTGTATCAATATTGCTCGTGCTTTGTCTAACCTTAACTTTGACCTTCTGTTCTAGAGAGGAAAACGGTGAAAAGGAACCGGACAAGGTTCTTGTTGTAACTGCCTTTTATCCCGTTTATATATTCACTCTCAATCTTACAAAGGGTATTGAAGAGATTGAGGTAAAAAATATGACTGAGCAAAATGCAGGGTGTCTGCATGATTACAGACTGCTGACGCGAGATATGAAGCTGCTTTCCAATGCAGATTTACTCGTCCTTTGCGGTGCCGGAATGGAGAGCTTCCTTGATGAGATTATAAGACAGCTGCCGGCTCTTCGCACGGTAGATTCCTCCCTCGGTATTAGTCTTTTACATGGGTCTTTGGGTGTTTTCTCACATATGCAGACTGCTAACTCGCATATTTGGATGTCCGTTAAGAATGCGATAATACAGGTTGATAATATTTGTGCAGCACTAAAAGACCTTTGCCCCGACCATGCGGCCAAGCTGGAAAAAAACAAAACCGAATACACCTTAAGACTACAAAATTTATATGAAGAAATATCGGTATTCTCGAATAAATTTACAAATGCCCCGATAATATCCGTCCATGACGCATTCGGTTATATGGCGTATGAGCTTAGCTTTGATGCCGTTGCTCAGATAGAGTCCGAAAGCTTTGGTGAGCCTTCCGCACGTAAACTCGCACAGCTAAGCGAGCTTATTAAGAGGCTTGGTGTTAAAGCGCTTTTTGTCCATCCCGGCTATACGGGCAGCGCCGCCGAAATACTTTCGAGGGAAACGGGAATACCCATAT
>CAZPPO010000015.1:0-4370 GCA_964588475.1 uncultured Eubacteriales bacterium
TCTCTCGGGGGGTGAGCAGCAAATGCTTGCTATGAGCCGAGGTCTTATGAGTAACCCGAAGCTGATGATGCTTGACGAGCCCTCCATGGGGTTATCGCCTATTTTGGTGCAACAGGTTTTTGACATTATAAAACAGCTGCACGAAAGCGGAACCACTATCTTGTTGGTGGAGCAAAATGCCCGAATGGCTTTATCCATTACCGACCGTGCCTATGTTCTGGAAACGGGTAAAATCATATTATCCGGCACGGGCGAGGAGCTGGCTCAAAGCGACGATGTGCGTAAGGCTTATCTGGTGGATTAAACTTCTCTTAAATAAAAAACAGGCGGCAACAAAGCCGCCTGTTTTTATTAAATAATCAGTTGTTGCCTTTCCCATAGGAACCTTGTGCAAAGTTACCTGCCTTTTCTGAACTGTCGTTTGCCCGAGAGGTATTCTCTGAAGCCTTGAAGCTGTTTTGCTCACGGCACTCATTGCTTTGACAGGTACAAGCTCCTTCCATATTCTGACAGCTTTCGCACTCTCCCGTGCATTCATTGGTGCAAACTGCTGTTTCGGATCTGTTTTGAGGCCCATTTGCGTTTTGATTACCGTTGTTTTGACCCTGATTGGCGTTGCCGTTATTAGCGTTAGCTTCACCGCCGGAGGACTTTTTGTTTTCCTTAATATGTGCTGAAATCTCTTTTACGGACTTTGCGAGCCATTCTTCCTTGTTTTCTCCGGCAGGGTCTTGTGAGCCTTCAATAAGCTTTTCCACAAGCCTGAGCTTACCGGGAGTCACATGAAGTCTCCTTGCCTCTTCAACACGATTTTTACCTATCGCCTCGCCGGTTGCCACACAGCTGCTGCCGCATTTTGCGCAAGTATCATTGGCTGTGTTTTCAAGCCGATTTGCCATTCTTTCTGCTTTTTCGGAGCTTCTGCTTGCTGTGGCAATAACAATACCCGCTTCGTCGTCATCAAGGTAACCCTTTTGGGCTATTTCGTCAACGGTTGCACGGACAGCCTCTTCAACAGGCCTGTACATTAAAGGCTCAAGAGTTATTTCGTCAACAATTTCAGAGCCGTCGTCGTTTACACCATTGACTGAAATTACCCTATCAAAAATATTCAGCTCGTACTCCAAGGAGGGGTTGACATCAATGCTTACATATGAATATGGGGCAAAGTATGCGAAAGCGCTTATCCCCAAGGCAAGTACAAAGCAAGCTGCAGCCGCCAACACGACTTTATTTAAACTAAACCTTTTTTCCATTTCTTCTATGACCTCCTGTCCTATAACATAATTGTTGTTTCGAATTTTTTTTATGCATCCGTCGTCAGAAAGAACCGCCGCAAAATTACCGCGTATTTCTACTACTATTGATTTCATACTCTATCCTCGTCCTTTCCGAAATAAGATACATAAAGAGCTAAGCCGGGATACTCTCCGGAAAGTATCACCGTAACCGCTATTATATATATACGGTGTCTCTCCAGTAATTTTCGGGGTAGCCCGGTATTATTTTGAATTTCTTTCAATGGAAGTCTTTTGAATGCCAAAAGGTTTTTATATATTTCATCGTTTTCGAGTATATGTAAAACAGCCTTTTTACAGGCTTTTTTGGTTTTAGACGATTTTGGAGAATATTTATACAAATCATAAAAAGAAAACCCGTATTGACGAAACTCGTTATTTGCGGCTTCAATCTCATCCTTTAACAAATAGTCATCAAAATACACAACGTTCTTAGCTATTGAAAGCTTTAAACCAAGCTGCTCATCGTCTTCTTCAATTTCACAATCAAAAACATTCGGATTAACCGGAAATTCGTACTTGTGTTTTTTTTCACTTCGATAATAATCAATGAGCATTTGCTTGATAAGCATATCCGCAAAGGGAAGGAAGTGACCCTTGTCTGTATTATATGTTCGTACAGCCTTTGCAAAGGCTTCGATAGCGACAAGCCACTCGTCATCGCTGTCGGTGATATATTTTGAGGATGCTTTGTAAGCCGAGGCAACAATAAACTGCTTGTTTGAAAGAAGAAACTCACGAAAGAGTGTCTCATCATTTAAGGCCGCCGCCGCTGCTTTGTCGACATCATTCATATAATCACATCCTTAAAATAATAATATCATTGGCGGATACTTTTCACAAGTAAAACCTCATTCATGTGAAAAATTGTCAGGCTCGCAAGCTATTTACAAAAAACAATACTTATAGTAATATGTGAAATGAAATATTTATTTACATAACAAAAAGGGGAAAAGTCTATGAAGCTACAGGACAAGGTTCAATATCTGTCAGAAAAGGCGACCACCTACAGGGGAAGGCGAATATACGCCCAGCTTGCCTATGCATACTCCCTTTCAAAAATAAACAGCGAAATAGACAACGGACTGATTGAGAAAGCGGCAGATATGCTTCTTGAGCAGATTGAAAAGGAAGGAGCGATTACAAACTCTGCGGCAAAAAACGCGGAAGAAATGCTTTTACCCCTTAGCAAAGAGGCAAAAAAATACAAGGTTCACTGTGTTTCCCACGCTCACATTGATATGAATTGGATGTGGGGCTTTCATGAGACCGTGGCGGTGACTGTAGATACATTCAGAACGATGCTTGACTTATTGGCACAATATCCGGATTTTAAGTTTTCACAGTCACAGGCGTCTACTTATAAAATCATCGAGCAGTATTATCCTGAAATGCTTTGTGAAATAAAAAAATATGTTCACGAGGGCCGCTGGGAGGTTGCCGCTTCAACATGGGTTGAGGGAGATAAAAATATGCCGTGCGGCGAGTCGATGTGCCTTAATATCCTTTATACGAAAAAGTATCTGTCAAACCTTTTCGAGATTTCCCCGGATTCGATAAGGATAGACTTTGAGCCGGACACCTTCGGTCATAACATCAGCGTACCCGAGGTACTGTCAAAGGGAGGAATCGATTATTATTATCATTGTCGCGGCAACGACGGTACAAGTATATATCGCTGGAAGGCAAGAAGCGGGAACAGTTTGCTTGTATACTGTGACCCTAAATGGTATAACGATACTATAACAGAAGAAAATTTCACCCAGGTACCTGCGTTTTGCGACAAATATAAGACAGATGTTATGCTGAATGTATACGGAGTAGGGGACCACGGAGGCGGGCCTACAAGACGGGATATAGAGCGTATTAGAGACTACTCCACCTGGCCTGTTTTCCCCGAGATTAGATTTAGCACATACGCCGAGTTTTTTTCAAAGCTTAAGGAGTATTCAGGTAATTTTCCCGAGCTTGAGGGTGAGCAGAATTTTATATTTACCGGTTGCTACACCTCGCAAAGCCGCATTAAGGCGGCTAACCGTATATCCGAGCTTAGACTTAAGGATGCCCAGATGCTTAACGCTGCCGCGAGGATGTTCAAGGAACCTCTGCGCAAGCGGGATTTTGAAAAAGCCTGGGAAAAAACTCTCTTCAATCAGTTCCACGACATTTTGACGGGTTCGGGCGTAATCTTTACTCGCGAATATGCCATGGGTAAATTTCAAGAGGTTCTTGCAGCCGCTAACACATTTGCATCCTCGGCAATGCGTACAATAGCGGCAAATATTGATACATCAAAAATTGAAGAGGGAAGCTACGAGGAGGAAAGCATTTCGGTTGGAGCGGGGGTAGGCTATAATGTAGGGTACGATAATTTTTACGGCTTGCCAAAGGCGGAGCGCGCAAGAACAAAAAATCGTATTTACACCTTTTTTAACAGGACGCAGTATGACTATGACGGTGTAGCGCGTGTTGTTGTTTGGGATTGGGATTGCGATATAAAACGGGCTAATATGAAGTCAGCGGACAAGACCGCCGCAAAGGTTAAGGTGCTAAAGGAAAAGGAAGGCTATTGGGGGCATAGCTTCAGCGAGCTTGCAGTTAAGATAAGGGTACCTGCGTTTGGTTATTCAACATACATTCTTTACGAAGAGGAAAGCGTATACAGCCCCTCTTTAATCAAAAATGAGCCGCGTCGCGATTACATAACCAATGAGCCGATAGTCCTTGAAAACGACAGGATAATAGCTAAGTTTTGCGGAAGAACGGCACAGCTTACAGAGCTTATTGATAAAGAAAAGGGAACGCGGATTGTTGAAGACTCTTCTGCTTTTTTCAGATTTATTAAGGAAAGCACCGTTTACGGGATGACCTCCTGGAGAGTAGGACCTTATATGAGTGTTCAAAATCTTAACCAAACAAAAAATGTTCGTATATCGAATATTGACAAGGGCGGAATAATAAAGGGCTTTAAATACGAGCTTTCCTTTGGCGAGCGTTCAAGGTTGAGTGTCATTGTGAGCCTAAAGGATGGCAGCGGCCTTGTTGAATTCGAGGTTACGGCAGACTTCCATG
>CAZPPO010000015.1:4380-11636 GCA_964588475.1 uncultured Eubacteriales bacterium
GCGACTGGCAGGAGAAGGCCCGCAAAGGGAAGTGCATACCGCAGCTTAGCTTTTGCGCTCCTTTGGCTTACGAAGCGATATCATACAGATACGACGTTCCCTTCGCGACAGTAGACCGCAATAGTCTTGATATGGATGTGCCCGCAAATTCGTTTATGTGTGCGCTGCCTAAGCAAGGGTGCGCGGCATTGCTTGTAACCGATACAAAATACGGCTATCGCGGATTTAGCAATACTATGTCTGTCAATCTTATAAGAGGAAGCTACGACCCCGACCCTTACCCGGAATACGGCATTCATAAAATCAGAATAGGCTTAGCAATTATAAACTCTGCCGAAAATAATGAGTGCTTTAAGGCCTCACAAGAGTTTTGTATCCCGCCCGAAGCCGTTTGTGTCCAAAAGAACGAGTCCGGCACTCTTGCTACTTGCGGCAGCTTTATGCAGCTTTCGGGCGCAAAGCTTGAAAGTATAAAAAATGCAGAAAATACCGATGGCTTAATTTTCAGACTCTCAGATGTTGAGGGATTGGGAGCGGATTACGAGCTTTCTTTCATAAAGCCTCCTAAGCAGGCTTTTCTATGCGATATAAACGAAAACCGCCTTCGGCAGTTATCGGTTGAAAAGTTAGGCGTAAAGGGAAGAATCGCTGCGTTTGAAGTTAATACGATTGAAATTTGCTTTTGACGGAGGAGATCTTTGTGACTTTGCGATGGATGAGTACAATTGACGGACAAAGGCCGATTTCATTAATAAACATACCCGGCACTCATAACAGCACAACAAGGTATATTCCCTTTCGCTATCTGTGCAGATGCCAGGACAAGAGCATTACCCGTCAGCTTGAATTAGGTGTGAGATATCTTGATTTAAGAGTAGAGCTATATAAGGGCGGTCTGAAGCTTGTGCATTCGATTATAGACTGCAGACCCGGGCCTTTGTCCTTTAAGAAATTACGGTTAGAGGATATAATGGAAGAATGCGCCTGCTTTGTGCGCGAAAACGCATCCGAAACGGTTATTATGAACTTTCAGACCGATGATGGCAAGAAACTGACGGAAACGAGCGATGCTTTATACGAAAAATACATACTCCCTTATCAGGGACTATGGTTTACCGAAAACAGAATTCCCTATCTTGACGAGTGCAGAGGGAAGCTGATTTTAGCAAGGCGTTCACATCCTCCGGGGAAGGTTGTGCTTGATGACAAAAACTCCGGGATTAATTTTTTCAAAAGTCAAGGCGAGCTAAAGAATCAAAGGCTCATACGCTCGCTTGAGAGCGGAGAGATTCTTTTTGAGGCATATATACAGGACGATTATTTCGTGCCGCCGAAGAAGAAATGGTATGATTTTGTTCTGCCGTGTCTTAATAATCAAAGAGCAAGCGACACTTCGATTTTAATTAACCATTTGAGCGCCAACAACGGTCTAAACTCTCCGAAAATAACGGCACGCTATGTAAACAAAAGATTTCTTCTTTACCAGCTGAAAAAAGGAGAAAGCTACGGAATAATCTGCGCCGATTATATTACGAAGCAAATATCCCGAAAGATAATAAGCAGCAACGCTCAGCCTGAAAACAGCAACGGTACGAACTAACAAAGATAGGTATGGAGCTGTCTATAATAATCAGAAGCAAAGAGAAAATATTGTAGTAATCACCTTAAATTTGTGATATAATTTCAACACAGTGTCAATCGGGGGTGTTCTTGTTGGATGATGACAGAAATCGCTATATATCGCCTTTTTCCTCGCGGTATGCAAGTAAAGAGATGCAGTTTATATTCTCGGACAATTTTAAGTTTTCCACATGGAGAAAGCTGTGGGTTTCTCTTGCCAAGGCCCAAAGGCAGCTGGGGCTTAATATAACACAGCAACAAATAAATTCTATGAGTGAGCATATATATGATATAGATTATGAAACGGCAAAAGAGCGGGAGGCTCTTGTGCGCCACGATGTAATGGCACATATTTACGCATACGCAAAGGCTTGTCCGAATGCCGCCGGTATAATTCACTTAGGGGCTACCTCCTGCTATGTTTGTGATAATACGGATATTATCATGCTTCGTGAGGCGACCTTGATAATTATACAGAAGCTTTTACAGGTAATAAAAAATCTGACTGAATTTGCCGAACAATATAAGGCTCTGCCCTGTCTTGCGTATACCCATCTTCAGCCTGCCCAGCTTACGACTGTCGGAAAGCGGGCGACGCTTTGGATTTATGAGCTTTGCTCGGATGTAGAGCAGGCGGAGCATTTGCTGACAAATCTGAAGCTGCTCGGCTCAAAGGGGACTACAGGTACTCAAGCGAGCTTTATGGAGCTTTTCGAGGGCGATGAGGAAAAGGTCCAAAGGCTTGAGGAGCTTATCGCAAATGATATGGGCTTTGCAGGCTGTGTGGAGGTTTCAGGTCAGACTTACTCAAGAAAAACGGATTCGTTTTTCTTGAATATGCTCTCGGGTATAGCCCAAAGCGCATACAAGTTTGCAGGAGATTTAAGGATTTTGCAATCCTTTGAGGAAATGGAGGAGCCATTTGAGAAAAGTCAGATAGGGTCATCGGCAATGCCCTATAAGCGCAATCCGATGAGGTGTGAAAGGATGTGCGCCCTTGCAAGGCACACCATAATTAATTCCCTAAATCCTGCTTTTACCTCCGCCACACAATGGTTTGAGCGCACTCTTGACGATTCCGCAAACAAGAGGATATCCGTGCCCGAAGCATTTCTTGCAGCCGATTCAATACTTGAGATATATATGAATGTTTCAAGGGGACTTGTTGTATATGAACAGGTGATAAAAAAACGCGTTATAGAAAAGCTCCCGTTTATGGCAACTGAAAATATCCTTATGAGGTCCGTAAAAAAAGGCGCAAACAGGCAGGAGCTTCATGAGAAAATACGCGTATACTCACACGAGGCCGCGCTTAGCTCGAAGCTTCAGGGAAAGGATAACTATTTACTTGACAAAATTGCCGAGGATAAGGATTTTATGCTCTCTAAGGAGGAGATAAGCCAAACGCTTGACCCGTCCCTTTATACCGGCAGAAGCGCCGCTCAGGTAACCTCCTTTATAAACGGCACGGTAACGCCGCTCTTGGGCAGATTATTTAAGGAAATACCGGTATCGGATCTAAATATATGACAAAAAAGAGTTGATTTTTATGAGCATCCTTTTTAAAATATTTCAAAAACAGTGGGATAATACAGAAAAAAAAGACGCTCAGCGTATAGCTTTGCAAGAGCCCGTACAGGGAATAAAAGAGATTACGGATATTGCGTATATTGACGATGGGTTGCGCGGTCATCTGCTGGATGTTTATTATCCAAGCAAAGCCAAAGACAGGAAGCTTCCGGTTTTAATAGACATACACGGAGGCGGCTGGATGTATGGCTATAAGGAGCTTAATAAAAACTACAACCTTTACCTTGCAAGCTCGGGATATACGGTTTTCAGCCTAAGCTACCGCTTAGCCCCCGAGGTCTTCATGCCCGATCAGCTAAAGGACATATTTGCGGCCCTTAAGTGGATAGATGTGCATATGGATGAGTATCCGTGTGACAGAAATAATGTATATTTGACGGGGGATTCCGCAGGCGGGCAGCTTGCCGGATATACGGCGATAATATACAAAAACCCGGTGTTGGAAAAGGCGTTCGGCATAAGCTCTGCCGGCTTTAGTATTAATGCCGTTGCTCTTGTGTGCCCGTTCTTTGATATGGCAAACAGGGGAATTACGGGGATATACTCAAGACCGATGTTAGGACCGGGATACAGAAAAAAGGAGTTTGCCAAATACCTGACACTTGAAGCGCTGCTGAAAACGGGAGAAATGCCCCCGTGCTTTATTGTAAGCAGCACTGAGGACATTCTTACAAAAAGGTCTTCCAAAAAGGCGGCAAGGCTTTTAGAAAAATACGAGGTTCAATATAAATTTATGTATTGGTCAAGGGTTCCCGGGAAAAAGCTTGAGCATGTTTTCCCCGTGACATATCCTTATATGGATGAAAGCGTAAGGACAACTCAAAGAATGTTTGATTTTTTTGAAAAGTTTTACCGTAAAGAAGACAGCATAAAAGCTTAAGTACGCTTACTTAATAACAAATATGTATTTTCCTCCCGTCGTGTTTTCCTCGGTCAGAATTATTCTGAACAGTTTATCTCTTTTCCAGTCTCGCCTGAGGCCGTCGTCAAGAAGAGGGATTTCTTCTGTTTCTGGAATAAGAACCGGAGGAAAATCTAAGGTGTGCCCCGAGCCTAAGGACAGCGTGGAGGCATCTTTAATTTGAGGCTTGTCGCAGGTCATAAAACAAAATGCTATTTTACCCTTTTCCTTAAGCAAAATTTCATCACAAACAAAAACGGCTCTTCCTGACACAGAGGCTGTTCTTATAAAGCTTTTAAGCCTAGACTGCTCAGGATACGCCCTTGTCAGTTCGAGGCTTATAGCTTGCTTTTTTTCATCACAAAATATGTTGGTTGCGCAAAACTGCCGTCCCTCCTTTTGTGCCGCATTGTTTATTTGGGGAAGGTTGTGATAAGAGGACTGCATTGTCCATATCTTATAGCGGTTTTCGGAAAAGGTCTCCTTGCTGTACGTACCGACTCCCGTATCAATAATCAATGGCAAGCCGTCCGAATAAACGACGAAATTTCCAACATCGTTATGATTATGGCTTTCATTATTATGACCGCCTTTACCGGCAAGGGTAAAGCCCTTTTCTCCGTTTTCTTGCTCTCTGAAGACGAAAACTCCTAAATTGTTAAAAAACACGCTTTTTCGCGGAATATAAGTCAATGTCTCTTCATTTGTAAAATAAAGCTGTTTAACACTGCGGTAAGGATAAGAACTGCCTAAGGCGGAAAGATCGGTATTTTTGCTACCCTGGCAGCCAAATGCATAAAGCTCCTTTGAGCCTATTCTCTTTGCGCAGCGTGCAATCATCGGATAACTGGCTCTAATGCTCAAATGAGTATCTGCAAACGGGAGAAAATGATTGCCTGAAATATGGGCGTTCATTATGTACTCGAAGATATTTTTAACGAGAGGTACCGAGAAAACGTCTATTTTTCCGCCTGACATATCATACAGAATTTCAAGGCAGTCGAAAAGAGAGCCTCCCGCAACATTCCAATAGCCGGGACCCTCGTCGCAGCCGCCGTCAGGTGCATAACCTTCGGTAAAATTATCGAGATAGCGCATTGCTTTTTCGACTGTTTTCTCGCGCTTTGTCAGGTCGGTGACGCAAAAAGCCGCCGCGGTCAATACATTTGATATAATCCAGGGGTTCCAGTTGTTAACGGGGAAACGCTGTTCCCCCTTCCACCAGAGGTCCGGATTTTCAAAGAAGGGAGTAAAAATTCTTTTTTCAAGCTCATAAAGAATTCTTTTTGAAATTACGGGGGTAACACTGTCAAGCGCGGCTTTTCCAAAATGAAAAACTATCGCAAGCAGCGCTCCGGTAGAGGCCGAAAACAAATCAAGATTTTTAACCGTTCCCTCATATTCATCACAAATGCCATAGTTTTTCTTGCTTAAGGTCTTCATGTGTGCGGGCACTATCCACGTCGTTTCCTCTAAAATATGCCAGACACCCTCTGCAAGCTTATCGGCGAAGCTTCCTTGATTTTCGGCATACTCGCCCAAAAGCAGGGCAAAAACTCTGTCTCGCCTTTCAAAATACACCTTTTCGTATATCGAACGGTTTCCGTCGCGATAATAGCGCAAATAATCTATCGGACTGAGTATCTCAAAGGGCTTGTGCAAAGCAGTCAGCGCATTATTTACAAGCTTTTGACGAATTTCGTCTGAAAGCCGCGCCAAAGCAATATCCGAAAAAGGCAAAAAATCTTCATAAGGTAAAATGTTCCCCAAAGCTGAAATGTTTGAATTTTTGAATATTCTCATATTGTTGCTCCTTTTATATACTTTTAATAATCATTTACAAATTGCGCCGCTTTGTTTATAATCATTTAAAAAGCTTTGACAGGTGGTATATTTTGAAGGAATACGATTATTATTTGTTTGATTTTGACGGAACGATTATGGACACTCAAAGGAGCATAAAAAGCTGTGTAATCTATGCACTTAATTTTTACGGAATTAACGAGGACAATCCCGACAACCTTGACGGCTTCATAGGTCCGCCTCTTTTTCAAAGCTTTAAGGAGTATTACGGGGTGTCCGACGAGCTTGCCAATTTACTTATCCGCAAATACCGCGAGCGCTATTCAGAGGACGGATGCTTAGACTGCAGCGTTTATAACGGAATGCAGGAGGTTTTGAAAGAACTGAAAAAAAGGGGAAAAAAAATCGCAATTGCTTCGTCAAAGCCCATAAGGTTTGTTGAAAAAATATCGAAGCATTTCGGATTATATGAATACTTTGATGCCGTAGCTGCAGAAAATTTCGATGAGATCAATTCAGGAAAAAAGCTTTTGATAGAAAGAGCGCTTGAAATGCTCTGCTGTAAAGACAAAGCAAAAGCTTTAATGGTAGGAGACAGGTTTCTTGATATTGAGGGGGCTGCGGCAGCAGGCATAGACAGCGCGGGAGCCGTGTTCGGTTTCGGAACGAGGGGGGAGCTTGAAAATGCCGGTGCCACGTGGTTAATTTTCGATTCGCGTGAGCTGCTTAATTTCAAAGCTCAATAAATATATATGTTTAATGAGGTGTGTTAAATAGGAAAGAAAATAATAGTCGCAGGTGCGGGTCACGGCGGAATTCCCACTGCTGCAATGCTTGCAAGGGCGGGCTTTGACGTTACCGTTTACGAGCGCAACTTACCCGATTCACTCGGATATGACTGGACTGACATATTTGACCCTAAGGCCCTTGCCCACGGCGGTATGGATATGCCCTCAAGAGATAAGTATGAATACAAAACGAATATGACTTTTTACGGGCCGTCCGAAAGGGCAGGTATCCGCCAACAGGTTCCAAATGACCCGAATGAAATGGAAATTAAAATGGAGCGCTCGGACATTTACACCCACCTTATAGAACATGCTCTTAAAGCCGGCGTGAGGTTTGAGTACGGTGTAAATATTTTGGGGCCTGTGATAAAGGACGACTGTGTTATAGGTATTAGGACAGACAAGGGCGATATTCTCGGCGATATGGTTATTGATTCAAGTAGTCACTTGCGCACTCCAGCAGGCGCGCCCCCACTTACCCCGGCTTCTACCGGAATTGAGTCTGCGGCCACTCGAATGGTTTATGGCTTATTTAAATTTATGGCTGCGGAGGA
>CAZPPO010000015.1:11646-18800 GCA_964588475.1 uncultured Eubacteriales bacterium
ATTGATTCATGCGGCTGTGAATCAGCCGTGCGAGCCAATCTTCCGGAATGCTTCGGTATTCAAAGGCATCCGCGTCGTTTTGAGAAGCTCTATGTTTTTCGCGCCTTTTATAATCTTGCGGTCGATTATGAGTCGGTAAAGGACCGCTATAAGGTAATGCTTCTGCCACACGGTAAGCTCGGCATTGGGTGGATAGCCGCCGAAGAGGGTTATTGCGACCTTCTTATAGGTAGATTCGATTCTTTTGATATGGCGCAGGCTGAAGAAACTGCAGCTTCTTACAGAAAAGCTAATCCACAGCTGGGTACAACGCTTCTTCGCGGAGGACAGTTCGTTGAAATTCCGGTTCGCCAGCCTCTTTCGGTTATGGTAGCAAACGGATATGCTGCAATAGGGGACGCGGCATTTATGACCGTACCGATAATCGGTTCGGGAATCGGAAACTCCATTAAGGCGTCTAAAATTCTTGCCGAAACAATTATCAAGGATAGTACGGGAACCTATAGCGCACAAACGCTTTGGCCTTATCAAAGAGATTACTATGAAGCTCTCGGCGCCGGTCTAGCTCCCCTTGCCTCGGTTAAGCTTGTTCTTACAAGAATTACACCCGATGAGCTTGATTATATTATAGAAAACAAAATACTCACCGAGGCTGAAATGACAATAACAGCAAACAATACGAGCCTTTCAAAGTTTATAAAATTTGATACGGAGCTTATGCGCCGTGCGTCAAAAATCCTTAAGAACGGTTCTCTTACAAAGAAATTATTAAGGGTTGCCCTTGATATAATTAAGACAACAATTGCGGCAAATGTTCTAATACCAAAGGAATATTCAAAACAGAAGGTTCAAAACTGGGCTAAACGGTACGATAAAATTTTTGTGTCCGACAACTGATTTTTATCTCAGGACAGCTCTAAGCTACCGGTATAAAACCGATAATATTTACCCTTCAGGGCGAGCAGCTCCTTATGACTGCCTCGCTCTGATATTTTACCGTCTTCAAGAACAAGGATTGCCTTTGAGCTTCGGACTGTTGAGAGTCTGTGTGCAATCACAAACACGGTTTTACCCTCCATAAGCTTATCCATACCTTTTTCTATGAGCTTTTCTGTACGGGTATCTATTGAGCTTGTAGCTTCGTCAAGAACGAGAACGGGAGGATTTGCGATAGCCGCTCTGGCAATTGACAGCAGCTGGCGCTGACCCTGGCTGAGATTTTTTCCGTCTCCCGTGAGCACCGTTTTGTAGCCTTCGGGAAGGCGTGTTATAAAGGAGTCTGCATTAGCAAGCCTTGCAGCTGCCACGACCTCCTCGAAAGAGGCGTTTAGCTTACCGTACCTGATATTATCCTCTACGGTGCCGGTGAAAAGATGTGTATCCTGAAGCACCATAGCAAGAGAAAACCTAAGGTCATCCTTTTTTATTTGCTTTATATCTATTGCGTCGTATGTAATAGTGCCCTCACTTATGTCATAAAATCGGTTTAAAAGGTTAGTCACGGTTGTTTTGCCTGCGCCCGTGGAACCTACAAGAGCGATTTTTTCGCCGGGCTTTGCGTATAGAGAAACATCTGAGAGAACATCCTTTTTACCGTCATAGGAAAAGGTGACATTGTAAAATCTCACATCTCCCTTAAGAAGTGTATATGCTGCCTTGTCATTCAATTCTGGCTTTTTCCAGGCCCATGTTCCCGTATAATCCGAGTATTCCGCGACAGAACCGTCTTCTTGTACGACGGCGTTTACCAAGGTTACACAGCCGTCATCACTTTCGGGCTTTTCGTCTAAAATCGAAAATATGCGCTCCGCTCCCGCAAGGGCGGCAAGAATATTGTTAAATTGCTGTGATGCCTGAGTTATCGGTTGAGAAAACTGCCGAGTATACTGCAAAAAAGCCACTAAGGTCGCAATATCAAGATAGGCTACTCCTCTAATTATCAAAGCTGCCCCGACGGTTGCCGTCGCCGCATAGTTTAAATACGAAAGGTTTCCCATAACCGGCATTAGCATGCCCGCAAATGTTTGAGCACCCGCGGAGGCCTTTCTTAACTGCTCGTTTATTTTCGTAAAGCCCTCCTTTACCATTTTTTCTCTGCAGAAAACCTTAACTATATTTTGTCCCTCGATATGCTCTTCAATATACCCGTTTGCGGCGCCGACAGCTTGCTGCTGCTTCTTAAAATAGCTTGAGCTTTTTTTGCCTATTATTTTTACCAAAAACAGCATTATGCCAAGCATTATAAGAACAAGACACAGCAAAACGGGGCTTAAAACCGCCATCATTATAAAAGTTCCGATAACGGTTACAAGAGATGAGACCGCCTGCACCATACCTTGACTGACGGCTTCCCTTATGGTGTCAACATCATTTGAGAAGCGGCTCATAAGCTCGCCGTGCGTCCGCTTGTCAAAAAACTCCAGGGGAAGACTCTGTAAATGCTCAAATAAATCCTTTCTTATTATATAAAGCGTTTTATGTGACACGCTTATCATTATTCTTGAGTAGATATATTGAGATACAGCCCCTATAAGATAAACAGCCGCCAGCAAAACAAGAAAGAGAGAAATTCTTGAAAGGCAAGAGTAGACATCACCGGTTTTCAGTGCAAGCTCGAGCTGTTTTACAATCGGCTTTAACATATATGTACCCGCAACGCCCGAAAGCGAGCTTATAAAGACAAGCAGTACCACAAGGAAAAGTGAATGTTTCTGTCTGAAAATATATCTTATTAATCTGCCGAAGGTTTTACGAGCGTCCTTTGGCTTTTCGAACTTCATATTCATACCCGGCCTGCCCTTTGGAGGGGTTGCTTTTGTTGCCGTAGAATTATGCTGCGCCATTTTTATCGGCCCCCTCCTGCTGTGAAAGATAAATCTCTTTATAAATTTCGTTTTCATTAAAAAGCTGTGTATGCGTGCCTACTGCGTTTATTTTTCCATCGTCAAGAACTATAATTCTGTCACAATCCCTTACGCAGGCAATCCTTTGAGCTATTATAATAAGGGTAATATCTTTTTGTTTTTTCAAGCCGTCTCTTAAAGCCTTGTCGGTTACCGAGTCGAGCGCGCTTGTACTGTCATCAAGGATAAGAATTTTAGGCTTTTTCAAAAGGGCGCGGGCTATTGTAAGCCGCTGTTTTTGCCCGCCTGAAAGGTTAACGCCTCCTTGGCCCAGGTCTGTGTCGAAGCCATCCGGAAAGGAGCTTATAAAGCTGAGCGCCTGAGCCGTTTCACACGCCTTTTCAATTTCCTCGTCAGAGGCATTTTCATCGCCCCACAAAAGATTATCCCTTATGCTTCCGCTAAAGAGCATATTGTTTTGCAATACCATTGAAACGCTGTTTCTCAAATTTTCGACAGTGTAATCCTTAACAGGACGTCCGCCGACAAAAATTTCCCCGCTTGTGACATCATATAGCCTTGGTATCAGCTGTACGAGAGTTGTTTTTGCGCTTCCCGTGCCGCCTATTATACCTATGGTTTCGCCGGAATTAATTTTCAGATTGATGTCCTGCAGGACATCTCTTTCAGCTTCGAAAGAGTACTTAAAGCAGACATTTTTCATTTCTATGCTGCCGTTTTCAACCTCAAGCGATTTGTCCGCAGCGTCGTCGTTTATTGCCGGAATTTCGTTCAATACCTCTCCGATTCGGTTAAGGGAAGCCTTCGCCATAACGGACATAACAAGTATCATCGAAATCATCATCAAGGACATCAGTATTTGAGACACGTATGAGATTATTGCGGAAAGATCGCCGATGGCAAGCGAACCGCCCACAATTAAGCGGCTACCCAAAAATATTATGACAACAATAGAGCAATACATTGAAACAGACATAATAGGACCGTTTAGAATAATAAGCTTCTCAGCAAAAACGGACGCCTCGCGCAGCTCTTTGTTGCCTGCCTCAAATTTTTCTTTTTCATACTTTGCCCTGACAAAGGCCTTTACAACTCTTACAGCAGCCAGGTTTTCCTGAATGGACAGGTTAAACCCGTCATATTTTTCAAACATCCGCCTAAAGCGAGGATGCGCCGCTTTTCCTATCAGTATTACTGATATTGCCATAACAGGGGCAACAAGAAGAAACACAGAAGAAAGCCTCGTATCTATTTTAATCGCATAAATAATAGCCATAACGAACATAAGGGGCGCGCGCACGCATATTCTGACAACCATCATAAAAACCATTTGAAGCATATTTGTATCAGAGGTAAGTCTTGTTATCAGGGAAGGTGTTCCGAAATTTTCAAGGTTTGAAAAAGCAAAACCTTGAATTTGTTCAAAAAGAGCCTTTCTGCATTCACAGCCGAATCCGGTTCCGAACAATGCCGAAAATCTTGAGGCAAGCGCTCCAAACACAAGTGAAATGACTGCCATTAAAATCATTTTAAGACCCAGGGTCTTTACAAGCTCAAAGTCATTGCCGATTATACCAATATTAATTATTTTAGAAAGCAAAAACGGAATACGCACCTCAATAGCTACCTCAATAGCTATAGACAGTGCAGATAAAATTCCATAAAGCGAATATTTTTTTGCAAGAGGCAAAACCCTTTTTATCATACAGCAATCTCCCTTAAGACCTAAGCTTAAATAATTATAGCATATACAATGCGGCGGTACAACAAAAAAATATAATGCTTATTATGCGCTATGCACAAAAAGACTGCTTCAACATTTATGACCTTGTAACAATATACTTAAAAAACATATTGATAAACATCATAAAATTTGGTATTATAAAGAAGGTTATGTTTTTCTTAGGTTGGGAGTTGTAAGAATGAGGAAAAAAGCCGGAAGCAATAGCGATTTTCCGTTATATGTGTTTCACCAGGGGAACAATCGTCGTGCTTATGATTTTTTCGGCGCTCACAGTGAGGACGGGGACGAGTTTGTATTCAGGGTTTGGGCGCCTCATGCCCGGGCTGTTTCTGTGGTGGGAGACTTTAACGGCTGGGAAGCTTCAGAGTGCGTAATGAAGCAGATAAACAGCTGTGGCGTGTGGGAAGGCTCCGCTAAGGGTATTAAGAATTTTGACGCTTACAAGTATGCGATTACTTCATCTAACGGTACATTGATGTTAAAAAGCGACCCGTATGCCTTGCATATGGAGACAAGGCCTAATACCGCCTCTAAAATTTATATACCTCAAAAATTTAAGTGGAATGACGAAGAGTGGCTTTCACAGCGTAAAAAGGATTCAATATATTCCTCACCGGTAAGTATTTATGAGCTACATGCGGGTTCGTGGAAGAGGAGCGATGACGGCAAATTCCTTTCTTACCGCCGCCTCGCACAAGAGGTTATTCCTTATGTAATGGTTCATGGGGATACCAGATAACAGGCTATTTCGCCGTAACCTCCAGATACGGTACACCGGATGACTTCAAGTATTTTGTAGACCAATGCCATAAGGCGAACATCGGTGTTATAATGGACTGGGTTCCTGCCCACTTTCCAAAGGATCAGCACGGACTGTATGAGTTTGACGGCGAGCCGCTTTACGAGTATTCCGATGTGCGCAAGGGCGAGCATTTGCAGTGGGGCACAAGGGTTTTTGATTACGGTAAAAAAGAGGTTCAGAGCTTTCTTATCTCGAACGCGCATTTTTGGCTTGATACATATCATATAGACGGACTAAGGGTAGATGCCGTCGCCTCCATGCTTTATCTTGATTATGGCAGGGAAAACGGCGAATGGACTGCCAACATCAACGGAAAAAATGAAAATTTAGAGGCGGTTGCATTTCTTCAAAAGCTCAATGAAGCTATTTTTGAGGACTTTGGGGATGTTCTTATTATAGCCGAGGAAAGCACATCATGGCCATTGGTTTCAAAGCCCGTTTATCTTGGAGGCTTAGGCTTCAATTTTAAATGGAACATGGGATGGATGAACGATATTTTGAAATATTTCTCGCTTGACGGTTATTTTCGCAAGTACAACCATGATCTTATTACCTTTTCGTTCTTTTATGCCTTTTCGGAGAATTTCATTTTACCTATTTCCCATGATGAGGTAGTACACGGAAAAAAATCCCTGATCGAAAAAATGCCGGGCAAATATGAGGAAAAATTTGCCGGAGTAAGGGCGTTTTTAGGATATATGTACGCGCACCCCGGCAAAAAACTGCTTTTTATGGGGCAGGAATTCGGGCAGTTCATTGAGTGGAACTATGATCAGGGGCTTGACTGGCTGCTTTTAGATTACGACAAGCACAAAGAGCTTCAGTATTATATGAAAAAGCTAAACGAGTTTTATAAAAGTACTCCCGCTTTATGGCAAATAGACTATAGCTGGGAGGGGTTTTCATGGCTCGTAAGCGATGACTGTGACAACTCTGTAATAGCTTTTGAGCGAACAGACGAGCAAAACGAGTCGATAATTGCGGTCTGTAATTTTACGAATGTAAGACGCGATTCTTATTTAATAGGTGTCCCCGCAGACTGCGAATTCAAGCTTGTATTCAATAGCGACGAAAAAATATTCGGAGGAAGCGGAGAAAAGCTTAAAAAAACATATACCGCAACCAAAAAGCCCATGCACGGGAAGCTTTACAGTATTGAGCTTACTCTTCCAGGCTTATCATCAATCTGCCTTAAAAAAATCCAAATTCAAACAAAACTGAAAGGATGAAGTAAATGCCGAACAAAAACGAATGCATAGCGATGCTCTTAGCGGGCGGTCAGGGCAGCCGTTTAGGCGTTTTAACAAATAATATTGCAAAGCCCGCCGTACCCTACGGAGGCAAATACAGAATAATCGATTTTCCCCTGTCAAACTGTGTAAACTCCGGTATATATACCGTGGGAATACTTACCCAATACCAGCCTCTTGAGTTAAATGACTATATAGGGAACGGTCATCCGTGGGATCTTGACCGCGCGCAGGGTGGAGTACATATCCTTTCTCCGTATCAGCAGATAAAAGGTACGCAATGGTATAAAGGGACCGCAAACGCAATATACCAGAATATAAATTTTATAGAGCGCTATTCCCCCGAATATGTAGCGGTGCTTTCGGGAGACCATATCTATAAAATGGATTATTCCAAAATGCTTCAGTTCCATAAGGACAAGGACGCCGCGTGTACTATAGCAATGCTTGAGGTGCCCTGGGAGGAGGCCTCGCGGTTCGGTCTTATGTTTGTT
>CAZPPO010000016.1:0-18561 GCA_964588475.1 uncultured Eubacteriales bacterium
CAAGGTTATTGAGATATCCTCTGACAAGTGCGTCGCAAAGTCCTGCCAATATATCCTCGCTCCTACATCCCTCCTGTTGACGGTGAACCATATCAGACTCTGCAAAGACCGCACATTTCCCAGCGATTTTTACGGGATTAACCGATTTTTCGGCAAGCGCGCCTATGTCTGACACCTGTATACCGAGTCTTGCGGCTTGTCTGTCAAGAAACGAGCCTGTTCCTGCGGCACATACAGTATTCATATTAAAATCATACACAAAGCTGTCTTTTATAAAAATAATTTTCGAGTCCTGACCCCCGATTTCGATAACGGTTTTTACATCTTTGTCGACTGAAACAGACGCAGTGCCATGCGCCGTGATTTCATTTTTTACGACATCTGCTCTTATCATAGCCGCAGCAATACGCCTGCCGCTTCCGGTAGTTCCTGCACCGCAGATACGCAGCTGCCCATCGGTTTGCGAGAGCAGCTCTTCGTATCCTGCAATCACACTTTTCATAGGAGAGCTTCCTGTTTTCAGATATACTTTTTTAATTACATTTTGCTTATCGTCCATAAGTACAAGCTTAGTACTTACGGAGCCTACATCAATTCCGAGCCAGCAGTTTATCATTTCTTCTTTTCTCCTCCAATAAGTCGCAAAAAGCTTCTAAACGCGTAATGTAACCCAAATCCCCCAAAAGCTCATCTAAAACAAGAGACAAAAACGGGACGCAGGGGTCTCGCATTATTGAGTCAAGAATGCTCTTTGCAACTACCTCGGGCATACAGTTTAGCGGATGAATCTGAATGATTCCGTCTAAAGAGCGCGACCACATAGCCGCATATCCAACAGTCTGTCTTGCAAAGCCGCCGATACTCTTTTCAATATAAGGCTTTGAATACCATTTCCAGCTGAAAGGCGATAAAGATATTTTTCCTCTGAACCATTTTTCTATAGTCATCGAACGCTCGCTGTAAACCCCCATATCCGCAAGCCTTCTTTGGAGCCTTGCATTGACCTCGGCATCGATTGTAGTATATATATCCCCGACTATTCCGACACTCAGTATACTCTCTCTGTGCCCTCTAAAGCGCGTTGCCTCATCAAATGATGCTCTTAAAAGAGCGTTAAGCTCAATGAAGCTATGAGCGTTCCTTAAAAGCTCGAATACGCCGTCTTCAAAAGAACTAAAGGCTTTTCTTCGCTGCTTGTCTTCAATGGTTGCTCTAATTAACAACAAATGATTTTCAAGAAGGTCCAGCAGTGTGCAGCTTCGCATCCCCTCCGGTAAAGGGGAGAGTATTTCAAATGTGCTTTTGCATGATATTTTTTTGATAAGGTTAAGCGCATCCGTAGCGCCGTCCATATTGGTTTCAATTCTCAGTACCGCAAGAGGTATTGAATTTTCCTCCAAGGCAAGCCTAATCATTTCGGAGAAGCAGCCGAACAGACATGGTCCCTTTCCCCCTAAAAATACGGCGGTATCGGCGCCCGCTAAATGACCCTCGACGAAATTTCCGAGAACAATTTTCATAGGAAGACAAGCGTCTCGATGAGCATATTTGCTCCCAAGCGAAAGAGTGTTTCTCGTAGTTTTAGGGGGTATTATGAACGGAATTTTCCATTCGCGCATTAATACGGACAGCAAAACCGACATATTCCCTAAATTAGGAAATGTAACAATCATACTCTTACCCTCTCTTTGAGCATATCGGCGAATGCCTCAAGCCTTGTGTCAAGTCCTGCTGCGCAGGTGTGCTCGTCAAGGGATATCTCCATAAACGGCTTAGAGCTTTTGTGGTTTATATACTTTTTAGTAAGAGGTACAATAAAAGAGTCAGGTCCGCAGCCGAATGCGGTAAGGTAAATATAGCCGTCAACAGCTGCTGTCTCGAATACAGCGGCAAGGCCTGTTGACTGTCGTCCCGTTATCCAGAAGGGCGCCGGTCTAAAAGAATTTTCGGCGCTCAAGGAGA
This sequence comes from uncultured Eubacteriales bacterium, assembly GCA_964588475.1. Lineage (GTDB taxonomy): Bacteria > Bacillota > Clostridia > Oscillospirales > Acutalibacteraceae > DTU089. The sequence goes on from CAZPPO010000016.1 coordinate 1,963, forward strand.
GAAAATCGTTATCGAACATATCAGAGGTTACAACGCGGATATTCAGTTTTTTCAATCTCTTTTTAATATCCATATTTATCAACGAATCTTCTACAACATACTTATGTCCCAGCAGGCAGACAATGTAATCATCCCGAGCCGATTTTATTTTTGGGATTGACATAAAAGCAGCCCCGACCCTCATATTCCCTAAAACAAGCATTTCCTCAATTGCTTTTTTAATTTCTTTGGAGCTATTGCCCAGAGCTAACCCCGTCCTTGCATAAAATGTCTTAAAATCACCCGAAAAATCCGGTGTAACCATTTTTACACAGGGACGTAACGAGGCGTTAAGCATATCGTTTATTCCTATTACCTTAGGGCAGGTAAATCCGCATTTAGTACATTTGACAATTATCGGAGAAAACAGGCAGTCTATTCCCATAGCTAAAAGCTCCACAGCGTTTTTATGATATATTTTAACGGGAAGACAAGCTTCATCTGTACAAAGTGAGCAAGATGTGTCGCATGTTTCGGTCATAACGCATTTATGACCGAGCTTTTGAAGGAAATGAATATATAAATCCCCATATTCATAATAGTATAAGCCTTTTACAATACCGATTTTCATATTATTACCCCTCTACCTTTGTCCTTCTATTTTAGACTGTTTTTTGATAAATAATTCAACATAAAAATATGCGGCTGCCAGAGAGCCGAATTACTGCTTGGGGAAAATGTCAAAAACGCTTTAATTTTCACAAGCTTTATGATAAACTCTTAAAAAAACGGGGTGATGTTTTGGAATTTTCAGCTTTTCATAAATCCCTTGAAACACTTCATATTAATACTCAAAAGCCGCGCGCGTATTTTATTGCTTATTCAACAATGGATGAGGCAATTACACTTAACAGGGAAAACTCCCCGTTTTACACGGATTTGTGTAAAAAGTGGAAGTTCAAGTTTTTTCCTACCTTTGAGGATATTGATATAAGCCGTGTTGAAGCTTTTGATTTTTCTGAGTACGACAGAATAAAGGTTCCGCGCTGCTGGCAGATGTATACAGATAGAGATTATGACAAACCGATGTACTCAAACTTGCAATATCCTTTCCATACCGACCCCCCGCATGTTCCCGATGAAAACCCGTGCGCAGCGTATCACACGACCTTTTGCGTTACGAGGGATATGCGAGGGCGTAGGCTGATGCTTAACTTTGAGGGTGTGTCTTCCTGCTTTTATCTTTGGGTAAATAAAACCTTTGCGGGCTACAGTCAAGTAAGTCACAGTACAAGCGAATTTGATATAACGAACCTTGTATTAGAGGGAGAAAATACTTTAACCGTACTCGTCGTAAAATGGTGTGACGGAACTTATTTGGAGGACCAGGATTTTTTCAGACTTTCGGGCATTTTCCGTGATGTGTACATATTACACAGGAATAAAAAGGGTTTACAGGACCTGTCCGTTAAAACCGATATTCAAGGCAGCGGGAAAAGTGCGCGCATAAAAGTGTCTTATTCGCTTTTCGATAAGGGAAAGGCGATAAGCTACATTCTTGCTTTGCCCAACGGCAAGACGGCGTACAGGGGAGAAGCGGACGGCGGTTTTTTCGTTATAGACATAAATGAGCCTCTTTTATGGAATGATGAAACACCCTACCTTTATACGCTTTATATTTTTGCTGAGGATGAAGTAATTCCGGTAAAAATCGGAATCAGAGAGCTTAAGATAGCTCGCCGCAGGCTGCTTGTGAACAATAAACCGATAAAGCTCAGGGGCATTAACAGGCATGACAGCCACCCTGATAACGGCTATAGCGTAACACGGCAGGATATGATAAATGACCTTATGCTAATGAAAAGGGCGAATGTCAACGCGATTCGCACCTCACATTATCCGAATTCTCCGCTCTTTTTGGAGCTTTGTGATGAATACGGTTTTTATGTAATTAACGAGGCGGATCTTGAAACGCATGGTATGGGCTATGAGGTCAAGGACGAATGGGATTGGCAGCGCTGGTCCTTGCTCTCACGATTACCCGAGTGGAAAGAAGCATATGTTGACAGGGCAAGACTCCTTTACGAACGTGATAAAAATCATGCATCAGTCATTTTTTGGTCTCTCGGGAATGAGAGCGGAGTCGGCGATAATCACCGCGCTATGGCTCAGTATATCAGAAGCAAAGATAAAAAAGCCATTATTCACTATGAGAACTCACATAAGGAGTTTAAGGCGATTGAAGAAGGAGCCGACTACTCCGATATATCCGATGTTGAGAGCCGAATGTATCCGAGGGTGGATTACATAGAAAGGTATTTAACGGACAAGTCAAATAAAAAGCCGCTGTTCATGTGTGAATACGTAGATTCCGTGACAACGGGGGATGTGTATGATTATTGGAGCTATGTAGATAAATACGATAATTTCTGCGGCGGCTGCATATGGGAGTTTTGCGACCATGCCGTAAACGTTCCCGATGAAAAAAATAATCCGAGATATTTTTACGGCGGGGATTTCGGCGAGCATCCTAACGACGGCATATGCTGCCTTGACGGCTTGGTTTATCCTGACAGACGCCCGCGCCCCGGCTATTTTGATATGAAAAAGGTGTATGAACCGTTTAGGGGAAGCTTTGACGGCAGGGGAACGGTCAAAATTAAGAATGTCAGATACTTTTCATCCCTTTCTGACTTAGCGGCTGTCTGGACGCTTTCTCACAGCGGCGGCAAAATAGCACATGGAACAATAAAATCACTACAAATCGAGCCTCAATGTGAAAAAGAGTACGCTCTTTTTGATTTAAATAAAATCAAGGGAAGCTTTAAGGAAAACTGTTTTTTAACAATAAGCATTATTCAAAACAATTCTACCCCTTGGGCAGAGAAAGGGTACGAGGTCGGATTTTTGCAGTTTGAAATTCCGACAAAAAAGGTGAGGAAGCTTAATAAACAAAATTCTGTTGAATTTGAAGAAGATAAAAGGTTTATCAGGGCAAAAGCGGGGATGGTAAGCATTGTTTTTGATAAGGCCTTCGGCAGTATATCGGCGTATTCCTTTAACGGTACTCGGCTTCTCTCTCAAAACAGCGCTTTTGATATTTGGCGTGCACCTAATTACAACGGCGGCTCTAAGGAGAGGTGGTTTTTAGAGCGATTTGACAAAATTACACAAAAAACGTATGAGTGTAAGCTGCTTGAGCACGACGAAAGTCATATTACAGTAGAATGCTCATTTTGTTTGGGAGCGCATTCATGTTTGCCTGTTATAAGGGCATTGGGAAGGTATAAATTTAATGGGGACGGCTCCTTAAATGTATCGGTTTCGGGGAGCGTCCGTGAAAATGCGCCACCCTTGCCGCGCCTTGGGCTTCGGCTTGTTTTGCCATCCGGGTTTGAAAATATAGAGTATTTCGGATTGGGGAAAACCGAAACCTATCCGGACAGATACAAGGCTGCGCGTTTCGGTGAGTACAGGCTTTTAGTTTCGGATAACTTCGAGCACTACATACGTCCGCAGGAAAACTCCTCACGCTATAAAACAAGGTGGGTAAAAATAAAAAATACCGAAGGCATCGGTATTTATGCCGAAGGCTTCGGTATGGATGATTTTTCTTTCAGCGCCTCACATTTTACGGCAAACAGGATGGTTGAGGCAGCGCACGATTTTGAGCTTAAGCCAAAAAAGGAAACATATCTAAATCTTGACTGGCGGGTTAATTCGATAAGTGAGGACAGACTTCTTGCGAATTCTAAGAACAAACGCCTTCTTGATGATAAGAGCTTTGAGTTCGGGTTTACGCTTAAGACTATCCGAGAGTGATGGTTTTGTCCGCAAGAAGGTTTGCCTGTTCGGGAATATGAGTAACCATTATAACCGTTTTATCTTTCAGCTCCTTGCTTAAAAGGTCGTGAACGAGTAAAGCGGTTTTTTTATCAAGCTCCCTTAGAGGCTCGTCAAGAAAAAACACATCGCCGCCGAAGGTCAGTGCGCGCGCAATGGCTAATCTGCGCTTCATACCGCCGCTTAGCTCATTGGGAAATTTATGCATATCCTCAAAAAGACCTATCTCCCCCAGATAATACCGTGCTTTTTCCTCGTCGTTTGCTATGGCAAGAATATTTCCGATAGCATCATACCATGGCAGCAATCTGTTTTCCTGGAAAACAAATGACTGCCTAAGTGATTTATCGCGTCTTACTTCTCCCGAATCGGGCAGAGAAAGCCCGCTCGCCAGACGGAGAATTGTTGTTTTACCGCAGCCGGACGCTCCTAAAAGACACACGAATTCACCGTCTTTAAATGTTACGCTGAAATCATCCGTTTGCCTCCTCTTGTTGATTTTCAGCGCAACAAGCCCAAGAAGTCTTTCTAAAAAAAAGCTCAGGGCAACAACGGCTACCGTCCAGGCGAAAAGCTCCGGCACCTCAAGATATATTTTTGAATCATATAATCTTGAGCCTATTCCGAAATGGGGATTGCAGATAACCTCGGCAGCCGTACCCGCCTTCCAAGCCATTCCCAGGGAAGTGGCTGTAGCGGAAGAAAAATACGGAAGAACGGAGGGTATATAGAGCTTTTTTATCCTGTTTTTTCGGCTAAGGCCAAAGGCGGTTGCCATTTCAATCAAATTGCGGTCTGTTTGCTCTATTCCCGCAATGAAGCTGCTGCAAACGATGGGAGCTACAATTAAAACCGACGTAAACACAGGTATAAAGTCCCTGTTCATCCAAACCATAAGCAGTATTATGAACGAGGCTATGGGAGTGGCTCTGATTATCGTTAAAAGAGGAGAGATAAACTCTTTCAACCATTTTGAGACTTTTGTAACAGCTCCCAAAATAACGCCGAGCGCAATCCCAAGTAAAAAACCCGATAGAATTCTTAAAAGCGAATAACCGCAGGATAAGTAAAAATCGGCCGACTTCATCAGGAAAAAAAGGGCTCTTGCCACTGATAAGGGCGACGGAAGAAGGACCTCATGCCCTACAAAATATGAGATGAGTGTCCAAATGATTATCCAAATAACTGTTACGGCAAGAAATCTGAAAAACTTTTTCAAGCCTTAAGGTCACCCCTTAGTTCGGAAAATAGAAAATGTCATCCGAAGGAACAGCTCCTCCTATGAGCGCCTTGTTAAACCCATTGATTACATCAAAAAAGCCTTTAACGGCGCTTTTCATTTCGTTGCCGGTAATTAGGACCATATTACAGCCGGGTATTGCCATCTTGGCAACAGCAGCGGGCATGATGCCGTATTTTTCTATAATCGCGGATGCATCCGGAATATTTGTATTTGCGTATTCAACAGAAGACGCATATTCATCCAAAAAAGCTTCTATTGCGGCGGGATTATTTTCAATAAAATCATTACGCGCCACCAAACAACCCATTGGGAGTGAGCCTAATTTGGCATTTTCCCATTCCTTTGTCAGGTCAAGGGCTATTTTGTAGCCGATGTTTTTAGAAAGGAGAGTAGTGACAAAGGGCTCAGGCAATATACATATATCATAACTGCCCGAGGCGGCAAGAGTTACAGCCTCCGTATGCTCGGAAGCATAAGTTATCTCAGCGGAGGTGTTACCGAAAAGCTTTTGAATAATCACCTCAGCCGTAGAGCCTTTGCCGGAGGTAATTACTTTTTTCCCGTTTAAGTCGGAAACCTTTGAAATCGAATCTCCCTTTTCAAGAAGATAAAGAACTCCTAAGGTATTGACGGCGATAATTTTAATATTTACGGCGCCCTTATTTTTTATAACGGCGGCAAGGTTGGACGGAACCGCGGCAATATCAAGCGCGCCGCTGACAAGCTGACCGGTAATCGCGTCCGGGGCGTTTTCGATTGAAAATATGTATTTGTTCGCAGCCTCGTTTTCTTCATTTCTTTTCATAAGATAAGCGGCGCCCATACCCGTGGGACCCTTAAGCACGGCAATGTTTACCGTTACTTTTTCGGACAAGGCGGGGGCTGTGCTTGATAAGTCATCATTATTGCCGACAGCACAAGAGCACAGCGTAAAGATAATCATCAAAGAGAATAGCAAGCAGAGAATCTTTTTCATTTTTGAGTCTACTCCTATATTTTTTATTGTAATGCAAAATTACTATAAGAATAATACACCGGTTGAAGCGAAATAGCAACATGTCGATGAAATTTAGCAATCAATCTATTGACTGAAACATTTGACTCAAGTATAATTAAGCTAATATGTAAAAACAAGGAAAGAGGATTATTATGGAATCAATTATGCGTTCGGATAAGCTTAAAAACGTGCATTCTGATATACGCGGACCCGTGTTTGTCGAGGCTATGCAAATGCGCAAGGAGGGTATTGATGTTCTTCGCCTTAATACAGGAAACCCTGCGACCTTCGGCTTTGAAATGCCAGACAGTGTCAGAAATGCCCTGCTTAGCAACGCTGACAAGGCAGTGCCTTACTGCGACCTCAAGGGTATGCCCGAAGCGAGAGAGGCGATATGCAACTACCACAAGGGTAAAGGCTTAAAGGATATCACGCCTGATGATGTGTTTATCGGCAACGGAGTTAGCGAGCTTGTTACAATGGCTTTAACTGCACTGCTCAATTACGGTGATGAAATTCTTGTTCCCTCTCCGGATTATTCTCTATGGACTAATTCAGTTTATATAGCGGGCGCAAAACCCGTGCATTATATTTGCGATGAAGGCTCCGCCTGGTATCCCGATATAAATGATATAAGGTCAAAAATTAATCGTAAAACAAGGGCTATAGTGCTTATTAACCCCAATAACCCCACCGGTGCGCTTTATCCGCGCGAAACGCTTGAAGAGCTTGTAAAGATAGCAAGGGAAAACAATCTCGTAATATTCTCCGATGAGATTTATGACCGCCTTGTTATGGACGGACTTGAGCATATTTCAACTGCGACATTGGCCCCCGATCTTCTTGTGGTTACCGTGAACGGTCTTTCAAAATCCCATATTATCTGCGGCTTCAGGTGCGGCTGGATGGTTTTAAGCGGCGCAAAGGAGGCTGCGAAGGATTTTGCCGCAGGTCTTGTACAGCTTTGCGCGATGAGACTATGTGCAAACGCTCTGCCGCAGCTTGTTATCCCTGCTGCCCTTTCAGATCCGGAAAGTACAAGGGATATGATAAAGCCCGGCGGAAGGCTTTATGAGCAAAGAGCGGCAACCTGCCGTGAGCTTGATAAAATCGAAGGGATAACTTATGTTAAAAACAGCGCCGCATTCTACATTTTCCCGAAGCTCGATGTAAAGAAATTCAATATATCCGATGACCAGCAGTTTGCCATGGATTATCTGCACAGCAAGCATGTAATGATAATTCCCGGCAGAGGCTTTAGCTTTAAGGAGCCGGACCACTTCAGAATAGTAATGCTGCCCGAACCAGAGGTGCTTGCCAAAGCAATGCGCGACTTAGGCGACTTTTTGTCAACCTACAGGCAGCAGTAATTATTGTTTTATTATAGAGAAATTATTAAAAATCATCTCGGTAGGAGAAAATGATGAAGACCAGAATACTGATAATCGGACTTTTAATATTAGCCTTGCTTAGGGCAAGCGTCCTGCTTACCTTCGCAGGGGGAGAGGAATTTTCGTTTCAGGTAATAGCTGATACACATTTCGTACCCGCCGCAAATTGTGCAAGTGTGGGCGATATACAGAATCTACCCGGAAACGCTATGTATTCGCATGCGACTTCACAAGGACAAATGAACACCGAGTCCGAAGCCTTACTTATGGAAATGCTCGATGAATTTAGAATGAGCGGTCAGGAGATACTGTTAATAGCAGGCGACCTTACGAACGGAAAGAGAGCATCCCATACCGCCTTTGCTGAAATCCTTCGGGAATTCTGCTTGGAAACCGGCAAGACTGTTTATGTGATATGCGGAAATCATGATGTCCAAAAGCAAAATGACGACGGACAGTCAGTAACAATCGATGAATTCAAAACAATTTATAACGATTTTGGGTACAAAGAAGCAATCAATGTCGATGTTAATTCAGGAAGCTATGTTGTGGAGCTTGGGGCAGACCTTAGGCTTTTGGCAATAGATTCGTGCAATTTAGGTGAAGACAACGGCATAATAACGCAATCTCTGTATTCTTGGATACAAGAACAAGCGCAAGCCGCACGGGATTGCGGAAAAAAACTTATTGCAATGATGCACCACAGCGCCGTAAGGCATTTTGCCGTGCAGGAGGTTATTGAGGTTGAAAACGGCGACTTTGATTCGTTTGGGGCTTTCCTTGCAGACGAGGGAATTAAATATGTTTTCACAGGTCACATTCACGGAAATGACATATCAGCCTATAAAAGCAGAAGCGGCAACACGGTTTTTGACGTTATGACTGGTTCGCTCATTACCTCTCCGAATTCATTCAGAACAGTGAGTGTTTTTACTGACCGAGTTGAAATTGCTACCGATTATATAACTAATGTTGACCCGTCATATCTTCCGGTAGGGTATACAGACGAGCAGCTTTCTCTTATAGAATCCGACTTTCCCGCGTATTCTTCGGGATTTTTCAAGGCGGGGATGGAATATTGGCTAATGCGCAATATCGGAAGTGCCAACAAGGTTGCGAGAATGTTGGACATAGAGCCGGGTACGCCGGCGTACGGTGCCCTTGAAAAAATAATGGGCAGGTTGGGCGATGCCTTGGCGCTTCCTGTTTATGAAACAGGGGAGACCACGCAGGAGTATGACAGCCTTGAGGAAATCGCGCTATCCTTCGGTGAGACGATTCCTCAAAGCGACTATGAAAAAATCTCGGATATCGTAGCGGATGTAGCGGCTAATTTCTATAAGGGCGCACCATACGAAGAAGAATCGTCCCTTGCAGTCGATGTTCTGCTGCCTTCAATTAAGGGCGCTCTTGCGTACATATTAGGGGACTTTACAGGGACAAAGGGCTTTGAGGATTTAATATCCGTTATAACAAGCCTTGACGGCTCAATACCAATCCCCGTAACAAACAGCAACGCCGCTTTGCAGGCGGCAAATACCGTCTTAAAATCGGTTATTATGCCGCTTCTTGACGGAATAGCAACGGATTACGCACAGCCCGATGATCTTGACGTAACGCTTGAGGGTTATGGTCTTGATTGGTCGATACCGTCCGCCCCCGCCTCTCTGATATTGAGAATACTGCGTTTCTTTGAGATAATGATAAGGACTCTTTCAAAAGGTATGGTTTATTAAACGAAATGTTTTGCAAAGAGGGAATCTAAATGGATACTTCAAAGCGACTTCAAGCACTGAACATAATTAAAGGAATTTCTATGTTAATGGTGATAATGGTCCATTATAATCAAGGATTTACTTCAAATATTACCTTACTGAAATTTTTTCAAACAGGCTGTCAGATGCTTTTTGTTGTATCCGGGTTCGGCATTGCACGCTCTTTTTCAAATAAGCACAGCGGCACATATCCAAAAGCAGGCAAGGCATTTTATATTTCCCGATTGAAGGCGATCGCTCCTGCGTATTATATAATGATGGCAGTTATTTTTTCGGTTAACACGCTTTTAATTCATTTGACAGGTGATGCCTTAAATTTCGGTTCAAACAGAAGTCCTGTTGCCATTATATGTAATATATTGTTTCTTAACGGGCTTTTTCCCTTCTGCAATAATAATGTTATGCCCGGTGGATGGTACATCGGCACTACAATGCTATTATACCTGATAACGCCCTTATTATATTTTCTTTTTGAGAAGTTCAACAGACAAAAGAAAATACTTTGCGCCGTCACCTCGTTTTTATCGGTAACGGCTTTAATAGCCATATCTGCTTTTGCGCCCGACAAATATGAGGCGTTGCTTTTGTCAAATAACTCTTTCGGATATTTTTCGGCTTTAAGTCAATTTCCGTGTTTCTGCCTTGGGATGCTATTATATTTTGAACTAAAGGAATTAAAATTGACAAGGGCAAGAGCCGGTGCTTCTGCTGTTTTCGGAGCCGTTATTTTCATTACGTCAGGATTTTTGTTTTTTAACCCAATATTTAAGTACTCATACATTATTATGGTCTCACTTGTGGGACTGGCGACTTATTTTATTCTAAAAGCAATGATTTACGTTGAAGAATTCTTTAGATACAGCCGTTTATTTACGCCCATTATAAAAATAGGCAACAAATTATTGTACGTGTATCTGACTCATGCGTTTTTTGTTTGGCCTTTTGTATCTGTTGTTAAAAGAGCGCTGTCTCTTTTAAATATTAACAGTGATACATATTTGTGGTTCGTGCTTTTATTGCCGGTTGTGATAGCGTTATCATATATATCCGGACATATTCTGCAAAAATCCACGAACATAATTACTTCAGTGATTTTTAAGTCCGGCAGAAACGATTATCCACGCAAGGGTACCGACAAGGATTCAGTTACAAAGCATCAAAAGATGTTGTAAAGCATAATTGTCACACTGCGGTATATCTTAAGTTATAAAAAATAAAATATAGGGCTTATAATTGAAAACCGCACACCTACGACATACACGAAAAAAGCCATTGTGACAAGGTTACATATATTGTGTTATCTTTGTGATATATTAGAGTTAATAAATCGTAAAGGAGAATTGATTACATGGAAGAAAAAAACTATACGATGCCTCTAATAGGCGACCCGGCTCCGGCCTTTGAGGCGGTAACAACACAAGGCAACATTAAGTTCCCCGAAGACTTTAAGGGTAAGTGGGTTATCCTCTTTTCACATCCTGCGGATTTCACCCCGGTATGTACCACGGAATTTATGACCTTTGCATCCATGGCCGATGAATTCAAGGAGCTTAATACCGAGCTTGTAGGCTTGTCCGTCGACTCTTTATACGCTCATATCGCATGGCTTCGCAAGATTCAGGAGCTCGAGTGGAAGGGCATGAAAAATGTTGAGGTCAAATTTCCGCTTATTGAAGACATCAAGATGGACGTGGCGAACAAGTACGGCATGATACAGTCACAGTCAACCACTCAAGCCGTAAGAGCCGTGTTCTTCATTGACCCGAAGGGGATTATTCGTACAATTCTTTATTATCCTGCGTCTCTTGGCAGAAACTTTGATGAAATCAAGAGAATAATCCTCGGTCTGCAGAAGGCGGACAAGGATTCGGTAGCCACACCTGCTAATTGGAAGCCGGGCGATGATACTATAGTTCCGACTCCGGGCTCATGCGGTGTCGCAAGGGAAAGAATGGAAAGCAAGGACGATAACAAATACTGTCTTGATTGGTTCCTTTGCTTCAATAAGGAAAAGAAATAACAAGGAAGTGTCTAATATGAGAAGGTTTAATTTAGCTAAGGCAAAGGAAGTTGCAGACAAGCTCGGAATTGATTTTAGCAACGCTAGATTTACTCTCGAAGAGTATTTGGAAGGCTTGAATATAGAGCTTGAGCATGGGCTTGTTGATTCTCATACCAATGTTACAAACGATGACGCGCTTATGACGGGCAAAATTGCGTTGGCCCATCTAAACGAGGTACCCATATATTATAATGAGGATATAGGTCTTGAGGCATGGGAGCACGCTGTAGAAGCCTTCAAGGGAGACCCAAAGGGCAAAAAAATACAAATTGTATAGCACCCGGACAAGCAGCACAACGGCGAAGGAAGCTTCATTCCTTCACCGTTATGCTTTATTATTCAGCTTTTCAAGACTGTCTAAGGGGGCAAGTTCTAACAGCCGAAATTCAGAAATCACACTATAAAAACAGGAGATTAACTAATCAGGCTTAAACAGCATAATGATACGGGACGTTTTCTTCACCCTGCCAAAGCAGATAAGGATAAGAGGTGGGGTCTGTTTTTATTGCCCAGGTATTTGTAAAATCCCAGTCAACATAAATCTGTACGCCGTTACTTTCCATTATCATATTATATGTAGGAAAGCCGCTACCGCCGGCGGAGGCAGCTTGACCGGAAGCATCGGTATCCCAATAGCTGTTTGTTACCGTAGCGCCGTTTTCGTTTCTGCCGACAAGACCGCCTGTTTTTGTCGTTCCGGTAACGTGTCCTTTTGAATAAGAATTAATTATTTGGGAATAGGAGCCTTCATAGGTTCCGTAGTTATCTCCGACTAAACCACCGACCATATCAGAGCCGTAAACAGCTCCTGTTGCATAGCAGTTTATAAAGATACCGCCAAACATAGAGTCTCCCGATAAACCACCCACCGCATTAACACCGGTGACACTACCTGTTGCAAAACACTTAGAAACGAAACTTTCATAATTTGAACCGAGCAGACCGCCAACATAATAATCACCGCCAATGACACTGCAGGTAGAATAGCTTTCTGTCAGTGAACCGTAATATAAGCCGCCGATTAGTCCGCCCACATAATGGCTGTTCGGGGCGTAAACACTGCCGGTAGAAAAGCAGCCGCTTATACTCCCGCCGTCGGGACTAAAACCGATTAAGCCTCCCGTAACACCGGCGGTTCCGTTAACAATGCCGGACATATTACAGTCGGTTATGCTGCCGCCGCTGTTATTGCCTATAAGGGCGCCGACATACCATCTGCCTGTTACATTAACATTTGATAATGAAGCATTCCTGATAGTACCCTTATTTTCACCGAATAAACCCACATGGGTGAGGTTTGGAAGGTTAATTTCAAGATTACTTATGACGAAGCCCTTACCGTCAAAGCTACCGGTAAAAGGCAGGATTTCTGATCCTATGGGTTCCCAGCATTTCCCGTCATTATAACCCTCGCCGTTTTCTGAAAGAAAAGCCTCCAAATCAATATCGGCTATTTGTTCAAAACTGGCATTAAGATACTTTCTGACATTATTCAATTGTCTGGAATTAGCTACCTTATAAGGGTTTTCAACGGTTCCGTCGCCTCCGGCAAATTCCGGGACTTTATTAATAATCCACTCGTTCCCGTTAAACACAGCTTCCATAGCAACGCCGTCATCATTAAAGGTGAATTCGCTAATTGCGATTTCCTCCGGCGCAATGGGAAGCCAGAAATGATTTGTGTAATACAATTCTATTGTAGCGGGATTAATGTCTGTTACTTCGCCTGTATTTTCATAAATTATATTTTCAAACATTGTTACTTTTACGATATTGCTGTTTGCTGCGCAGGTCAATGCGGCTGCTTTGGCTTGAACCTTAACGGTTCCTCTGCCGCTGCCTTGACCGGCCGTTTTTAGCACAAATGAGAGCTGTAATTCCTTTTCGCTTACTCTGATTATACTATCAGGCTGAAAATTAGTGGTTCCCGTATCAATATTCCAGTTTTCAAGATTTAACGCTGAAGCGTCGTCGGCAAAGGTGGTGCCCGAAGCATAAACACTAAAAGACTGACCGGTTAAATACTGGGATGAGGAATAGGTTATAAACCCTGTGGAAATAGCTATAGCCTTAAATACTACTTCCTTTTGCGCAATATGCGAGTGAGCATACCCCGCTTTGATTGCTATAGCCTTTACTGTGATTGTTTCGCCATCGGGATTATCTGTATTTAGCGTAAATGGCACCGTATATTTTGTTGAATCAGCTGTAGGCTGTGTTCCGTCTAAGGTATAGTAAATTTCAGCACCGGCAGCATCTGCGGTAAGTGTTACCGTAACAAGGCCGTCATTCTCCGTGCCGATAGAAGCATCTTCATTAGTCGCGATATCGGTTGTAATCGAGAACTCCTGAAGTCCTACCGCGACACGAAGGGCAAGGCGCACATCCTCGATACTGATTTTTCTTGAAGTAGTAACGGTATCGGCAGCGCATTCTTGGAAGTTGCTTTCAAAACTCTCAAGCTCTACCGCCACACGCAGGATTTTACGCACATCGTCGATTTTAACCTTTCCGTCGCCGGTAACATCTCCCTTAATTATTACGGTAAGAGAGTTAAGTACCGTGTTCCCGTCTACAAGACGAACCTCACAACCCGTTGATACAATTTCCCCGTCTTCAAGAAGCACATCGTTTTTATATATAAAAGCATTATCGCATGTAAGCTCATTGATTAATTCAGAAACCTTCAGATTGTCCGACCATGAAATGAGAGTTTTATTATCATCATCAATAACAAGGGAAGAACCCGCAACGAGCTCGAAGAAATTTACATATTCAAAACCGTTGCTGATTGCATAGTCTTCTCCGGCGCTGTTTGTGTAGCAATAAACAACAAAGTCGTCATATTTCTCATAAGCCCCATCGGCATAGGAATAACCAAAAGCATGCTCTCCGATTTTTTCAACGCTTTTGGGAATTTTTATGTTCTTAATCAACGAGCAGCCTACAAATGCACCTTCTCCGACAGCCTTCAAGCTTTCGGGAATATCTACGGCTTCAAGTGCCCAAGTATTCCAAAATGCTCGATCTGCAATGCATAGAGTTCCCGGTTTTATCGCATAATCACCGCCCAGCACAGAGTTGTTGGCTTTAATCAAATAATTATCTACATATAAAACACAGTCTTCCCAGTTCGAGGGATTTCCCGAGTAAGCCGAGTCATTAAGAACGCTGTGGCCTATACTTGTTAACCCGTTACCGAAAGTGATGTCTGTAAGTGAGGAACAGCCCATAAACGCCTCATAGCCGATGCTTGTGACACTGTCGGGTATAGTAACTTTTGTTATTGAAGTACTGTAGAAAAAAGCATCTGCGCCAATACTTACAACTCCGTCGGGGATTGTGACCTCGGTAAGTGAATTGCAGCCTCTGAACGCATGTGATCCGATGACTTTTACGCTGCCGGGTATCGTTATGCTCGTAAGCGGGCAATCACCGAAAGCTTGAACTGCTATACATACTGTTCCCGGTTTAATCGAGTAATCGCTGCTTACTTGGCCTGCTTTAGCCTCGATTAAGCAGTTGCCGATATATAAAACGCCGTCCTCCCAGTTTGAGGAGTTTTTATAGTAAGGCGTGTCATAAAAAGCATATAATCCTATGCTTGTTACGCTGTCGGGAAGAGATATGCTTGTAAGTGACGAACAATAGGCAAACGCGTAACCGTCAATACTCGTAACGGTGTTGGGAATAGTTATTCCCGTAAGTGACGAACTATAGGCGAACGCATTGTACGAAATACTTGTTACACCGTTGGGTACGGTATAGCTTTCGCTTTTTTTATCCGGATATTTGACAAGAGTAGTTTTTGACTTGTCAAATAAAACACCGTCAACACTGCTGAAATGTTGATTTTCTGCGCTGACATTTATTGAGGTGAGCGACGCGCAGAGTGTTATAGCATCCATACCGATATTTTTAACACCGCTGCCAAACGTTATGCTGACAATTGCCGAGCACCCTCTGAAGGCCTCGGGGCCGATGTTAACAACACTGTCCGGCAAGGATATACTTGTAAGCTTATCACAGTAATAAAATGCATAGAGCTCTAAATCGGTTACACCGTTTCCTATTACAACACTTGTGATAGAGCAAAGCGAGAAACCCAGTACACCGATGCGTGTAACAGTATCGGGTATAATTACGCTCGTAAGCGAGGAACACCGATAAAATGCCTCGTCGCCTATACTTATAACAGGCAGACCGTTAATCTGACTGGGTATCTCAAGAATACCGCTTGCCGAATCGTCACACTCGGTAATGATAATACCGGTATTGTCAGAATTCGTTTCGTATGTCAAAACAGCTTGCCAATCCGAGGCAAAGGCGCGCGGCAGGGATATAATCGGGACGGATAAAACCGCAACCGCTAAAACAAGAACCAACGAAAGAGCTTTTTTAAGCATAACAAAATCCTCCCATATCTTGAATTATTTATACAGATATAGTTTATCATTATTTGTTTAGCTTTGTCAAACACTAAAAAATAAAGTGCGCTGTTTAGGATGATTAATGAGTATTACACTTAACAGAACATTGTCAATATATTGACGAAAACCATAAAAATCATTAACTGTCACTTTTTAGTATATCTTGGGGGATTAAGCAATAATTTGGAAATATTTGGTTGACAAGGGTGCGAAGGAATATTATTATAGTAAGTGATAGGTATTAGGAATACAATAGAATTAGCTAAAAAATAAAAAAATAAGCCACCAATTGGTGACTTAAAACCGCCTAAGCGGCGGCCGATTGCTCGGCATTTAGGGTAAACCTTTATTTTAACTCGTAGTGTCGTTCTAATTGGTAATAAGAACATTTTCACTATAACACATTATTTTAAGGAGTGCAAGAGAAAGATGAAAAAAATTGAGAATTATAATATCGGCCTTGATATTGGAACTAATTCTGTCGGGTATGCAGTAACTGATGAATATGGCAAATTACTTAAGTTTAAGGGCCAAAATATGTGGGGAGTCAATCTTTTCAGTGAGGGAATGCAGGCTAAAAACCGTAGAATTGCCCGTTCTACACGCAGAAGATATGATCGAAGAAAAAACAGAATAAGCTTATTGCAAGATATATTATATAATGATGTCGCTTCTGTTGATGCAAATTTTTTCCTTCGCCTTAAAGAGTCAGCGTTATGGAACGAGGATAAAAGTGAGGTTTTAAGGTCGGACATTTATACAATATTTAATAGCAGTGATTTTACTGAAAAAGATTACTATGAAAAATATCCCACAATTTATCATCTCAGAAAGCACTTATCCTCAACAAATGATAAAGAAGATATTAGGTTGGTTTAT
>CAZPPO010000017.1:0-4374 GCA_964588475.1 uncultured Eubacteriales bacterium
GACAAGGACATAAAGGAAGACGTCATAAGCCCTGCTTCCACCGCTGAACGCCTCACAGAGGAAATACCCTATGCCTATTGTATTGAATTTTTAATCTCAAAGAAGGAAGCAAGCGAGCAGTCTCCCTCTCTCCTTCGAGCCTATCTTGAAGCTGTAGGAGACTGTGTTGTTGTAGTAGAGGATTCTTCCATAATAAAGGTTCATTGCCATTCCAATGAACCCGGCAACGTCTTGACAAAAGCCCTTCTTTACGGACAGCTTATAAACATAAAAATTGATAATATGCGCAATCAGCATGAAAATGCTTCATGGGGAGCCCTTCCCTTGAAGGAGCGTGGAAGCCTTGAGGAACAAGACGCTGACGAATCTCGCGGGGAAAAACCCTTCGGCATTGTTGCAGTTGCCTGCGGCAGCAAAATCGAGCAGATTTTGACCGATATAGGGGTAGACATTGTGGTCAGCGGCGGGCAAACCATGAATCCGAGTACAGACGATATTTTAAGGGCAATCGAAAAAATTCCCGCAAGAGAAATTTTCGTACTCCCAAATAATAAAAATATAATAATGGCGGCCGAACAGACTATCCCTCTTTCCGGTAAAATTATACGAGTGCTCCATACGCGCACACTGCCCGAGGGAATCGCCGCCGCTCTTAGCTTTGACGAAAGCTTGACGGGCGAGGAAAACCATCTTAATATGCTGAAAGCCGCCGAAAAGGTTTCTACCGCTTTGATAACCTATGCGGCAAAGGACAGTAATATGGGCGCCCAGCAAATAAAAAAAGGCAGCATCTTGGGAATTGAAAACGGTAAAATTGTGACAGTCGAGGAAAGTGTCCTTCTCGCCGCGTTTAAAACGATTAAGCATCTTGTAGGCAAAAAAACTTCTCTTATCACGGTGTATTACGGTAAAGATGTAAAAAAAGAGGAGGCAAACGAGCTTATCAATATGCTTAACCAGAGGTTCGGCAAGGAATGCGAAATAGTATGCATAGACGGCGGACAACCTGTATACTATTATATTATTTCGGTTCAATAACCAGAGCTTTACATGAGGAAGGCTATGTTTAATTTTGACACAAGACTTCAATACCTAAAGGGTGTGGGCGAGACGCGCGCCAAGCAGTTCGCAAAGCTTGGTCTGTACTCGGTCGGCGCTCTTGTCAGGTATTATCCTCTCAGATATGAGGATTGGAGTCTTGTCGTACCTATCTATGACGCCCCCCTTAACGAGCTGTGCTGTATCAAGGCAAGTGTTTTATCCGTTCCTACTGAGGTCAAGACAAAAAACAACACGCTTTTATGTAAAATAAGCGTGTTTGACGGCTCGGATATTCTTAATCTGGTTTTTTTTAATAATAAATATATCTCGAGTTCTCTAAAGGAAGGGCAGGAGTACCTCTTTTTCGGCAAGCTTACAAAAAACCGCCACGGTGTTGTCGAAATGCTTTCTCCCGCCTTTGCCCCGGCTCGTGATGCGGAAAAAATACGACCCGTATATCGTCAAAGAGGGTCTCTCAATTCAAAATTCATAGAACGCTGTGTTTCATTGGCTCTTGACGGATTAAAGGATAACATCAGCGAAACCTTGCCTTACGATATTATAAAAAAATATCTCCTGCCCTCTCTTGAGGATGCGCTGAGCAATATACATTTTCCAAAGGACCACGTCGCTTTAGACGCGGCTAAACGAAGGCTTGTCTTCGAGGAGTTGCTCGTGCTGCAGCTTGGACTGCTGCGTATAAAAAACGACAATATGTCCTCAGCCTCTCCCTTTATCCGAAATGACTTTACAGGCGAGTTTTTAGATCTGCTCCCCTTTAAGCCTACACAAGCGCAAATCAGATGTGTAGGTGAAGCTGCGTCGGATATGAAGAGGGGGCGGTCAATGAGCAGACTTTTGTCCGGAGATGTCGGCTCGGGCAAAACAGCCGTAGCTGCGGCAATAATGTACAGTGTTTGTAAAAACGACTTTCAATGCGCTATGATGGTTCCCACAGAGGTGCTTGCTTTGCAGCACTTTTCCACTCTTACAAGGCTGTATGCCTCTAAGGGTATATGCGTCGAGCGGATTACAGGAAGCACTCCGGCTAAAGAAAAAAGGCGTATTAAGGATGCTCTCAATAAAGGCGAATGCCATATAGTCGTCGGCACGCACGCAATAATCCAAAGCGATATCTCGTTTTCGAGGCTCGGCCTTGTTATTACGGACGAGCAACACCGCTTCGGAGTAGCACAAAGAGCGGCTTTAGGCACAAAGGGCAAGAGCCCTCACATGCTTGTAATGTCCGCAACACCTATTCCCCGGACCTTGGCCATGGTGATTTACGGTGATTTGGACGTGTCGCTGCTTGATGAAATTCCGTCAGGCAGAGTGCCCGTTAAAACCTATCAGGTAACCACGGCATACAGAAATAGAATTTATACTTTTATTAAGAAACATATAGATAAGGGAAGACAGGCGTTTGTGATTTGCCCTCTTGTAGAGGAAAGTAAAAGCGGTCTTGTACCCGCGGTTCAATATTTTGAATTTCTAAGGGATACACACTTCAAAAAATATAAAATCGGGCTGCTTCACGGTCAAATGAAATCAGGGGAAAAGGATGCCGTAATGTCGGATTTTTCTTCGGGTAAAATCTCCCTGCTCGTTTCTACCGTCGTAATTGAAGTTGGCATAGACATTCCTAATGCTAATGTTATGCTGATAGAAAATTCCGAGCGCTTCGGCCTATCACAGCTTCACCAGCTTCGCGGGAGAATAGGCAGGGGCAGCGAACAGTCGTTTTGTATTCTCGTATCCGATGCCCAAAGCAGCGACGCTCTCGAGAGATTCGACATTCTGTGTAAAACCTCGGACGGATTTGCAATTGCCGATAAGGACTTGCAAATGCGGGGCCCGGGTGACTTTTTCGGCAACAGACAGCACGGCCTGCCGGAAATGCAAATCGCTAGCCTTATGACCGATTCAAAAGCACTGCTTGAAGCAGGTAAAGTGGCGAAGGAAATAATTAAAGCCGACCCATTATTGAAAGAGAATGAACACAAAAATCTCTTACTTGAAATTGAGCGGCTTTTTTCGGCAATATAAAGGAGACTGTTATGGAAAAAATAGAAAGCTTTAAGATTAATCACACTTCGCTTAAAAGGGGTATGTATATTTCAAGACTTGACGGGGATATCGTCACATACGATCTGCGTATGCGTCTTCCCAATATCGAGCCTGTTATGGATAACGCAGCTATTCATACAATAGAGCACCTGTTTGCAACATTTGTCAGAAACAGCGAATATAAGGAAAATATTATTTATTTCGGACCGATGGGTTGCAGAACGGGTTTTTATTTTCTAACGAGAGGTATATCCAACAGCGACGCGCTTTCATTAACAGTTCGAGCGCTAAAATTCATTTCCGAATATCAAGGAGAAATTCCCGGAGCCTCAAAAGAGGAATGCGGAAATTACAAGGAACACGACTTAGCCGGCGCCAAAGCCGAAGCAAAAGCGCAATACGAAATACTGAAATTCCTCTCAGAGACCAGCCTGAATTATAACTGACAAAACTCACAACCTATAACTTGCAACTTCCAACTTCCAACTTCCAACTTCCTACTTGCAACTTACAATTTGCAATTTATAATTTACTCCGTCGCAAAGTTTGAAAAATATCCCTGTATTAGCACAATAGGAGTGCCCCTGTCGCCGCTTCCGCTTGTCAGGTCGCAAAGACTTCCCAGTAAATCCGTTATTCTTCTGGGAGTTGTTCCCTGTGAGCTTGTGTCAGCGAAGAGGTTCTTGCCTTTTTCCCTGATTTTTCTTTTCATTTGCATTGC
Organism: uncultured Eubacteriales bacterium; assembly: GCA_964588475.1. Taxonomy (GTDB): domain Bacteria; phylum Bacillota; class Clostridia; order Oscillospirales; family Acutalibacteraceae; genus DTU089. The sequence goes on from CAZPPO010000017.1 coordinate 3,830, forward strand.
AAGCTCTTCTCCCTGAAGAGCAGAAAATTCATTATCCGCAAAATACTTCATTTTCAGTTCATTAGGCGTGCCCTCGAGACGCGCCGTGTAGGATGGCGATACAACGGGGTCGGCAAGCTCCCAGATCCCGCCAACGGGGTCCTTAAATCCCCCGTCGCCGTATATCATGACTTCGATTTTCTTTCCCGTAATTTTGTTAATGGCATTGTAAAGGTCGTTTACGAACGCGTCGGTGTCCCTGGGGAACAGCTTAATTTTATCCTCGGTTGCCTTGTTAGAGCCCAACAGTCCGTATTTCGGGTTGTATCCGCTGTTATCGACAGGCAGATTAAGTATTTCATCAAGCCTGTATGAGCGGCTTGCTCCCGCTTGCCTTAGTATTCTTTGAGTTCTGTGGCGCATATGAATGTCACAATTAAGTACATTTTTAGTATATTTCAGAATGTGTTTCGGGTCGTTTGAAAAAACAATTTCAATATTGTCAGAAAAACTTTTGTAATACTTTATATAATCCACGCCCGTAAACCGATGTACTGTATTTTCAC
>CAZPPO010000017.1:4384-18194 GCA_964588475.1 uncultured Eubacteriales bacterium
CACCGAATATGTCTCTGAATTCTTTTTCGGTAAAGCTGTCCGCAAAGGGATTTACCCGGTTGTTATCAATATCGTCTATATCTATCAGCTGATTACCGACCTCGTCCGCGGGATATGAGAGCTGGATATACAGCTTTTCACATGAATTAGCTATTGCCTTAAGAATTACGGAAAAACGGTTTCTGCTGAGAATAGGAAATACTATTCCCATATCCTTGCCGCCAAACTTCTTGCGGATATCCTTCTCTATCTGAGCACATGAGGCATAGTTTCCCTGAGTTCTGGCAACGACCGCCTCTGTTACAGCCACTATATCGCCGTCATTAAGCAAAAAATTCTCGTATTTCGCAGCATCTGTAACGCTTTTACAAACCGCCGAAATCAAATCGTCTCCCTGCTGAAAAACCGGGGCTATTATTCCCCTTGCCGTTACACCTGTATACCTCATATTCATCATCCCTCCAAAAATGTATTATATAACAACGCTCTTTCAAAGTAAAGCATTTTTAATGCTGTCAGATTTTATAATTTTTAAAATAAAATCAGAAAAAATAAAAGTTCACAAACTGTTCATAATTTTGTACACTGTCTGTAATGACTTGGAAATATATTGATATTGCCAATACAAGTACGCAAGGAGAATAAACTTTTCTCTTTCTGCTTAAGAAAATACCCCCCCCTTTTGTGCGGGGGTTTTTCTATTTATATTTTAAGGGAAAATTTATGTTTTTGTTGTTTATTTCCTAAAGATGTGATAATATATAATAGGGAAATTTTTATTATTCAAAAAGAAGAGTCTTGCTGTGTGTTGCCGAATTATTGAAAGGATGGTGAAGGCAATGTCATTGGTAGAGGCTAAATGCCCGAAATGCGGGGCAATAATAAAGGTAGAGTCGTCCGACGAAGCAGGTGTTTGCGAAATTTGCAAGGCAGCTTTTATTGTCGATAGGGCCATTAAGCTTTTCAACATCGTAGGCAATACCTTATCCTCGGTTTCAAACAGCCCCTTAAGTGTTTCAAGTGACTTTGCCGTAAGGGGAACCATTTTGGAAAAGTACGGTGGGAAGGCTGAAAATGTTATCATACCGGATGGTGTTATGCATATTGGAAACAGGGCGTTCAGCTTGTGTCCCTTTATTAAGAGCGTGACATTTCCGAAAGCCTTAAAATATATAGGCAACTATGCGTTTGAATGCTGCACGGGATTAACGCAGCTCCATATTCCCCCGAGCGTCACCGCTATTGCCGATTCTGCATTTAAGGGCTGTACACGTATTAAAAATGTTATTCTTCCACCTGCCTTAAAAACAATCGAGCCTCATGTTTTTGAATTCTGCAGTTCTATAACCAGCATCACCTTACCCTCTACCATTAAGAGAATCGGCAATTATTCCTTTGAGCGATGTACGGGGCTTAGCAAAATACATATACCCGAAGGTGTGACCTCTATCGGAAACTCAGCTTTTGAAAACTGCACAAGTCTTACAACGGTTTATATCCCTGACAGCGTAACCTTTCTCGGAATGTCGGCGTTCGAGGGCTGCACAGCCCTTGCAAATGTCAGGCTGCCGAAGAATTTTGAATTTTCAGTTTACATTTTTGCGAAAAATCCATGGGGAAGCACGCAGCGCGACCGTAAACGGGAGCTTCAATTTCAATGGATAGAACAAGGGCTTTGTCAGTACTGCGGAGGGGAAATCGGCCTTTTGGAAAAATGTAAAGTGTGCGGGAAAAAACAATAAATATTTAAATGTTCGCCTTGAAAGCGAACCTTAAATGTGATACTGTGTTTACAACAATATTTTTGGAGGTTACTATATGTCAACAAGCATATTAGACGCTTACAAGACAAAGCAAGAGCAAGGCAAGCTTTACGACGGGAAAAAGCTGAAGGTCGGGATAATAGGCACGGGTTGGATTGCCGAGGCTCATATTCACAGTTATGAAAAATGCCCCGATGTAGAGCTGGTTGCGGCGGCAGATCTTATTGAGGGGAAGGCGGCGGCTTTTTGTGAGAGGTACTCTCACCCCGAAATGAGATGCTACAGAAGCCATAAGGAAATGCTCGATGCCGAAGAGCTTGACGCCGTGAGTGTTTGTACATATAACTCAACCCATGCACAATGCGCTATATACGCACTCGAAAAGGGTGTGAATGTTTTACTTGAAAAGCCCATGTGCGTAACGCTTGAGGAGGCAGTCGCAATATGCCGAGCCGAAAAAAAGAGCGGAAAGATTCTCTCTATAGGCTTCCAGCCGCGTTTTGACGAAAACATGAAAATGGTAAAGAGAATTGTCCAGTCGGGCGAGCTGGGTGATATTTATTATATTCAAACCGGAGGCGGCAGGAGGCATGGCATTCCCACGCCCTTCGGCACCTCCTTTATTGAAAAGGATACCGCGGGACTTGGCGCTCTGGGTGACATTGGCTGTTATTCGCTCGATATGGTTCTAAACGCCGTCGGATATCCGAAGCCGCTCACCGTAACCGGATATACTTCAGACTTTTTCGGAAAGCGCCCTGATTACCTTGAAAAGCCCGAATACGCCGAGAAGTTTGGCGTTGACGATTTCGCAGCGGCATTCGTCAGGCTTGAGGGCGGAATAATTCTCGACTTCCGTATTGCATGGGCTATGCATATTGACACTCCCGGTGACGCAATTATACTAGGTAAAGAGGGCGGCTTGCGTATCCCCTCTACAGATTGCTGGAACGGCTCCATAGGCGGTCCGCTCAAGGTTTATCACAATGTGGCGGGAATTTGTGTTGATACAACCATTCCCGAGGCTAAAAACAAAGGCGATAATTTTGATAAAAAGATTCGCTCGTTTATCGACGCCGTTGAATATGGGCTTCCCTCACCTGTTCCTTCAAGCCAGATTATTTATAACCAGGCTATTATTGACGGTATTGCGCGCTCCGCAAGACTCGGCAGAGAAATTTCAATCGAAATTCCGCAGATATAAGCTCTATTTAAAAATAAAGAAGAAACCGAGAAGCCTTACTTCCGGTTTCTTCTCTTTTTCTCTTATAGATTGCCTGAATAGTTAGGTGCTTCCTTTGTGATATAAACGTCGTGGGGATGGCTTTCCTTAAGACCTGCGCCGGTTATTCGTATAAATCTGGAATTTTCTTGTAGCTCTTTTATGCTCCTGCAGCCGCAGTATCCCATTCCCGAGCGGACGCCGCCGAGCATTTGAAATACTGTATCGGAAAGAGAGCCTTTGTATGGCACGCGCCCTTCCACGCCTTCTGGAACAAGCTTCTTGTTGCCGGTTTGGAAATACCTGTCAGTGCTGCCGCAGCTCATTGCGCCTATGCTTCCCATACCCCTGTAAACCTTGAACTGCCTGCCCTGATATATTTCGGTATCTCCGGGTGATTCCTCGCAGCCCGCCACAAGAGAGCCTATCATCACTACATTTGCGCCTGCCGCAAGCGCCTTTACAATATCTCCCGAATACTTGATTCCTCCGTCGCCTATTACGGGTATTGAGCTTTTCCCCGCCTCGTTTGCGCAGTCGTATATAGCTGTTATCTGAGGAACTCCTATCCCCGCTATTACGCGTGTTGTGCAAATCGATCCGGGACCTATTCCGATTTTAACCGCATCGGCTCCCGCGTCTATGAGACTTCTTGTCCCCTCAGCGGTAGCTACGTTGCCGGCTATAACTGAAATGCCGGGAAAGGCTGTCTTTACCTTTTTAACCGCGTTAATTATGTTTCTGCTGTGCCCGTGCGCGGAATCGAGCACAAAGGCATCAACCTCCGCCTCGGCTAATTCGGCCGCTCTCTCAAGAACATCTCCTGTCGCTCCCAAAGCGGCGGCGCACAACAGTCTCCCCTTATTATCCCTCGAGGAATTCGGATATTCCACTGCCTTCTTAATGTCTTTTATGGTTATAAGCCCTTTAAGTATTCCGTTCTCGTCGACAAGCGGAAGCTTTTCGATTTTGTGCTTCATAAGAACCTGCTGAGCTTCTTCAAGGGTTGTCCCGATATGTGAGGTTATAAGGTTGTCTTTTGTCATAACCTCACTTATCTTGATGTTGAAATCCGTCATAAAGCGAAGATCGCGATTTGTCAGTATTCCTACAAGCTTTCCGTTTTCACAAATGGGTACACCGGAAATCTTAAATCGCTGCATAAGGTCCATTGCGTCATAGGCATAATGCTCGGGAGACAGAAAAAACGGGTTTGATATAACGCCGTTTTCGCTCCTCTTTACCCTGTCCACCATTATCGCCTGCTCTTCAATAGTCATATTTTTATGAATAACACCGATGCCTCCCTCACGCGCAATCGCAATTGCCATACGAGTTTCGGTAACGGTGTCCATAGCCGCAGTCATAATAGGGGTGTTAAGCAAAATGTTTTTTGTAAGCCTTGTTTTAAGGTCGACGTCTGCCGGCAAAACATCAGACTCAGAAGGAACAAGAAGCACGTCGTCAAAGGTCAGTCCTTCTTTTCCAAATTTATCACAGACCATAGGAAACACACCTTTCCGCTTTATTTTTCAGTATATCACAGCAAGGCTGCGTTTTCAATGCGAATTTTTTCGCTTCTTTTAATATTTTAAATATTTAAGCTTATATATCTATGCTGACCTTTAAAAATATGGTATAATATATGATAACCGTGAAAGGATGATTTTTATGAATACCCCTTATCCTACCCCGCACATAAATGCGAAGCCCGATGATTTCGCAAAAACGGTTTTAATGCCGGGCGATCCTCTTCGCTCAAAATTCATCGCTGAAAATTTTCTTGACAAGGCTGTGCTGGTCAATGATGTCAGAGGAATACAAGGCTATACGGGTGAATTTGAAGGGGCAAGGGTCTCCGTTATGGCAAGCGGTATGGGTATGCCCTCGATGGGAATATACAGCTATGAGCTTTTTAATTTTTTCGAGGTTGATAGCATTATAAGGATAGGCTCATGCGGAGCTATTAAAGAAGGCGTCGAGGTTATGGATATCGTTTTGGCAATGGGGGCGTGTACTAACTCCTCTTTCGTCAAGTCCTTTTGCCTTCCTGGTGATTATTCTCCTATCGCGGACTATTATTTGCTCAGTCTTTGCAAAAAAATTGCGGACAATACCGGTCTTAAGGCTCATGTCGGAAACGTTCTTTCCTCCGATATTTTTTATAATGAAGAGGACGCAAAGCCGGATAACAAAGGCGGCCGTTTTCTCTGGGCCAAAATGGGCGTTTTGGCGGTAGAGATGGAAAGCGCTGCGCTTTATATGAATGCCGCACGTGCAAAAAAGCGCGCCCTTTCGGTTCTCACCGTTTCAGACAGTCTAATAACCGGGGAAGCGTTAAGTGCAAAGGAGCGCCAAAGCTCCTTTTCAAGCATGATTACTCTCGCCTTGAAAACCGCAAAGCTTTCCGTCTGATTTAATCTGCCACCACTGAAGGAGCTGATACTATGGATAATGTAAAGCTTGCCGAAATGGCCTTTCTGGCTATGCGTTTTGCCTATTCGCCGTATTCGGGCTTCACGGTAGGAGCTGCACTGCTGACAAAAAGCGGGCGGGTATATCTCGGCTGCAATATTGAAAACGCCGCCTTCTCCCCTACTGTCTGCGCGGAAAGAACCGCCTTTTTCAAGGCGCTCAGCGAAGGAGAAAGAGAGTTTGAAAAAATAGCCGTAGTCGGCGGCAGGGACGGTAAGCTTACCTTTTGCTGCTCTCCTTGCGGTGTCTGCAGACAGGTAATGTCGGAATTTTGCTCGGGTGATTTTTTAGTCATAATGAAAGACAAGGACGGCTCTGTCAGGGAGAAAGCCTTAAAGGAGCTTTTGCCGGAGCCTTTTAATTCGTTTAAATAAGCAAGAATTAAAGATATACACACTATCCGTGGAGGTACAATTTATGGAAAAGTACAATATTCCCCGTGCTAAAACCCCCGAATCGGTCGGGGTTTCCTCAACCGAAATTTTAGAGTTTTTAAGAGATATGGAGGAAAACCAACTTGAGTTTCACAGCTTTATGATTGTCAGGAACGGAAAGGTTGCGGGGGAATGCTTCAGGGCGCCCTTTACGGCAGATACTCCTCACGCCATGTATTCTGTAAGTAAAACCCTTACCGGGGCAGCCGTTGCTTTTGCTGTCGATGAAGGCTTTTTTTCGCTTGACACTCTCCTTGTGGACATATTCCCCGAATATGTACGCGGGAAAAAGGATAAAAAGCTCGATAAGCTTACCATACGCCATCTTATTACTATGACAGCGGGGAAAAGCGTGAATATTCTTGCCGACAAAGGCAAAACCGATTGGATAGAAAGCTTTCTCAGCTGTCCGTGGTATGCGTCACCGGGCGAAGAATTCAGATATACAAACGAAAACGTCTATATGCTCAGCGCGGCGGTTAGAAAAACAACGGAGTTGTCCCTGCGCGATTTTTTAAGACCGCGCCTTTTTGAGCCCTTGTCTATTGATATGCCGTTTTGGGAAACGGACAGCGAGGGAATCGAGGCGGGAGGCTGGGGCTCATATCTGAAAACCGAGGATCTGGCTAAGCTTATGCTGTGCTTTGCCGGCGACGGCAAAATAAACGGAAAACAAATTCTGCCCGAGGGCTTTGTTAAGGAAGCGTGCTCTCCTGTTTCGGACAACTCCTTTTGCAACGACCTTGACGCAAAGCAAGGCTATGGCTATTGTCTGTGGAGAAACGGAGGTTGTAAGCAAAGCTACAGAGCAGACGGAATGTTCTCTCAATTCGGTATGGTCTTTGAGGAGCTTAATGCAGTCGTTGTTGTCACAGGCGCAATTGCCGACGAGCAGGAGGCAAGGGACTGTATCTGGCGCCACTTTCCAAAGGCGTTTATAAATCCTCACGGCGGCAAAACGGCAGTTCCCAATCTAAAGGAGCTTCTCTCTCTTTCACCGATTGACAGGCCTGCCTTGTCCCGACGAAGTCCGCTCGAAGCGAAAATTGAGGGTAAAAAAATCAAGGTGCGAAAAAAAATATTATTAAACCTAATCGGCTTTCCCGTGAGTGTTATGCCGCTTGCAGTTACATATATGGCAATAGATAAAGCAGGTAATTTCAACGATTTTGTGTTCAATTTCGGGGAAAACGAGTGCACCGTTTCCTGGTCTGAGGGCGACGAGTTTAACAGCATAGTTTGCGGAATGGACGGTCACCAGCGTTACGGCACGATGGTCTTGGGAAAAATCAGCTATTTGGTGTGCTGTACGGCATTATGGTTAAGCGATAATGAGCTGTCAATTTCCTTGCGTCCCGTAACAACGATTGCAAAAAGATGTCTGAGATTTAAGTTTAAGGCAAGAGGAAAAGTAGATATTTTCCCCACAAGCACTCCCGATAGCACAGCGATTGCCCTTGCGCTTGCCAATTCGTGCGGCGATCTTATAAGAAATCCTGTTGTGCAGCAGCTTGCAAAAAGGGCGTTATTGCTGATACCCTCTCTTGTTGACAGTAGGCACAAAGGTAGAATTACTGACTGATTTTATAATAATACACACAACAGAGGCTTTTTTACAGGTCTATATTGTGTAATTCACCGAATTTTCAAGCGGGCTCTTTACTTTATCGCGCTAATTTGCTAATATGACTCGACAACTAAATAATCGGAGGTAACAAATATGAAAAAGAAAATTCTTGCAATTATTTGCCTTGCTCTTGCAGGTGTTGCTGTTTTCACTCTCGCTTCCTGTATGGGAAAAGAAACAACGCTTGAGGATGTAGCTTACATAACAGCCAACAAAAAGCTTGTTATCGGCATTACTGATTTTGAGCCGATGGATTATCAGGACGCAAGCGGCAAATGGGTGGGCTTTGACGCCGAGCTTGCCGAAAAGGTCTGCGAAAAGCTTGGTGTTACCGCTCAATTCCAGCTTATTAATTGGGATAACAAAATCGAAGAGCTAAACGGCAAAACTATCGACTGTATTTGGAATGGCTTCACCGTTAACGCGGAAAGACAAGGACAGGTCAGCTTTTCAAAGGAATATATGATTAACAAGCAGGTTATAGTTATAAGAAAAGGGGACTCTTCCAAATATACAGACGTAGCTTCTCTTACAGATGCCGCACTTGTGGCGGAAGCAGGCTCCGCAGGCGAGGATGCTGTTTCGGCTAACGAGGTTCTCAAGGACAACACGTATATCGGACAATCCGGTCAGACCGATGCTCTTAAAGAGGTTATCGCAAAGACTGCCGACGCCGCGGTTATAGACTATACAATGGCAGCTTACCTTATCAACAAGGAAGAAGGCGACTTCACAACTCTTACGATTCTCGACACTGAGTTTGCCGCCGAGGAGTACTATGCGATAGGCTTCCGCAAGGGTTCCGATCTCACCGAAAAGGTTGATTCCATACTTGCCGAATTAAAAGCAGACGGAACAATAACGGCTATCGCCGAGAAATACGGTCTTGCCGAATCTCTTGCAAACTAATATTGATTTAAGCAAGCTGAACAAAGGTTGGTTTAATGTCTTTTTTCGAAATAACTCTCGCTCTTTTTGAGGGGTTTTTCGTAACGCTGAAGCTTTTCGGGCTTACTCTTTTATTTGCTTTGCCGCTTGGTTTTCTTATTGCCTTCGGCTCAATGTCCAAGCATAGGCTATTCAGCTTACCGTCTAAAACATTTGTCTGGATCATCAGGGGCACGCCCTTGATGCTCCAGATTATTGTCGTTTTCTATGTCCCCGGCATACTCTTTAATTACCCCATCTTCAAGGATGACCGTTTTCTTGCGGCGCTTATTACATTTGTAATAAACTATGCCGCCTATTTTTCCGAGATATACAGAGGCGGAATCGAAAGTATTCCCGTAGGACAATACGAGGCGGGTCAGGTGCTCGGTCTTACTAAGACGCAAACCTTTTTTAAGGTTGTTTTAATGCAGGTTGTCAAAAACATTCTTCCTCCCATGAGCAACGAGATTATAACGCTTGTAAAGGATACATCGTTAATTCGGGTAATAGCAATAGTGGAAATTATAAAGGCGGCGGAACGCTTTATTGCCAAAGAGGCTATATTATGGCCACTGTTTTATACCGGGGTCTTTTATCTTGTGTTTTGCGGATTCCTGACACTGCTGTTTAACTATTTCGAGAAAAAGCTTGATTATTATAAAACATAGAGAAGGGACTGAGTGCTCTGCCGATTCTTGAGGTTGTAAATTTAACAAAAAGCTTTGGCAGGTCAAAGGTTTTGAAGGGAATTTCCTTTGACCTTTGTGAGGGTGAGGTTCTCTCTGTTATCGGCTCGTCCGGAAGCGGAAAAACCACTTTGCTTCGCTGCATAAATCAGCTTGAGACGGCAAACGGCGGTATAATACGCGTAAACGGAAAAACGGTTTTTGACGGTTCCTCGTCCGAAAAGCTTACAAAAAGGCAAAAGCGGGACAATCAACTGCAGGTAGGTCTCGTTTTTCAGTCCTTTAACCTCTTTCCTCAATACACAGTGCTTGCAAATGTAACTCTTGCGGTAAAGGAGCTTGCAAAGGAGCGTGCAGATTACAAGGAAAACAGACGGCAAATAAATGAGGAAATAGAGCTTAACGCCAAAAGGATTTTAGAGCGCGTCGGGCTTTCAGATAAGCTAAGCAGCTATCCTTGTGAGCTTTCGGGTGGTCAGCAGCAGCGTGTATCCATAGCAAGGGCGATGGCCTTAGAACCGAAAATCCTGTTTTTCGATGAGCCTACGAGCGCTCTCGACCCTGAGCTTACCGGTGAAATTTTAAAGGTTATTAAAAAGCTTGCAAGCGAAAATATGACGATGGTCATAGTAACTCATGAGATGGCGTTTGCCCAGGCTGTATCAACCAAGGTAATTTTTATGGATGACGGCGTAATAAACTCGTGCGGAACGCCGCAGGAGGTATTCAGTTTGAATCCTACCGAAAGATTAAAGGAATTTTTACAAAATTACGAATAAAAGCCCTTCCTCACTTAGTACAGATTAATAAAAATCTGTACTTTTTATTTATTGTATGTTAAAATCAAAAAAACGCTTGAAAGGGGCAGAACTATGGGATTAATTAAAGCATTGGCGGGTTCCGCGGGAGGAGTCCTTGCCGACCAGTGGAAAGAATTCTTCGTATGTGATGCTATCGCCTCCGATATTTTGGTGTTAAAGGGCGAAAAGCGTTATACGGGTCGCTCTTCAAACACAAAGGGAAGTAATAACCTGATTACAAACGGCTCCGGCATTGTGGTTAACGAGGGTCAGTGCATGATGATTGTTGACCAAGGGGAGATTGTCGAGCTTTGTGCAGAGCCCGGCCGCTTTACCTATGACACGTCCAGTGAGCCCAGCGTTTTTGAAGGCGGCTTAGGGAAGGGACTTAAGGACAGCTTTAAGACCTTCGCCAAGCGCTTTACGTACGGGGCCGACACAGCAAAGGATCAAAGAGTCTATTATTTCAACACAAAGGAAATTGTCGGAAATAAATACGGCACGCCTAACCCTGTTCCGTTCAGAGTTGTGGATAAAAACATCGCTTTGGATGTGGATATCGCGATACGCTGCCACGGCGAATACTCTTATAGGTTGACAGACCCAATACTGTTTTATAAAAATGTCAGCGGAAATGTTGACGACGAGTACAGTCGCGGGGAAATTGACCAGCAGCTTCGTTCAGAGCTTCTGACGGCTTTACAGCCTGCGTTCGCAAAAATCTCCGAGATGGGCATTCGATACAGTGCTCTTCCCGGTCATGCAATGGAGCTTGCAAATGCGCTCAACGAGGTTCTCTCGTCAAAGTGGGAACAGTTAAGGGGAATAAAAATATCCTCCTTCGGCGTAAGCTCGGTAACGGCTTCCGAGGAAGACGAGGAAATGATTAAGATGCTCCAAAGAAGCGCCGTGCTTAAGGATCCTACTATGGCTGCGGCAACGCTTACCGAAGCTCAGGCCGAGGCGATGAAGTCCGCCGCCGCCAATGAAGGAGCAGGCGCGTTTATGGCCTTTGCGGGTCTTAATATGGCGCAGACTATGGGTGCCGGCGCTACAAAAGGCCTTTTTGAGCTTGGCGCAGAACAAAGCAAGGCGGACAAATGGAAATGCCCGTGCGGTACCGAAAACACAGGGAATTTCTGCGGCAGCTGCGGCAAAGCAAAGGTATCGGACAAGTGGAAATGCTCCTGCGGCGCCGAAAACACGGGAAACTTCTGCGGCAGCTGCGGCAAAGCAAAGGTATCGGACAAGTGGAAATGCTCCTGCGGCACCGAGAACGACGGCAAGTTCTGCCGTGAATGCGGAAAACAAAAGCCGCAATAGGCTGTAGTAAACGAAAGGGAGTTTTATGTATAACAATATTTTAGAAATTATCAAAAAAACCGCAGCTCTTATTTCTGTATTGTATTTAATTATCGGAAACTCCATAAATCCCGTTATTCCACCGTTTGTACCGGGGGATTATATCGTCGAGCCCGAGGAGGCTGAAACTATGAACTTAATCGAAAACGAGGCGAGCGATTACGTTATTGTCTGTGCTAAAGCGCAGGGGGACAGCGAATACACTGCGGCCGTTAAGCTTCAGCACTATTTAGAGGAAATCAGCGGCGTAAGGCTTCCCATTGTATCAGACCTCACCGAAGCTTGCGACAAGGAAATAATTGTAGGAAAAACAAATCGAGAGGGAGAGGAGTATCTTATCGATCGCTCCGCCTTCGGTCTTGAGGATGTCAATGTCTTTACTCTCGGCAAAAAAATCATTATCGCAGGTGCCGAAAAGCGCGGAACGCTTTACGGGGTTTATGCCTTTTTAGAAGCTCTTGGCTGCCGCTTTTACACCCACGACCTTATTCATCTTCCTAAAAGCAGCTGTGTCAAGGTTCCCGTAGATTTAAGCATTACCGAAAAGCCTCTTCTTGAATACAGAGAAACGGATTGGATTAGTCCTAAAAATGTCGAGTACAGCCTTGCAAACAGATTAAACGGGAACACTTATCGCCCGCTTTCGGATGAAAACGGCGGCTTCATGGGGTATGTCGGCGGTTTCTGCCATACCCTTACCACAAGCATTTGCCCCTCCTCGCAATATTTTGAAGCACATCCCGAATATTTCGCACTTCACGGGAAGGAGCGAACTCCAAATCAGCTGTGTCTTACAAACCCCGAGGTATATGATATAGTTCTTTCAAAGGTCAGGGAAATTCTTAAAACTGATCCGGACGCAATCGTTTCCCTTACTCAGCATGACAACCAGGATTACTGTGAATGTGCCTCATGCAAGGCCATTGACGATTACGAGGGTTCTCATGCGGGGACAATGCTTACCTTTGTAAACAAGGTTGCCGATGCTATTAAGGATGATTTTCCCGATGCCGCTATAGACACCTTCGCCTATCAGTATACTCGAACTCCTCCAAAGCATATAAAGCCCTTAGATAACGTAATAGTACGGCTTTGCTCTATTGAATGCTGTTTTTCCCACGCCCTAAACGACCCTGATTGTGAACAGAACATACGGTTTTGTGAGGACCTTGAAAGGTGGTCTGAGATTTCAAACAGATTGTACGTATGGGATTACACAACAAATTATGCGCATTTTGCAGGACCATTCCCGAATTTTAACGTAATTCAGGCAAATATGCAGCTTTTTGCACAAAATAACGTGGTCGGGGTTTATGAGGAGGGAAACTACTCGGCATCGAATTGCGATGCGGAGTTTGCCGAATACAGGGCATATCTTCTCTCTCGCCTTTTATGGGATCCTTACTGCGACCTTGAAAAGGAATCTGACGGGTTTCTTAGGGAATATTACGCAGACTCCTGGCAATATGTAAAGGAGTATATAAGAATCACATGCGACAAAACAGGCTTAAACGGTAACCATATGACTATTTTCAGAAGCATGAGCGACCGAAGCGTTCTTTCTCTGACAAAGAACGAAATTAAGTATATTGATGAGCTTTGGGTTAACGCCAAAGCCCTTGCCGTGGACGAAGAGATTCGGGAAAATGTTGAAAGAAGCGAGCTTTCCTGGAGGTATTGGAAGGGCTGCAATAGGGTAAGAGAGTTTTCGCGTACAGAAAACTTTTCGGGCTGGATGGATGAAAACAGAAGGCTTTATGAGGACTTTAAGAGGCTGGGTATAACTCAGCTTCGCGAAGGAAGGCCTATGAAAGACAATATAACTGATTTTACCGGAACTCCCGATGATTGGAGGTGAAAAAATGGTAATAACTTCGACACCCTCTATTGAAGGTCACAGCATAGAACAGTATCTCGGACCGGTATTCGGAGAGGTTGTAGCCGGCGTAAACTTTGTTAAGGACTTTATGGCAGGTATTTCTAATTTCTTGGGCGGCAGAAGCTCATCGTATGAGGAAGAGCTTATAAAAGCAAGGACCAGCGCCCTGCAGGAAATGGCAAGCCGCGCCTCCTCTATGGGCGCGAACGCTATAGTAGGTATGAAGGTAGATTATGAGGTTCTCGGTACAAACAACGGTATGATGATGGTCATCGCCTCAGGCACAGCCGTAAAATTTGAGTAATGGCGATAAAGATAAGCCCCCGTCAATTGACGGGGGCCTTAATTTTTATAAAAGTCTTTAAGCTCTGAGGGATAGCTTTTTGCAAATTTTAATCAAGCTCCCGATAAAGCGCGAGAACCTTCCCCAATATAACGACTTCATTGGAAACTATAGGCTCATAGTCATCATTTTCCGGCTGAAGTCTGAAGTGTCCTTTTTCTTTGTAAAAACGCTTCACCGTAGCTTCATCTTCAATCATTGCTATGACAATCTCACCGTTTGCGGCATACGGGGTCCTTTCTGAGATAACTATATCGCCGTTGAGTATGCCCGCCTTTATCATGCTGTC
>CAZPPO010000018.1:0-6037 GCA_964588475.1 uncultured Eubacteriales bacterium
CCCCTGCGGCGCAGTTCGCGGTTGTCTATCCTCAGCCTGCAGCACATGCTCCTGACATCACTAGGCTGCATATCGCTGTTAATATAATTGGAAAAGTAGGGTGTGCCGTATTTAGATGTCATTTCAAACAACAGCTTGTTATTTTCCGTATCCGACCAATCAAAATCACGAGTTATGGAATAAGTGGGAATAGGATATTGGAAGCCCCTGCCATTGGCGTCGCCCTCAATCATTATTTCAATAAACGCTTTGTTTATCATATCCATTTCTTTTTTGCAGTCTTTATATTTAAAGTCCATCTCTTTGCCGCCAACAATACAATACTGTTCGGCGAGGTCTGAGGGGACGGTCCAATCGAGAGTTATGTTTGAAAACGGAGCCTGAGTTCCCCAGCGGCTGGGGGTATTAACACCGAACACAAAAGACTCAATGCTTTTTTTGACGGCTCCGAAGCTGAGGTTATCGGCTTTTACGAAAGGAGCCAGATAAGTATCAAATGAGGAAAACGCCTGCGCGCCTGCCCATTCGTTTTGCATAATACCCAGGAAGTTTACCATTTGATTGCAAAGAGTCGCAAGGTGACTTGCAGGGGATGACGTTATTTTTCCGGATATTCCGCCCAGCCCCTCCTGAATGAGCTGGCGAAGCGACCAACCGGCACAGTATCCTGTTAACATCGAAAGATCATGTATATGCATATCTGCGTTTCGGTGAGCGTTTGCGATTTCTTCATCATATATTTCGGAAAGCCAGTAATTGGCTGTTATTGCACCGGAGTTACTTAAGATAAGTCCGCCGACGGAATACGTAACGGTTGAATTTTCCTTGACACGCCAGTCTGTAACCTTAACATAGCTGTCCACTATATCCTTGTAATCAAGAATAGTGGATTTCATATTTCGGATTTTTTCCCTGTTTTTCCTGTAAAGGATATAACATTTGGCAACATCGGCATAGCCTGCCTGAACGAGTACGGATTCAACACTGTCCTGGATATCCTCAACAAAGATTTTGTCGTCTTTTATTTTTGACTCATAATCCGCTGTAACCTTTAATGCTAAAAGGTCAATAATATTTTGATTATAATTTTTATCCAAAGCCTCAAAGGCTTTTTGAATAGCAGCGGTTATTTTAGAAATATCAAAATGTACTAACGCTCCGTCTCTTTTAACTACTTGATACATGTGGAATACCTCTCAATGATTTGTATTTTGTCGTGCACGATGAATTATATATCAGCTTTCTTTCTTTGTCAATAGAAAAAACACAATATATTGATATAATAAATAAAATTATTGCAAAATTACACTATATATAGAGATTACTTTATTACTATCTCTCCGACTTTACCAAAAAAATATGATGCAAAGCGCTCAATATCGGTTTGTGAATACGAGCTAAGCCTTTTATTTATGACATCATCCGAATTTACGAAGCTTTGCAGTGTATAACGTGGTGCTCCCTTTATGCGCTCGGCTATTGACTTAAAATCATCATCGCTGTGAATTTCTTTTACCACTGTGGTACGAAACTCATAAGGGATATTGCTTTTTAGCAGAACATCCATACTTTTCTCTATTTTTGAATACTCAAAGTCCGAAAGACCTATTGCGCGCAGATATCCGTCTTTTGACGCTTTTATGTCCATTGCAACAAAATCGCAAAGACCCTTTTCGATGATGCTTGCGAGCTTTTCGGGGAAGGAGCCGTTTGTATCGAGCTTTACAAGGTAGCCTAAAGCCTTGATTTTCTTCATAAATTCTTCAATATCCGAATGGATAAGCGGTTCGCCGCCTGTTATGCAAACTCCTTCTATGAGTTTTTTCCGTTGAATTAAATAAGCAAAAAACTCTTCTTCGGACAGGCGTATTGAATTATCGGAGCAAAGCACAAGCGAACCATTATGACAAAACGGACACCTGAAATTACATCCAAGCGTAAAAACGGTACAGCAGGTTTTTCCCGGAAAATCCAGAAGTGAAAGTTTTTGCAGTCCGGCAAGCCTCATATTTAATCATCCTTATTATTATAAGTATTCTATCATAAATTATATCCATATGCTATTGTCAAAATAACAAAAAATACACCTCAATTATTGACTAAATGTACTAAATAGAGTATAATAAAGAAAGAATTTGTAAAATAAACACAAAATATTGTATATTGGAGTGACTCTTTTGAAGCTACACACATTCGGCACATGCGCGGGGACAGAGCCAATGAAGGGCAGGCATCATTTAGGCTTCGCCTTTGAGCTTAATAACGGGTTATACTGGTTTGACGCAGGAGAAACAAGCTCCTATACGGCTTGTCTTATGGGTGTTGATTTATTAAAAATACGCAGTATATTTATATCCCATACCCACATGGACCATGTAGGGGGCCTAGGGCTTTTAATGTGGAATATCAGAAAACTCGTCAATGTTCGCAAACGCCCTCCCGACAGCAAGAATATCGATTTGTTTATTCCTGATCTTTCAACCTGGGAGGGGTATATGCAAATACTTAAGAATACCGAGGGCAACTTTTCATGTGATTTTTCAATTTTGCCTCATAAGGTGACAGATGGCATTATATATGAAAGTGAATTTGATGATTTTACTGTTAAAGCACATCATAACAACCATATCCCCAAAAAGGATAATGAGTCCTGGCGCTCCTTTTCATACGAAATAAACTCTGAGGGGAAAAGAATAGTATTTTCCGGAGATACAAAGCTACAAGATGTTATGCGGCTTCTTGACAGTAAAGTCGATTATTTTCTGATGGAAACGGGTCACCACAATTCCGGCGAGGTGGCACGGTGTCTGACAAAGGAAAAAAAAGAGGTAAAAAACCTCTTCTTCATCCATAATGGTAGGAACATCTTAAAAGATCCTCAAGCCGCCCTTCTTGACGCCCAAGAAAATTTTACGGGTAACGTAGTAATATGTGAGGACGGGCAGACATACGACTTATAAAGTATAACCTAACTCAAAGGCCTTAAGATTTAAGACTAAATGCTTTTGAGGAACCGTGTTTTTTACAGCCTCTATCCATTTATCTTTTGAAATATCGGAAAATTTTGCGGCAACACCGAGCAAAACGGTGTTTGTCGCTTTTTCGCTCCCTGCCTGTTTTGCGAGAGAAAGGGCATCAGCTATTACTAACCTTACAGCACACTCTTTCAGCTTTTTTTGAATGTCAACAGGATAAGACGCCCTGCCTGTTATAACGGGCATCGGCATAATGGTTTGGGTATTCATGATGATTATTCCTCCCTTTTTAAGACAAGGGAGCCATCGAGCGGCTTCAAGCTGCTCAAATGAGATAATTATATCTGCCTGACCTTCTTCTATAATAGGTGAATAAACCTTTTTGCCACATTTGACATACGTAACGACACTGCCCCCTCGCTGGGACATTCCGTGAACCTCAGAAACCTTTACATCTAATCCGGAATCCATAAAGAGTTTGCCTAAAAGCTTGCTGGCAAGCAAGCTTCCCTGACCCCCGACTCCGACTATCATTATAGCTAAATCCTTCATTCCTTAATCTCCCGAGTCAAGACGCCGCGCTTGCAAAGCTGTGTACATACACCGCACCCGACGCAAAGCGTTTCGTTTATATTTACTTTTCCGTCATTTATACTAATTGCCGGACAGCCTATCTGCATACACAGACCGCAACCGTTACATTTTTCTGTGTTTGGAATTATGGCAGGCTCACGCTTAACGTGCTTTAAGAGCGCACACGGTCTGCGGCTTATAATTACCGAGGGTCCGTCATTGTTAAGCTCCCGACGAATTACCTCACGGCTTTCACTTAGGTTATTTGGATCTATTACACTGACATTTTTAATACCGATGGCTTTGGCAAGTGCCTCCAAATCAACAGTAGCCGTCGGTTCGCCTGCCAGGGTGAGGCCTGACATCGGGTTTTGCTGATGACCGGTCATTCCCGTTATGCTGTTATCGGCAATTATTACCTTTGAGGTACCCTTATTGTAAGCGATATTAATAAGTCCGGTAATTCCCGAATGTATAAAAGTGGAATCGCCTATAATTGCAACGGATTTAGAGCTTGTGCACTCATTATTTGCTTTGTTGTATCCGTGAAGAGCCCCTATAGAAGCGCCCATGCAAACACAAGTGTCCATACCGTTTAAGGGGGCAAGTGCACCCAGGGTGTAGCAGCCGATATCGCCGCTGACAAAAACCTTTTCTTTGCCTAAGGTATAAAACAATGCCCTGTGGGGACAGCCCGGACATAGGACGGGCGGACGCGGCACAAGGTCAGAGAAGGCAGAGGTTACACCCTCGCTTTTCTCACCGAATATTCCTTGCCTAACTATATTCTGCGACAATTCGCCATACCTTGGGAATATTTCTTTTCCTGTAACCTCTACTGCATGCTTTTTACAATGTGACTCTATTATATCGTCAAGCTCCTCAACAACATAGAGCTTGTCCACATTTTTTGCAAATTCCTTAATGAGCTTGACAGGAAGGGGATTTGTCATACCCAGCTTCAAAACACTTGCTTTGTCTTTTAGCGCTTCCTTGACATAAGTATATGAGATGCCCGAGGTAATTACTCCGATTTTCGTATCTTTGATTTCGACCTTGTTGAAGGAAGCTTTTTCACAAAGCTCCAAAAGCTTCTTTTGGCGCATAACAAGCTAATAAAAACACGTCTTTTTTTAGCCATTGCGGGCATCATTACATATTTTTCGGGATTTTTAACATATTCCTTCTTTTCAAGCTCTATAAGCTTTTTAAGCTGCACAATGCTTCTTGAGTGTGAAACCCTTGTAGACAGCCTTAGTATTACAGGGGTGTCATATTGCTCGGAAATATCAAAGGCGAGCTTCGTAAACTCAAGAGCCTCACTCGAATCAGAAGGCTCAAGCACAGGGACCTTTGCACCTATTGCGTGATTGCGAGTGTCTTGCTCATTTTGTGAGGAATGCATGCCGGGGTCATCTGCAACAGCAAATACAAGTCCCGCGTTAACGCCGGTGTATGACGCGGTATAAAGAGGGTCCGCGGCAACATTAAGACCAACATGCTTCATAGCGCAGCAAGCCCTCACACCTGCAATTGATGCTCCGATAGCAACCTCCGCTGCGACCTTCTCATTAACGGCCCATTCGCTGTATATTTCCTTATATTTTGCGGCTGCTTCGGTTATCTCTGTGCTCGGTGTTCCGGGATAGCTCGAGATAATTTTACAGCCTGCCTCATACAACCCTCTTGCGATGGCTTCATTTCCCAGGAGAAGTTCTTTCAAATTAACAAATCCTTTCAATCAGTTTTGTACCTGCTTAGCTACTAAGCTGTCTCCGCAGTACATTTTACGAAGCTTAGGCTTCTCAATTTTTCCCGTCGGATTACGGGGTATATCCGCGAATATTATGACACGGGGTCTTTTATAACGAGGAAGCTCAAGGCAAAATTCATTAACCTGTGTCTCACTCAAGCTATAGCCCTTTTTAAGCTCTATAACAGCTGCCGCTATTTCTCCGAGCCGTTTATCTGGAACGCCTATTACCGCACAGTCCTTTATGGCATCGCTTTTGCGCAAGAAGTCTTCAATTTGTACCGGATATATATTTTCTCCGCCTGTTATAATTACATCCTTTTTTCTGTCAACAAGATAAATAAAACCGTCGTTATCCTCCATTGCCATATCCCCAGTGAAAAGCCAGCCGTCCGAAAGAACTTCATTTGTTGCCTTTTCATCATTATAATAGCACTTCATAACCGCAGGTCCTTTTACCGCAAGCTCGCCGACTTCACCTCTTTTTACGCAGACTCTTTTCTCGTCAACAATTTTAGTTTCCCAGCCAAAGCCTGCTTTGCCTATGGAGCCGACCTTATCGATATTATCAACGCCAAGATGAACGCAGCCGGGACCGGTTGACTCGCTAAGTCCGTAGTTGGTGTCATATTTGTGATTAGGGAAAAAAGTATGCCACCTTTTGATAAGGCTTTGCGGCACGGGCTGCGCGCCGATATGCATCAAGCGCCACTGTCCGAGTTCATAATCCTCCAGT
>CAZPPO010000018.1:6047-14308 GCA_964588475.1 uncultured Eubacteriales bacterium
GAGCCGGTAATCGTTAATATCTATGTCTTTACGCTCTATGGAATCAAGAATATCCTGTGCCCAAGGCACTAGCAACCAGACTATGGTACATTTTTCTTCGGATATTGCTTTAAGTGTCCATTCGGGCTTATTGCCCTTTAGTATCACAGCTTTTCCGCCGCAAATAAGATTTCCGAACCAGTGCATCTTCGCGCCTGTATGATAAAGGGGAGGAATACACAAAAACACATCCTCCTTAGTTTGCATATGGTGCTGTTGCTCAGTTTTACATGCGTGAACAAGGCTTCTGTGTATATGTAAAATTGCCTTTGGAAACCCCGTAGTCCCCGAAGAAAAATAAATTGCCGCATCGTCATCATCTGACAATGAAACGCTCGGACTCTTTGACGAGCAGTATGTTACGAGCTTGTCATAGCTTTCTGCAAATGTAGGGCATTCCTCTCCGGCATAAAGCAGCAGCTTAACTGGTGGTATCCTGCCATAGACTTCTTCAATTCTTCCGATAAACTCGGGACCGAATACGAGAGTGCAGCATTCGGAAAGCTTTAAGCAGTATTTAATTTCCTCGGAAGTATATCTAAAATTGAGCGGAACCGCGAGAGCGCCCGTTTTAAGAATTCCGAAATAAATAGGGAGCCATTCGATACAGTTCATTAAAAGAATAGCAACTCTGTCGCCCTTTTTAATACCCCTTGAGAGAAGAAAATTGGCAAAACGGTTTGCTTTTTTGTCAAATTCTCCCCAAGTAAGCTCGCATCTTCTCCCGTTATGGCTACTCGGTTCAATAAGTGAAAATTCCTTCCAGGTAACAAGATTTTTATCAGGAAGGCAGGGGTTGATTTCCACAAGACTTATATCATCCTTATAAAGCCTTGCGTTGTTTTCAAGAAAATCGGTAATTGGCATTCAATACATTCCTTTTGTTATTTTGTGAGGGCCTCATTTATCTCGCCCTCATAGAACATCTTGTTTTCATCCGCGCTCTTAGCCGTAAGTCTGCTTGCGGCATAACATACCGCAAGTGAGCTAATCATAGCGATACATGCGAACAGTGGACCCTTTGAGCTCAGGGATATAAAAGAGGAAATGATGCTGTTGTCACTTGATGTTGGATTGCCCATTGAAATGAGGATTACTTTTGATAAGGCAGGTATCATCGCGATGCAAAAGCCCGTAAGCACACCTGCCCAAGCTCCTGTTTTATTAATTTTTTTGGAATACAGGGGGAGAAGATACGGGGCTAAAAAAGAACCCGAAATGATCCCCCAGGAGTAACTCATCATATCCAAAATAGGCGTTTTTGTTCTTGCCACAATAAATGAACAGGCGACGAAAAGAAGGCAAATGGCCTTAATGAGATGTTGAAGCGGTTTGTCCTGTAAATTTTTCTTAAACTTAAACTTAATCAAATCCATTGAAAAGACAGAGCTCGCTGTGAGTGCAAGAGAGGAAAGAGTTGTGACAGAGGCCGAAACGAGCAATACAAGAATCAGTCCGAGCAGAACCGCAGGCATATCGGCCATTTTGAGCATATTCGGGATTATGTAATCCTGACCGCCTTCGGGCATTGTTCCCCTAAAGAACAGGAAGCACAAGCTGCCGATAAAGTATCCGCCACCCGCTACCAGAAGCGAGAAGAGGGTTGATATTCTGACTCCCTTTTTAGCCTGGGCGTCATCTCTTATCCCGTAATACTTCTGAATCATATGAGGAAGACCCCATGTGCCGAAGCTGGTCATGAGAACCGTTGCCATCAAGGAAACCCACTTATTGAAGCCCAGTGAGGGCAGACCTTCGTTTTTGGAAAACTCGAAGATTGAGGAAAAACCATCTAAAAGATTGCCTGTTGCGCTGACAGCTTTAGCACGAATTATAAAAAGAATCATAAGAGAAACGCCAATCATCATGACTATTCCCTGGGCAAAATCGGCTCTGACCTGAGCGAGATAACCACCCAAGAACAAGAGAAGAGCGGAAACCGCAGCAATAATAATCATGCAAGGCAATTCCGAAATACCCAGAAGCACGCTGCAGATACTTGCCAGACCTTTATAGACGGAGGCAGAGTACGGAATAAGGAAGACAAACATCACAACAGCAGAGAACACGCGCAAGGAGGAGGAGTTAAATCTAAGAAAGAAAAACTGAGGCATTGATTGAATCTTCAGTCTTTTGGCAATATTTCGTGTTCTTACTGCGAGCAGCTTCCAGGCAAGATATGAGCCGAAAACAGCGTTTCCGATGCCTGCCAGAACACCCCAAAGTCCGAAATTCCAACCCGTTGCTCCGGCATAACCGACGAACATTACAGCTGAAAAATAGGCGCTTCCGTAACTGAGAGCGGACATCCAGGCTCCGACGTTTCTCCCGCCAACAGTTAAATCGGATACATTTTTTACCCTTCTTGAGTAAAAAAGACCGATTGCGAGCATTAGCAGAACGTAAAGAATAATAGTAACAAAAATGATGCTTTTTTCTCCGCTCGTAACCCCGTCATTCATATCTTGTTTCCGCCTTTCGCAACACATTTTATCGCTTTTAAGTGATAAAGTCACCCCATAATAATATCACGAAATCGGATTATGTCAATATCAAAATGACAATTTAACAAATTTTAACGGAGAACGCTAAAGCTAAAAGCTGAGCTTGACTGTGTGTTCGCCCTTTTCCGTGGTGATAAAAATCTCATAAGCGCGCCCCAGCGACTTAATTTCAAAAATTCCGTCTGTTTCCACATTCTTGCATTCAAAGGGGGAAAATATAACACAGGGAGCATCATACTTTTTGTCCTGATTAAACCTTAGTGTAAACGTTTTTGCCGCTTTGTCATATTTATAATACTCAATCACGCCCGTAACCGCCTTAGGATACGGTCTTGAAAGCACACTCATAAGAGGCTTGTCAAGCAAGCCGTCCACATAGCACCAATATGTATTGCTCCATTTGTACCCGTCAAATAAATCAAGAAGAAATTCTACATGGGGAAACCATTCGCTGCCCTCGGCATTTCCTCCCCACTCTCCGACTAATACCGGAATATCAAGCCTTTCCTGCGTCTTCCTGTGTTGCTCAAACAGAAAACCGACTCTGGAGTTGTTGGCATATTTATAGGCTGGGGTATCGACCATAATATCATAAGCGTGAGGTGCAAAGCATTGATTTGGCTCGGTTTTGCCATTTACGGTTATAGGCGAGTTGCTGCAGGGAATTCCGATATTCGAAAAATAACAGTTTTCTATAAAGATAATACCGTTATCCGTAGCCTCTCTTATAGCCGATGCTGTTTTATTGAGGAAAGGCATATACCTTTGCGTATCAAATTTATATATTTCCTCAACCTTATCCGGGACAAGTGTTTTCATTATTTCTGCCGTATATTGGTCAAGCGCGCGTGGTTTTTCTTTGCCTAAGGCATCGCGGATGAGCTTTGATTTTTTTATTCTCTTATCCTTAAGCGTTACATAAGCTACCTGACCTACAACTTTTTTGGAAATTTTCATTCCGTCAGAACCCGGGAACGGTTCATTAAGAATATCAAAGCCGAAAAGCGCAGGGTGATCCTTAAACCGGTTAGCTATATGCTTCCAGGCGTCGGCAAAATAATCCTGAAGTCCCGTACCGTTAACCGTTTTATTCGCCCAAAAATTATCAAATGCCCTGTGGCAGGCTCTTCCGTAAAAATAAGGTTCAGCCCAAACGAATTTCGGCTTAAAGGGTATGTATTTATCAGTAAGCGTTGCCCAGCGGGGCGCACCGTCGCCTGAGCAATAATAAGAATATAAGTCCTGATGCATATCCAAAAATACATATATTCCTTTTTCAGAACACTTATTGAGAAAGCGCTCCACACTTGAGAGGAATTTATTGTTATAGACTCTCGGCTGGGGCTCTATAACACTCCATGTAAAACCGAGCCTGATTATGTTGAAGCCAAGCTCGACAAATCTGTCAAACGGAAATTCCTCCGGAAAATAGGCATAATCGGTTTTCCCCGTACCGAAATGATACTTATCACAGACATTAAGTCCCGAAAAAATTCTTTCTCTTTTGAACTCGTCGATGAAGCGTCTGCCCTTTGTGCTTATTTTTTCCATGTTGTCACTGCCTTTCCTCTTTATTTTGTGGTTGCTATAATTGATAAAGGAGCGGATGTCGTATTCCAAAAGCTTTCGGCATATAGAGATATTTCATATTCGGTTTTCGGCTTCAAAGCGGTAATCGAATAGGAAAGTGTATTTGGCATATTATAAAAATAATACTCAGACCAAAAGGAAACCTGCCTGAAGATTCTGCCGCTTTTTGTTTCTTTAACACAAAGCTTATAGCTGTTGACATATTCCTTAGCTGTTTTTGCCTGCGGTAAAACTAAATCGATACTGTCACTGTCACAATCCTCGACAATAATTTGAGCTTCCTTTGGAAAGTAAGGAGCCTCACAGGTAGCATATCGCTTATCGGTATATTTAAAAGAAAGGGGATTTGAAGGCTCGTCAATTTCCCAGATTAACGGAAAATAGTGCTCGGTTAAAATGTCATACGGATAAATTCTGACTCTGTTTTCTGCGTCCGCTTCAACAATAAGCATTTGCGCACATGCCTCTGCCTTCGGGGGTACGGTGCCATAGACTTTATCAAATTCATCAAGCTCGAAATAGCTCAAAGAACCTGTTCCTAAGCTGGTAAAATGCTTTTGATGAATAGAGCGAGGGTCGTTTATAGGAGCGTGTGAATGACCGGAAAAGTTAATTATTTGAGGGTAATCCATGAGCATTACATAAAGCTCGTCCTCACCCCAATTAATGCTTCCGTAAACCGTGCCCGAAATATGCGGATGCTGGAAGAAGAAAATCGGCTTTTTCGGATCGTCCGCCGCTGCTTCTTCAAGCTGCTGTCTTGCCCAATTTATTTTCTTGTCGGAAAAACGACATCCGTTAGTCGTGGTCAGACTGATAAAATGAAAGCCGTTTATTACCTTGTGGGTATCTGGCTCCATCCCGAACAAATTCGAAAAACGCTCAAGAGCCTCATTTTCGCCACGACTGAATTCATGGCTCGCAAGCGAAACAACCGTTTCAGTTTCAGGGAGAACCATGGCTAAGGTATCATGAAAGGCCTTCATTTGTTCAAAGGTACCCCTGTCGGTAAAATCGCCTACGACAAAAAGCGCATCAAGGTTTTTATAGTCGGGGTGCTTTTTTGAAAGCTCATAGCCAAGGCTTATTGCCCTGTCCATCCTTTCGCGTTCAACAGAGGGGTTATCCTTGTAATGCACATCGCTTAAAGCTATAAATCTTAAAATAGGACTAAACGCCATTTTTTCAACTCCTTCCAAAATATTTTAGCATTAAACCTTCGTTAAGGCAATCCTTAATAATCTAATTTTAATAGTTTATTGATTTATAATTGAGGAAATATTAAAATGTCTTTATTTTTTATAGCTTTTGTGATAAAATAACTACCAATGATAAAAGGATGTGAAAAACAAATGATAATTACAAAAGATACTATAATTGGTGATATACTCGATGCGGACAGAACCGTTGCGCCATTTTTCATTGAAATGGGAATGCACTGTCTTGGCTGCCCCTCCGCAAGGGGAGAGACTGTCGAGCAGGCTTGCAGAGTTCACGGCGTTGATTCCGAAGAGCTTGTAAAAAAAATAAATAATTATCTTGCAAGCAACAAATAATATGGGAAAAAGCATCTCGCTTAGCAGCCGCCTCCTTATAACCGCTCAGTTTGTTAAGGGAGGCGGAACATTTGTGGATGTGGGAACGGATCATGCTTATTTGCCTGTCTTTCTTATACAGCAGGGAATAGTGGACAGGGCAATAGCCTGTGACATAAGAGAAATGCCGCTTAACAATGCGCGTAAAACCATAAAAAAGTATAAGCTTGAGGACAAAATAGCTATTAGGCTATCGAACGGACTTGATGCTGTTTCATCCGACGAAGCTGACGAAATTGTCTTTGCCGGCATGGGCGGAACACTAATATCCGATATAATAAGACGTACCTTGTGGCTTAAAAGTAATAATAAGCATTTAGTTGTTCAGCCTCAAACAAGGGCCTGGGAGCTACGCCGTACTTTAATTGACAACGGATTTGAAATTCTCGGAGAAAAAGCTGTTTTTGAGGGGAAGCGAGTTTATATAGCCATGCACGCGGTCTATTCGGGCATAACTAACCCACACACCGCGAGTTTTGCCTATATAGGACGTCTTTCGGATAATTTGGACGAGGCGGCTGTTCAATACCTTAAGAATCAGGCAAAGGCAATAACGATGAAAATTAAAGGCTGCCGCAATCGCCAGGATGAGCAAGGCTGCTTACACTTTTCTAAAATACTCGAGGATATTTACGAGGTAATTTATGATTGAATCAGTCTCACAGCTTTTTCCTTCGGAAACGACCCTGTGCAAATAATTGCTCAGCTTATAGGGTTTATGGGGACTATAACATATTTTCTCGTCTTTCAAATGAAGAAGCGCAAAAGTATTTTAGGCTTAAACATTCTTGCCGGAGCGATATTTGTGCTTCATTTTTTTCTGATTGGAGCCTATACCGGAGCGGCGATGAACATTGTATGCTCATTAAGATGTGTCATATACTATTATGATGATAAAAAATGGGCAAGAAGTAAGGTGTGGCTTGGCGTTTTTATTTTAGCGTCAATTGTTTTGGGCGTGTACACATGGAGTGACGCATATTCCGTTTTACCCCTTATTTCGATGATACTGACGAGTATAAGCTTTTGGCTTAAAAGGGAAAGGAACATAAGGCTTCTTACTCTCCCGTCGCCTCCGTGCTGGATGCTCTATAACATTCACAACGGTTCAATTTCGGGCTTTTTGACGGATACCGTTATATTTATTTCCCTTTTAATATCGCTTTTCAGATATGACATTTTAAAAAGGCGTCCTGCCGACGCAAAAAAAGTTAATATCGTTCAGAGGAGTTGTGAACTTGAAGGTAAATGATGTTGTATGCTTTTTGGACGAAATTGCAGGTTTTAGTACTTGCGAGGAATGGGATAACTGTGGACTGCTGATAGGTGACAGTAATAAAGAGCTGCTAAAGGTTATTGTATCGCTTGACGTTACAAAAGAGGTCTTAAAAGAGGCGGAAAAAATCGGGGCAGGGCTGATAGTTACTCACCATCCGATAATATTCGGCACAACTACACGTGTGCTATCTGATTCACTCGTTTATAAAGCCGTAAAATCCGGTATAGCGGTTATAGGCTATCACACCTGCTTTGACAATTATAAGCAGGGCGTAAGCTATATTCTTGCAAAAACTCTCGGGTTAACAGATGCCGTGCCTGATGGACAGCGTCCTTGTCTGGTTACGGGTAAGAAAAAATATAAAGGTACAAAAGAGCTTGTGTCGAATGTCAATAAAACGCTCAGTACAAATTCTGTATTCGTCGATTCAGGAAAACCAATAACTAAAATAGCTGTTTGCGGCGGAAGCGGCGGAGAGTTTTTGAGTCTTGCTTTTGATGCCGGCGCCGATGCCTTTATTACAGGGGAGTGCAAGTATCATGACTTCCTGAAAGCAAGAGAAATCGGGATATCCTTAATTGCCGCAGGTCATTACGAAACAGAGATTCCCTGTATTCCTGTGCTGGCAAAGCTGTTAAAGGATCGCTTTGAGGGCGTCGAGTTTATAACATACACAAAAAAGCCTCCGATTCTAACATAGGAGTTAAGAAAAAAATGGCGCTGGACGGACTTTTTCTGCATTTTTTAATAAAGGAAATTAGAGAAACGGCTCTTGGGGCTAAGGTTGATAAAATTTACCAGCCCTCAAAAACGGAGCTGCTTTTTTCAATGCGCACAAGAAAGGGTAACTTTAAGCTTTTCCTTTCCGCTAATTCGGAGAGTTCGAGATTTAATATCACAAGGCTTGATTATGATAATCCAAAGACACCGCCAATGCTATGCATGCTTTTTAGGAAGCGCTTGGGAGTGTCGGTCTTGACCGATATAAGACAGGACAACCTTGACAGGGTAGTCTTTTTTGATTTTCTTGCCTGTAACGAATTAGGGGACAAAGAAAGGCTCACTCTGGTTGTCGAAATTATGGCACAGCACAGCAACATAATACTTGTTGACTGCAATATGAAGATTATTGATGCAGTCAAAAGAATAGATGAAGCAAAGTCCTCATATAGAGAAATCCTGCCCGGCTTAACCTACGCGCCGCCGCCGCCCCAAAACAAGCTTAACATATTAAGCGGCAAAACCGAAGAGATT
>CAZPPO010000018.1:14318-18064 GCA_964588475.1 uncultured Eubacteriales bacterium
AGATTATTGAGGCAATCTGTGTGGTTGGGGAAAAATACGTATCGCAGGCGATGCTAAAGGTAATTTCAGGTGTTTCCCCTTTAACGACGCGCGAATTAGCATTTTTGGCTTTCGGGGATGATCTGCTTGTATCTGAGATTAATTCACAAGACAAAGAAAAGCTTAAAATTACACTGGATGACCTAAAAAAAATTCTGGTTAAGGGGGAGAGCAAGCCCACGGTTGTCTACTTCAAGAATAAAGAGCCTTATGACTTTTCGTTTTTAAATATAGCACAGTATATGAGCTTTTCAGAAAAACAAAGCTATGAAAACCTCAGTCTGCTTTTGGATTCGTTTTACAGTGAAAGAGATACCCTAAGAAGGCTAAGGGCTAAGTCAAATGCTCTTTACAAATTTGTAGAAAATTCGCTTGAAAGAATTACAAAAAAAATCGCCCTGCGGCAGGCAGAGCTAAAGGAATGCGAGGGACGCGAGCTTTTAAGAATATACGCGGACCTTATTACGGCAAATCAGTACAAGCTCAAAAAGGGCTTGACATTTTATGAGGTTGAGAACTTTTATACAGGGGAGAAATCGGTTAAAATCAAGGCAGACCCAGCCCTTTCGCCTCAACAAAACGCGCAAAAATACTATAAAGAATTTAAAAAAGCGCAGTCGGCACAACAAAAATTAACCGGTCTTTTAGAAGAGGCATACGAGGAACTTCGATATTTTGAGAGCGTTGCGGATTCTCTCACAAGAGCCACGCTTGAACAGGAGCTTGAGCTTATTCGTTTAGAGCTTTCCCGCCAGGGATATATAAAGAACAAGCATAAAAAAGCGCTTAAGGACTCACCGCCGGATAAGCTTTCCGCATACAAATATACTACATCGGAAGGCTTAGAAGTGCTTGCGGGCAGAAGCAACACACAAAACGATTTTCTTACGTTTAAGATTGCCGATAAAACCGACTGGTGGTTTCATGTAACCAAGGCCGCAGGCTCCCATATAATACTGCGTACCAAAGGAAGAGAGCCGGGCGATGCTTCCGTGCTTGAAGCGGCAAGACTTGCGGTAAAGCACAGCTCACTTTCAAAAAGCAACAAAGTCTCGGTGGATTATACTCCTGTTAAAAATCTTAAAAAACCAAACGGGTCAAGGCCCGGCTTTGTGGTTTACAAGGTCTACAACTCAATTGTCGTTGACTGAGGTTTGAAATTGCCGGCCCGTATGGTCGATTTTATAATTATCCTTATAAATAAGCTCCTCAACGGTTACGAACGAATAGCCCTGTCCTTTTAGGCGTGAGAGTATTGTCTCAAGCGCTGTCGGCGTATTTAAGACCCCGGTATGAAACAGTATAATTGAGCCCTCTCTTGTGCTTTTAAGCAAGCGTTCTGTCATTCTTTCCGGGGAGAGGCCCTTATAATCAAGGCTGTCAACTGACCACTGAATTACGTATAATCCCATATCCTCGGCGGCACGAATGCTCTCATTGTCATAGTCACCGGACGGGAAACGCACATACTTGGGAGTGCAGCCTGTTAACACGGAAAGCTTTTCGTTGCAATGAGTGATTTCTTTTTGTACCTCGTCAGACGAAAGAGAGGAAAACGCCGTATGTGTGTCTGAATGATTCGCTATTTGATGACACTTGCCATATATGGCTCTTACGTCATCGGGATATTTCCTTGCCCAATCGCCAACTATGAAAAATGTAGCCTTTGCACCGTAACGGTCAAGAATTTCAATAAGCTCTTGCGTGTCGGTGTTTTCCCATGCGGCATCGAATGTGACTGCGACCTTTTTTTCGTTTGTCTTAACACAGTATATTGGCAGAAGCCGTATTGTTCCGTTGACAGCTGCGGTTAACATTCGCGCGGTAAAACCTGCAGAAAAAGCAAAAAGGAGAACAATCATAACTGCGGAAGCCATCCGCTTAAAGCTTAATACCTTATAAAACATAAACACACCCCTGTAATTCATATGCCACAGGGGTGCGCGGTATGTTATTGCGATACTTTAATAATTCAGTTGCTACGCTAATTATGTGACATAATCTTTATTAGCTCGTCGAAGCCGTATATAAAAATATCGGACAATTCCATTACCTCTTCTTTTTGGTAATCCGAAAACCTGTCATATACTCCGACAACGGGAAATCCTGCTTTTTTTGCGCTTTTTATAGCAAACAGTGAATCCTCAAAAACATAAGTGTGTTCAATAGGAGTGCCTAAGTAATCCTGAGCCATCAGAAAGATATCCGGGGTATCCTTACCCGCTCGAGCTTCGGTGCACGTGAAAATCTTATCTATGTATCGGTCAAGTCCATTTCTCCTCATAGCAGGCTCTACAAGAAACCTGTCTGTAGCGGTTGCAAGACACATTTTTACGCTGTTTGCTTTTAGGATATCGAGAAACTCAATAACATAATCCTTCTTTTCAGCTGTATTATTGTAAAAATCCTTAACCATTGCGTTAATTTCAGCCATCATTTTTTCATCGGTTTTCATTATTCTGTATTCATCCCTGAAATAAACGGCTGTATCGGCAAGGCTCATTGTTCTTACCCGGTCAAACAAATCATCCTTGGGTTCGATTTTCTGCGATCTTAAATAATTAACAGCCATGTTGCGCCATATTGACATAGAGTCGAGAAGCGTTCCGTCAAGATCAAAAATTGCACCTTTTATGCAAAGCAAAAACTATCATCCTTTGTTAAAAATAATCGAATAAAAGAGTATCATAAGCTAAGGCAGTTGTCAAGCGAGCCAAACCACAAGACTGTCAGAGTACCGTTTTTAACCGAAACGGATGCTCTTTGACCTGAAAACTCGTTGCTTACACCCAAAGGGTTGTCGGCAGTAAGCAAAGCGTCATTGAGCGGGTATTTCAGCCCCTTGAGAGTTACATGCTCGGCTTTCTCACCAAGAGCAAATACGGAGATGATACCTTGCGCCTTCTCGGAAAATATTAGCTCGCCGTCGGTTATTGCCGTAACAACAAAATCTTCGGCTATAATAAAACATTTTTTCCCTTGCTTTGAAACGTAATTCAGCAATTGAAGGTTTGAAAGCGAATGGTCAAGCCTTCCTCCTAACGCGCCATACAAGAGGAGCAAATCGAAATCCTTCTTCAGAGCATACGCCACGGCAAGCTGCATATCTGTTTTATCCTTTTCGGCAGGATATCTTAAAATGTTAGGGAAGTCAGGTACAAAGCCTAAAGAGTCAAGGTCGCCGACCAGTAAATCAGGTAAAATACCGCAGTCTACAAGGCTCTTATAGCCTCTGTCAGCGGCAATTAAAAAAGAGTTGTCATTTATTTTAAGACTTGACTTGCAAAAATCTCCCGCGCCGACAATCCTGCAGGCTTTCATAATAAAACCCCCTTTATAGTAATTGACTGTTATTATCACTTACTGAGGCGCGCTCATCGTTGCGGGAATACCTTTTCCATAAAAAGACAGCTAAGACTATACACAGCGCAGTTATAACATAAATCGCAATTTCCGCCACCCATACATTCACTGTGTTATTAAGCACGAAAGAGACGGCGTTTAAGAGCGCGTGCAGCAAAACAGCAAGCGGATACAGCATAATATGCTTTATATTTTTTGCCGCAAACCAGACCGGGACAGAAACAGCGATATGAAAAGCGACAGCGGATAATCGCTCTGCCATACCGACTAAATACATAGCGGGAGGCGTTTGAGAAAGCACCCTCAGGACATCTGCTTCAACCCCCACACCACCAAGACTTCCG
>CAZPPO010000019.1:0-16332 GCA_964588475.1 uncultured Eubacteriales bacterium
ATAGAAGAAATCGAAAGGAGATTTGCAGATAGTTTCTGCAATGATTATTATGAAAGTCAGAGCCTTCAGATACTTAATTCAATTCCTACGGCAGAGGGAATAATAAAAATACTTATCGAATCTCTCCCGATAACCATACACTCAATGGACTGTGCAATTGTGGGATTCGGCAGAACGGGTAAAATGACGGCTGCCTGCTTGAAAGCATTAAACGCTAATGTAACCGTGTTTGCAAGAGGTCGTGAAAACCTTTCGCAAGCCTTTTCAATGGGTTGCTCGACACGAATTCTTGACAGTCTCTCGTATGAGCCCGTATACTTCGACGCTTTGATAAATACGGTGCCGAGCCTTGTGATTTCGGAAAACCAGCTATGCAATATAAACACAGGCTGCCTGCTTATTGAAATCGCGTCGGCGCCCTTCGGGATTGATCTCGACCGCGCGCTGGGGCTTGGCTTCAATGTCGTCAAGGCTCCCTCCCTGCCCGGCAACGTCGCGCCAAAAACAGCGGGTGAGATAATCGGAGACACCATACTCGGCGAGTTGGGAAGCGTTGCTTTATGATGACGGTCGGATTTGCCATGTGCGGTTCATACTGCACATTCAGGAGCGTTATCAATCAGCTTGAAGAACTGACAAAGGACAGTAAAATAAAAATAATTCCTATTATGTCGTAAAACGCGTATTCGCTCGACACAAGATTTGGCCGCGCGAAGGATTTTATCAAAGAGATTGAGGAGATCACAAAAACAAGCGTCCTGCACACCTTGGGCGAGGTCGAGCCGTTCGGACCTAAAAAGACGCTCGACGCCCTCATTATCGCGCCATGTACAGGAAACACGCTCGCGAAACTCGCGTCAGGCGTCGCCGATACAAGCGTGACATTCGCGGCGAAGGCGCATCTGCGCAACGAAAGACCCGTAATAATAGGAATATCTACGAACGACGCGCTGACAGCCGCCGCTAAAAATATAGGGTTACTGCACAACACTAAAAATATCTACTTTATCCCTTACAGGCAGGACGACTGTAACGAAAAGCCGAATTCGATGATCGCCGATTTCACAAAAACCATGGCTGCGCTTGACTGCGCGCTGAGGCACGAGCAAACACAACCTGTAATAATCGGTTGAATTCAATTGTTTTCTTCATCCTCGCCGTTTTCCGGTAAAACGGAAGCTTCGGTCTCCTCCTCGCCGTCGTCATAATCGCGGGATTTGACGGCGATTATAATAATTCCCGCTAAAAGAAGCAGGCAGGCTATTCCGATAAAAATAATTTTACCTGCCGAAGGAGGGTTCGCGCCTTCGTTTCTCTGCCCCTCGGTATACCTGTTCGTTACATCAATGGTAAGCAGTATTTCCGTCGTGTCGGCTGTACTGCTTTCCCGCGTTTCCGGCACGGCGTCCGAAGCGGCAAAGGGCAAAAGCGCAAATGAAAAAACGAGAAGCGACGCCATTACCGCGCAAAGGAAAAACGATACTGTCCTTTTCACAATAAATCACTCCTAAAAATCTTAATGCAAGAATATCAGGGATGACGCAAGAAGCGTCTGCGCCATATAGTATGCAGCTATATTAAATATTTTAAGCGGGTAGCTGCCTTTTTTACCGCCGAACAGAATGAGTACGAGCGTAGAATCCGAAAGGACAAAGCATAAAGCTCCCGCCGTTAAGCAAATCAGAATAATCGCTCTGTGTTCGTATTTATAAGCGTAGCAGTACAGCGCGAGTGAAATGGCTTTTGCAAGCATTAAGGTGATTACTACGGCGTATACCGCCACCGCCGCCATAAGCGCTTTCGATTTGAATTTAAATTTGCGTTTATAGCACGCAAATATCACACCGGGTACTGTAACGGCATATAAAAGCATTTCGGAAAGGGTAAAAAATGAGTAGCCGGGAAAAGCGTTCAGCAGAATAACCGAAAACGCCGCCACATACATGATATGACCCGTCAGAAAGCTTGAAAGACCTGTTATAAAATACGCTGTACAGCCTTTGGCGTGAAGAAAGTAATCCCCCAAAAATCCGAATAACGCGCCGATAATCATAAATACCGCGTAACGCGACAGTCCGCCGCCGATTTGCGCGGCGCATACGGACATCAACACAAATGAGCCTGAGCAAATCATTTTAAGTCTTAATGATCTTTTGCTTTTTTCCGGCCACATAGCTTTCAAAAACATTGGGACAAATACGAATTCAATTATAACGGCTGAAAAAAATAAAACCTTAAACAGCACAAAATACCCCCGGGTTAGATTTTAGATATTAGATGTTAGACGTTAGATTTAAAGGAAAAACGCAAGCGTTTTTAGATTATATGCCGAAATTTGCGGCTTGCCGTTAATGACAAGGAGGCTCGCCCGAAAGAGCGAGCCTCCCCGTTATTTAATTAACCAATCAATAAGTAAAGGTGATATCCTGTTTCCAATCGCCGTCAAGAACAGTATTAAATCCTATGGTACCCGTACTCTTATGACCAATTTTACCGCTGATATTGACGATTTCGTATATGTTCAAAGACGTCAGAAGTCCCTGCGCGTTTACGTTGGCGGTAATCGTGGCGCCTCCATATGTGGTGGTGGCGTCCATGACCCTGAAATCACCGAGGTCTTCGTCTGTAATCCCCAATGTGTCCATTACAGAGGAGTGGTGCGGCGGTAAAAAGTTGACGCCTTCTCCTGATTCCTTGACAAGCGTTATCTCAAGCTTATAACCACCGCCTACTGCAGTGTATTTCGCATCTTTAATGCCTGCTGCTTTAAGCGAAGCGTTTTTGCTGTCCGGCGGGGGAAGATATGCGGCAAGCTTTTCGCCCGGGTCCTTGGTCTTTGTCTCACCGTCTTTGTTCGTTTCGGAGCGTGCTGTCGCCGCGCCGTTACTGAAGGTAGCCTCTCTGGTTTTCGGATATGAATTTAGAGGGGCCAAGGCGCTTTGCGCCAAGCCTTTCAGCACCGCGGTCATTTCCGTAACCGTCGTCGTTACGCCTTCCACACTTTTAATCTTAACGTTGCCATTATACGCCTTGGTCTTATTCATGGCGTTATTATAAAGCGTTGCGATTTCAGCGTTCGTTTTCTTAGTCGCGGTGGTTGTCGCCGCGGTTGTACCGCCGCTGCCGCTGCCTGTTGTCTGACTCGTACCGCCCGGCGTCGTATTGCCCGGCGTCGTATCGCCCGGCGTCGTATCATCCGGCGAAACGGTTTCATCAGGCTGCGTATCCCCAGCCGGAACATTCTTCGTCGTATCAGTCTGAGTTCCTTCGGCTACTACTCCGGGACCGCTTCTAAGAAGCGTTATTGCTGTAATTGAAACAATATTGGCAGTAATAATCGTTATAACGATAGACAAAGCAAGAATGATGCCGATAATTTTGTATAACGTGTTTTCTCCCATGCTTATACCCTCCTATGTAATTGCTCGCAATAATTCAGCGATACCTTTTTTATTGTACCATAAGTAATAATAAAATGGAATACTTTTTTTGAATTTTATGTATTATTGAGCAATATATTAAATAATTTGATATTAATACATAATCAAGGGGAATTAAAAAGCCCTTAAAATATTATATTCTTTAGTTAATATGCCAGTTAATATGCCTTACCCCAATAAACCATAGTATTGGCGGCTTTGCCGCAGCAAACACATTTATCAAATATATTTTCCTGTAGGAAGGGAATGCATCTGGAGCCTGCGCCCGTAAGCTCTTTTATTTTGGTTTCACAAGCCTCGCTGCCGCACCACATAGCTTTAATGAAGCCGTCTCCCTTTTGGGCAAGAGCTTCACTGATTTCGCTTGCAGTCGTGCATATATAAGTACGCTCATTCAAATTTTTCAACGCTTTGTTCCACAGTGAGGATGATATTTCTTCTAAAAGTGACGAAATTGCCGTCTCAAGCTCGTCAAGCTTCACAAATATCTTTTCACGGTTGTCGCGGCGTACAAGCACACATTGGTTGTTTTCGATATCCTTTGGTCCTATTTCAAGTCGAATCGGTACGCCTTTCATTTCATATTCTGAGAATTTCCAGCCTGCGGAATTGTCGGAGTCGTCAAGCTTTATCCTAAAGGTTTTTAAAAGACGAGCTTTAAGCTCACAGGCTTTTTCAAGTACACCCTGCTTGTGCTGAGCAATCGGCACAATGACAATCTGAATCGGCGCTACTGCGGGAGGGATTACAAGACCGTTGTTATCGCCGTGTGACATAATCATTGCCCCGATAAGACGGGTAGTTACACCCCAAGAGGTCTGGTGAACGTATTTAAGAGTATTGTCAGTATCTGTAAAGGTTATATTGAACGCCCTTGCGAAACCGTCACCAAAATAGTGAGATGTGCCTGCCTGTAATGCCTTTCCGTCGTGCATAAGAGCTTCTATGGCATATGTAGCCTCTGCACCCGCAAACTTGTCGCTTTCGGTTTTTTTGCCCTTTATTGTGGGCATCGAAAGCGATTGTTGACAAAAATCCGCATAGACATCAAGCATACGAACGGTTTCTTCTATTGCTTCCTTAGCTGTTGCGTGAGCTGTATGTCCCTCCTGCCAAAGAAATTCTCGTGAACGCAAAAAGGGACGTGTGGTTTTCTCCCAGCGCACAACTGAACACCATTGATTATAAAGCTTTGGTAAATCCCTGTGTGACTGAATTGTGTTAGCGTAATGCTCACAAAAAAGTGTCTCAGAGGTTGGACGCACACAAAGCCGCTCAGAAAGCTTTTCTTCACCGCCGTGTGTTACCCACGCAACCTCCGGGGCAAAGCCGCGAACATGGTCCTTTTCTTTTTGCAAAAGCGATTCCGGGATAAACAAGGGCATATAGACATTCTCATGACCCGTTTCCTTGAATCTGCGGTCAAGATCCTTTTGAATATTCTCCCAAATGGCATACCCGTAGGGGCGTAAAACCATACATCCCTTTACGCTTGAATAGTCAATCAGGTCTGCTTTTTTAACAATATCCGTATACCATTGAGGGAAATCCTCCTGCATATCGGTTATTGCTTCGACAAGCTTCTTTTGCTCGTGCGCCATTGAATTAGTGCTCCTCAATATATTTTACAATGTCACCGACTGTTTTTATTCCTTCGGTTTCCTCATCGGGTATTTCAATATCAAACTCATCCTCTAAAGACATAATCAGGTCGACTACGTCAAGACTGTCAGCCCCAAGATCGTCAAGAACGTTTGAATCAACTGTAACCATATCCTCTTCAATATCAAGCTGAGAACATATAATGGCTCTCACTTTTTCAAAAATCATAATAACACTCCCAAAAAATAATTTGCTTTTGAGCAGATAAAGAAATTCTATCTGCTTTGATTACCTTTGTCAATAGTTTTCATCGAATTGAAATAGATTTTATCTTGACAGATTAAGTATATTTAAATAATACTAAATTATTCCTTTTAATGCGAGTATTAAAAGGATACATGTAATTAAGACTGCCAAAGAAACAAGGGCAATGCCAAAGCTTCGCTTTTTGCTTGACTGCTGAGTTACCTGCGGCAACAAGCGCGCTTTTCTTAAGGCAATGCTTACGGGTTTATAAAGCAGCATTGTTAAGGCAGCATTTATAAATGCTTTAAGCAAATTGAACGGCAATATTGCGGGAACGAGAATTTCTACAACAGCCTCTCGAGAAACTCCCATATAAAGAGGAGTTATAAGATAATTCCAAAATAACATAACCAAAACCATTGAAATACTGCCGATTAAAAGACCGGTGACAGCTCCTGAAACTGTACGCCTTCTCTTGTAAATCGCGGCACACGTGCAGGCAAAGGAACATGTGGCGATAAAGTTCATCAGCATGCCTATCGGCCCTGTGGTACTTATTGTCACCATTTCAACAAACGATACTATCAGTGAAATCAGAGCGCTCACAAGCGGCCCGAATAAGAAGCCGCCAATTGTTATTATTACATCCTTTGGCTCGTATGACAAAAAAAGAACAACGGGTATTCTTATTAAAGCGACCGCAAGGAACGATAGCGCTGCGAGCATAGAAATAATGACAGATTTTTTAAGATTTTCCCTCTTCAAGATAAAGCCCCCCATAAAAAAATAAAACCCGAAACCTCGGGTCCATAGCATAAAAAAGCTACTTCTTCCATCCGGACTTTACCGTCGGTTTGAGATTTTCACTCAATCAACCGCTTTTGCGGCTCGCAGACTTTAACTGCCGGTGGGGATTTTCACCCGCCCCTGAAGTACAAAAGTATTATATTATTCTTATTTTTATTTGTCAACCGTCTATTATGAAAGTTTATTGTGTGTTTTCTGTTTTTGACTTGTTTTTCTTGTGTCAAGCGTTATTGAAAGCACGGCAAAAATCACAATAACGGCTGTAACAGTTATTTTCCCTATGGTTTGATTCGTAAAAGCTAATATATACCCAACATAAGGAAGCGAAAATTTTACAACACCTAATACATTTTCATATAAAACCGTATTACTCTGGCTCGCCTGTGTGTTTTCACCTTTCGTAATAAAAAAACGATTTATGCGGTCTGCATCATAAACCTTTTGCGTTAATACCGAAAGGCTTTCATCATTAACAAAGGATATACTGTCGCCTGCCTTAATTTTTTCACAATCCTCAACACGCGTATATACAGCGTCCCCCCTTGAATACACAGGCAGCATACTGTCGTCCGTTATCGGATAGATTTTTATGCCGAATATTCTCGGTGTGACGAGTGTTGCCGCAGCAACAAGCAAAAATATCAAAATTGCCGTTGAAATCACGGAAGCTTTTTTTCTCATGTAACTCCTTTACTTATCTATCCCATTTATAAATAACAGACTCTATTTGGCTTGTAAGCTTTGAAAGCTTTTTCGTCGGCAGATTCTTTGAACTCATGATAACCTCTATGAGCTTATTGCTGACAGTAAGAAGTCTGTTGAAGGCGGGATTTTCCGTTTCCTTTGTTTTCTTGCCTATTTGGGAGAGAATAATTCTCTCATCTTGAAGCTTGTCGTGTAAAAGATCATACCCTTCTGCGTAATAAGGTATTGTCACGACAGCCTTATATCTTCCCTCAATCTCGTTCCTAAAGGAAACAGAAGCCTCCTCGCTACCGTGTACAACGAAAATTCTTGAAGGAGTATTTGAAAAAGCGTCAAGCCATGCCATAAGTCCGAATTTATCGGCATGTGCGCTTAAACCCTCAAGGCGCACAATTTCAGCCTGAACCTTTATTTCTTCACCCAATATTTTGACTTTTTTGGCCCCGTCAAGCAGTATTCTTCCAAGGGTTCCGTTTGCCTGATAGCCCACGAATATTACAGTACTTTCTTTTTTCCACAAATTATGCTTCAGGTGGTGCTTTATTCGACCTGCGTCACACATTCCCGAGGCGGAAATAATAACCTTAGGTTCATCGGTAAAATTTATCTGTTTTGAATCTTCACTTGTAACGGACAGCCTCAAAGCGTCAAAGCCAATGGGGTTAATGTGTTTTTTTATCAGCTCTTCTGCCTCTTGGTCATAATCTTGACGGTTCTTATTAAAGATATTTGTTGCCTCAATCGCAAGAGGACTGTCAACATATACGGGAAATTCATCATATCCTTTAATCATTTTGCGTTGCTTTATTTGCCTTATATAATACAAAACCTCTTGGGTTCTGCCCACAGCAAACGAGGGGATTATTACGTTTCCCCCTCTGTCAAAGGTTTTTTCAATAATTTTTGAAAGCGCTTCGGCGTAATCGGGTAAAAGATTATGAACGCGATTTCCGTACGTAGACTCTATGACCACATAATCTGCGTTTTCTACATAAGACGGATCTTTAATTAAAGGCTGATTAATATTGCCTACATCCCCTGAAAACACTATTTTTTTAGTCGTGTCGTTTTCCGTTGCCCATACCTCTATACAAGCAGAACCCAAAAGATGCCCTATATCGGTAAAGCGGATTTTTAAGCCCTCTGAAACCTCGATTATTTGACCGTATTCACATGTGATAAACCTTTTTAGAACATTTTCAGCGTCTTTCATTGTATATAATGGACTTATCAGCTCCTTACCCGCACGCTTTCCCTTTCTGTTTTCCCACTCCGCTTCAAATTCCTGGATGTGAGCAGAGTCCCGAAGCATTATGTCGCTTAAATCAAAGGTTGAACCGGTTGAGAAGATTTTCCCCTTAAAGCCTTCCTTTTCCAGCAGCGGCAGCCTTCCCGAATGGTCAATATGAGCGTGAGTAAGAAAAACGTAATCCACGTTATTTGCAGGTATGGGAAATTCATTTGGTGTTTTTTTATCTGCGCTTTGCTCCATTCCACAGTCAATATATATGTTTTTACCGCATGCCGTCAAAAAGTGACAGCTTCCCGTAACCTCCCGTACAGCCCCGAAAAAAGACAGCTTCAAATTTTTCATCCTCTCGATTCACGATATTTTCAACATTTTAACATATACTCGCGGCAATATCAATGAATTTATCAAGTGTCATCGTTGTATTAATTGAGCAAAGACTTGTAAATAATCTTGTACCAATGAAATAAATGTGATAAAATATCTTAAATAAAGCAATAGGTGATGATATTATTGAAGAATTCTCACAACTTTGTTCAGTGCTGGGGTATGGCTCATTCCTCGCTGTCTCTTATGTACTTCCCCCAGGCTGAGAGAACCTTCAGACTCGTCATAAACACGGCGATTGCCGGCAAACACATTAGAGTCAGGCTTTCAAATAAATACGGAAAGCAGACAAATCAAATAGGCGCCGTTACGGCGGCGCTATGCGACAAGAACGGCAATATCCCCGCAAATGCACAGATAGTAAGGCTTAAGGTTTTAGGAGAAGACTCGTTTAAGATTTATCCGGGGCAACGCATCATATCCGACTATGCCCCCTTAACCGTTTCTGCCGGAAATTATTTGTGTATTAGTGTTTTTGTTAAAAGCGGCTCTCTTTCAAGCGGAAATTCATTAAATAATATGTCTCTTCTCTTTTGTCCGGGAGATAAAACAGAAAGCCGCAGCCTTGAACATCTTGACCGACGCCGCAGCAAGGTTATAAAAGCAGTTACAGGTATTCTCGGTATTGCACACCCCTTGCCCGTTCCGCTTTTTGAGGACATAGAGCTTGACAACCGCAATGGTGCAACCGCCATAATTTGCTTTGGTGACTCTTTAACACAACAGGGTTTCTGGTCAAATGTTTTTGAAAGAAAAATCAGAGAAACCTACCCCGGAAAATATTCCGTTATTAATAAAGGCATCGGCGGCAACAGACTTATGCGCGACTCAAAATTTTTTCTTAAGGGTTTTTACGGAAAAAATGCGCTTGAACGCGTTAATGATGATGTATTTGCTTACCAAAACATCTCACATGCAATTATATGTATCGGTCTTAACGACATGCTCCAGCCAGGGTCTATTTCGGCTCCGTTTTGGGATTATTCCCCTGCACAAGAGTATTTTAATGCGTTGACACAGCTCTTTTCACGATTCAGGGAAAAGGGAATTAAAACGGTGGGGATGAATTTTCTTGCATTCGGCGGCTCTATAGACGCAAGAGAAAGCAAGCATAAAATCAGAAGGCTTGTAAACGATTGGTTTGCCGATAATTCCGAAATATGCGACTTTTTTGCAGATGTCTACACTCCCACTGCAGGTGTCGACGGCGACCATGTAAAACGAGAGTATCTCGGAAAGGACAGCCTCCATCCCAATGTTTTGGGAGGAGAGGTTATAGCTTCTTTGATACCGATTGATTTTTTTAGGAGTAAGCTATGAAAGAACTTTTACCGCTTGAGAAAGAGCTTCAGGTTATGAGTGAAATGTCACCGGCATTTTCATACGATGAAAAAGAAGATTTCAAGGCTTGGCAGGATAGCGCCAGATTAAAGCTGTGCGAGCTTTTGGGGATGAACAAGTTTATACCTGTAAAACCCGAGGTTTCGGTTGAATTTGACCGAATTACCGATAACTTCAGAGAGATCAGATTTCGTTTTTTAAGTGAAGAATTCTACTTTGTTCCCTGTCACCTGTGCATCCCGCTTAATGCAGAGAAGCCCTTGCCTCTTATGATTTGCCTTCAGGGACACTCCCCCGGCATGTATATTTCTCTTGGTGAGACTCGAACGGAAAAAGATGTTCAGTCAATAGAGGGTGACAGAGATTTTGCCGTTCAAGCCGTAAGGTATGGTATGTGTGCTCTCGCGCTCGAACAAAGAAATTTTGGGGAGTGCGGAGGAAAGGACAATAAGCCCGATTGCTATAAAGCGGCAATGAGCGCGCTTTTAATCGGAAGAACAACAATCGGCGAACGCATATGGGATATTATGCGTGCCATAGATGCGGTAACCGAATATTTCGGAAATATTGTTGATAAGGATAAAATAGGCTGTCTGGGCAACAGCGGAGGCGGTACCGCCACTTTTTACGCCTCAATTCTTGAAGAAAGAATTAAGCTCGCCGTTGTATCGTGCGCGCTTTGCAGCTTTGACGAATCTATAGCCCCTATGCACCACTGTGCATGCAATTTTATTCCCCATATCAGGGAATACTTTAATATGGGAGATTTAGGCGGTCTGATTGCACCTAAAA
The DNA here is from genome assembly GCA_964588475.1 of uncultured Eubacteriales bacterium. Lineage (GTDB taxonomy): Bacteria > Bacillota > Clostridia > Oscillospirales > Acutalibacteraceae > DTU089. Next base: position 10,570 of record CAZPPO010000019.1, read on the forward strand.
AGCTATTGATGGTCTCGGGCGAAAAGGACGGTATTTTTCCGATTAACGGCGCAAAAAAAACATTTGCTGCTATTAAACGACTTTACACAATCGGCAAAACCCCGGATAATTGCGACATGGTTATCGGCAGTGAAGGACATAGGTTTTACGCGGACCTCGCTTGGCCGAAAATACATAAATTAGGGTTTTAGCAATCACAATTTCTAATGTGCGCAATAATATAATAAAAGCAGTCGCTTGTCTTAACTTTTATTAAATTTAGAGGTGCACATTTGGATAATTATGTTTTCGCGTTTTTAATGACGCTTGGCGCAGGACTTTCAACGGGAATAGGAAGCTTAATTGCTCTTTTCGCAAAAAACAATAAAAACACAAAATTCCTTTCCCTTGCGCTCGGCTTTTCTGCCGGTGTTATGATTTATGTATCAATGATCGAAATATTCCAAAAGGCAAAAAACTCTCTTTGTTCGGCTATGGGCAACAAGGAGGGACTTTTTGTTACCATAGCGGCATTTTTCGGCGGTATGCTGATGCTTGCACTCATTGACAGATTTATACCTTGCAAGGATGCTCCCGATGAAATGGATTGCTTGAAAAAAAGCGCAAAAGGCAATCTGCTTCGAACAGGTATATTTACCGCTATAGCAATCGGTATTCACAATTTGCCGGAGGGTCTCGCCACATTTCTGACCGCACTGAAAGAGCCTAAAATTGCCGCCCCGGTAGTTATCGCTATAGCGATACATAATATACCCGAGGGAATATCTGTATCAATCCCTATTTATCATGCAACAAAAAGCAAAGGCAAGGCGTTTCTCTATTCTTTTCTTTCGGGTGTTACAGAACCGTTAGGGGCTATAATAGGATATATGTTACTGCTGCCTATAATGAGCGATACTGTAATAGGAATTATGTTTGCCCTAGTCTCCGGAATTATGGTTTATATATCAATTGACGCTCTGCTGCCAAGCGCACATCAATATGGTGAGCATTCTCTGTCTGTAAAGGGGTCGGTTTTGGGAATGGCAGTTATGGCAATAAGCCTATGGTTTTTTGTTTGAATTCCTTAGTATAAATAACAATTAAAAAAGCCGCTTAATTTAATAAAGCGGCTTTTCTTATATAATTGATTTTAATACTTAAAGCTCTTAAAGTTTACAGCATTAAAAAACTCCGGAAAATCGGCATTTTCATATTTTTTAGTAGGAGAATCACATAAGAATTTATACACATTCCCGTCCTTTTCAAATATTAAAAACAGCCTTGTAAGAGATTCGCCTTTTTCATTCTCAACAGTAATAACAAAGCGTTTTGCGGTAGTCTTTGCGGCGATATAATTAAAGGTATCCTCATTTGCCGTAATTTGTGTACCTTCAGATTTATTTTCCTTTAATCTTTCAACAATGCTCACGGTATAGTCATAGTATTCCTGCAAGGTATAGTCCTTAACTATACTAATAGTAATTTTGGCGTCCGATGATTTTTTTGTGTAAACCCCGATAGCTTTTTCGTCAACAGACCATCCCGCGGGAAGAGTAACCGTATACGTCGGAGTTTGAATAAATCTGCCTTCTATAATTCTCTCCGGAAATGCACTTGCAACAGTCTGCGGAACTCCGGATTCATTTGTTGCGATTTCTCCATTTTCATCGGTTTGATAAACAACAATATTGCCTTCACTGTTAAGAACAGTGTTCTTATTCTCATCCGTAACCGGAATCATCGTGTTTCCGGCGGGGTCAACATAATATTGATCCTTACATGCTGTAAACACGAATGCAAATATCAGAACTATTGCAGCCACAATTATAACAACGTGCTTCTTCAATTACATCATCCCTTTAATCAGAGTAATTATTTTGTTTTATCCATTATCGGATGTATCCAAAGGACTCGTTTCATAGTCTTGTATCCAATTAAAACTAAAGGAAGTAGTGTCTGCCAGAACAAACTTTGCGATCATATCGCCGTAGTCCTCAAATGTATTGAGACCCTTTATCTGCGCCGATACATCAGATACCTTACTGTAGGTAACATCCGTAAGAGTGTCTGTGAGACGGTCAACAGATGCTGTTATAGTACAACCGGTATATGTAACCGTATAATCCTTTAACTCCAAATATGACGCCATTTTTGCGAACTCAGGAGAATTGAGGACAGTCGCCTTGTCGCGAAGCTCAAACGCTTTTGCAAGATTTGCGCGCGATTGCTCAGGAATATCACCAAAGGTAATTGTTATATAGTATTTGTCGCCGATTTCTTTTATAACGGCACTGTCAATATCATCAACGGTAAGAGCTGATGACCACGATTCACCCTTAACAAAAAATATATCGCTGTTCTCATCGCCAAAGCTTACAGAACCGCTCTTTTTCTTAATATCTGTAAGAATAAGCTCCTTAATACCGGGTAACGCGTCATTAAAGGAACGTAAAGAATCCTCGTCTTCATCTTGGGCTTTGAATATTTCCATGGTCTTGTTGTCTATTTTCAGTTCCTGTGTAAAAGTAACGGACGGCAATTCGGTTTTTACTGAATTAACTAAGGAATTAAAATAAGACAAAACTTCACTACTGCTTTTTTCCAGGACGGTATTACTTTGAGTGTATTGAACCGTGTCAGTGGTGTTCTCTGTAAAATCACCGGAAATATCACACGACACTAAAGCAAACGTCATAGAAAAAATAAGAATTACCGTACAAATTGCTGTAAAAGTTTTCTTCATAAAGGATAAACCCCTTTCAGTGTCCAATAAAACAAACTAATTATTTAATATCGATTATAGCATATATTAAATATAAGTAACACAAAAAAAATATAAAATTCAATATTTGTTAATAATAGCCAAAAGAGCTTAGTTACTTTTAGTTGTTTAGTGCAAATTCATTTGTATCAAACTCAAAAATTGCCGAAAGAGCAACAAATATTCCCTTCTCAATCGTTTTTGGTTCAAGTATTTCAGCTTTATCACCCCGCGTATGATAATACCGGGCAGGGGCAGGGTCCATCGCGGCAAAGGCGGCGGCAGGTATTCCCGCCTGAGTTGCGGCTGCCGCATCCGACGCGCCTAAATAAACGCTTGAAAACGGAACCTTTGGAAGCTGTGCCTCTTTGGTTGCTTTTTTCAGTATTGCGCAGGCCTTTTCATCATGTTTGACCGTACCGGAAAGGTCACGGCTGTAAATTGCCATGTGCTCATAATCTCTTATTGTATCAAATCCGAAAAACACCGTAGGGATAGCTTTGCATTCGTCAAGATGTTTCTTGAAATAATCCTTCGCTCCACGCAGACCCGCTTCTTCAGAACCGGTAGTCAGTACGATAACCTCAGTATTATCAAACCTTATATCGTTGTCCGACAAAAACTTCATACAGGCAACGGCGGTATACGCACCCGAAAGATTATCATTTGCCCCATCGACCACCCTCTTAAAATTTGTGAAAAATAAAATTGCCGTAAATGCGGGAACAAACGCCAAAAGAACATAGCCCATAATATTTAAGAATTCGCTATTAGTAAAAATTAAGCCCAGTATATTAAGCACTATAAGATATACCACGCCTGTTACGGCATAAAGCATCACGCCCTTAACCAAGGAGGCTCCGCCTAAATGAGTGTAGGTCCATTCAAAGGATGAGTCCATGTGCCCCGATATAATTACACGCCGTTTGATTTCACCTTTGGGAGTTCTTTTTGCGATCACATTGCAGGAAGTGTGCTTTTTAAAGAAAGGGTCAAGAACCTTCTTATACATAACAAACTCTCCGATGAGAAAAAACAGCGCTAAAAAAATACACGCAAGAGAAACCGCATATATTCCGAGAAACGATAATGCAGTGCCGGCGAGCAATAATATGCCGTCGATTACAACCCACGCCATAAAAGCCTTGGTGCTTACTGAAAATTCCTCAATTTCGACTGTGTCCGAAAATTCTCTTAGCTTCTGCGCTGTATATTCCTGCGCTTTTCTTTCGTTTTCATATCCGGATGCACGCGGACCAATCTGACTGCAAATGTGTTTTATTTCTCTTACCGCGAAATTCGTGTTTTCCCTTAATTTCGACTGAAAGTTGGGAACACTTTGCGAAGCTTTCATATAGAACACCCCTTTGTGAATATTATAGATTGTATCATATTCAACTAAACATCGCAATGGGGAATTGACTTTTTTCACTTTTTGTTTTATTATGGAGCTGTGATATTTTAGCGGAAAGAGACGATATGGGTTGGGATTTACTTATTCGGACAATAACGGGAACAGAACTTCAGTCGGCGGAAAAAGAGCGCCGTCAAGAAAAAACAGTAAGAAAAATACAGCGGCTGCAAAGCTGTTTCTTGTCTGTGTCTTAATTCTATTGGCGGCGTTTTTGACGGTTGTTTGTTATACGCTTTCACAACCTGAGGATGTTACTCCCTCGCAATTTGAGACCGCGGACGGTTCATCTCAAGGCGAGTCTTCCTCATCGCCGGAAGATTCTTCAACAGGTATTCCCTCAAGCACAGACAAGCAAGTTACAGCAACCTCTGTAACATCAAAAACCACAACAACAGAAAAACAGGTGTCCTTGCCTTCTCCCGGAATCATAAAAATCAATCCCGATAAATGGGAACTGACCCTTGTTAATGCAAAGTACAGACTGCCTGACAAGTATGAACCGCCAAAGCTTTTAACTATTGTCAATGACTGCAGACTCGACAGCAGAGTGGTGCCGCATTACCTTGATATGTATAACGCGGCTCTTAAGGACGGTGTTAAGCTTACACCGTTCTCGGGCTATCGCTCTTATGAGATGCAGGAGCGAAACTATAACAACAAGATAAGATATTATCAAGGTGAAGGCTTCGGCAAAGCCGAAGCGGCTGTAAAAGCGGCTGCAGTAATTATGCCGCCCGGTTCCTCTGAGCATAATTTAGGTATAGCTATGGACATAGTCACATGTGACAATTGGTTTGAAACTACCGATGAATTTACATGGCTATGTGAAAACGCATATAAGTACGGCTTTATAATGCGTTACGCTAAGGATAAAACGCATATAACCGGAGTTATTTATGAGCCGTGGCACTGGCGCTATGTCGGGGTTAAGGCAGCTTCCGATATTTTTAAGACCCGTGACGCTAACGGTGTTGAAATCTGCCTTGAGGAATACCTCAATGCTTCATAAATAAGCTTTTCTATATTTGCTTGTAAAATACAAAACAGTCAGAAGTATTTTTATTGCGCTTCTGACTGTTTTTCTTTTTGTCAGTTTAAAAATCGCATCAATATCCAGAATTCGCCCGTTGTAAGAAGGATAGCTCGAAGCGAATAAGAGATCAAACTTGAAAATTACTGTGGTATTCTATGAAGAATTTACTTCTAAAGAGGCGGTTCTTTCTGACTGTTGTTCTTGTTACTCTATTATATTATCAGCGATTTGCCCGTCATTTCCGCAGGCTGCGGTATGCCCATAGTTTCAAGCAGCGTCGGGACGAGGTCACAGAGTCTGCCGCCTTCGCGAAGGCGGCACGGGTATCCCGCGATTATTACCGGCACCGGATTTGTCGTGTGCGCCGTAACCGGCGAGCCGTCCGGCTCGTACATCCTGTCGGCGTTGCCGTGGTCCGCCGTGATTACCGTCACTCCGCCGAGCTTTTCGACCTGTTGTACCACTCTGCCGACACAGGCGTCCACGGTTTCGACGGCTTTTACAGCGGCGTCAAACACTCCGGTATGCCCTACCATATCGCAGTTGGCGAAGTTTATGACCACTACGTCGTAT
>CAZPPO010000019.1:16342-17245 GCA_964588475.1 uncultured Eubacteriales bacterium
CGGACAGAAGCCTGTCCGTCACCTCAAACGCGCTCATTTCGGGCTTTAAGTCATAAGTCGGGACGTTGGGGGAGTCTATAAGAATCCTGTCCTCTCCTTCGTAAACCGTCTCCGTCCCGCCGTTGAGGAAAAACGTGACGTGCGCGTATTTTGTATACTCGGCAATTCTAAGCTGCTTTAAGTTCCTCTCGCTTATAATCTGTCCGAATGGCTTATCAAGCGACTGAGGCTTGTAGGCGACGTGAACGCCCGGCATCTGGGCGTCGTAGCTTGTCATACAGACAAAATATAAATCAAGCTTTTTATTTCTCTCAAAGCCGTCGAAAGCGTCGTCTACGAAGGCGCGCGTTATCTCCCTTGCTCTGTCGGGACGGAAATTGAAGAATATAAAGGAGTCGCCGTCCTTGACAGGCTCTGCCTTTTCGTTTATTGCGGGGACGACAAACTCATCCGTAATACCCGCCTCATATGATTTTTCAAGCAGCTCGCGCCCACAGGTGAATTTTTCACCCTCAAGCTTTGTCAAAGCGTCATAGGCTTTTTTTACGCGGTCGAATTTCTTCTCCCTGTCCATTGCGTAATATCTGCCGCAAATCATACCGATTTCGCCGATTTCAAGCTCTTTCGTTTTGAGAAAAGCCTCTTTTAAATAATCTATGCCCGAGGTCGGAGGAACGTCCCTGCCGTCTAAAATACAGTGGATATAGACCTTTTTAAGACCGTGCTTTTTGGCAAGCTCTAAAAGCGCGTAAAGGTGCGTGTTGTGGCTGTGGACGCCGCCGTCTGACAAAAGCCCCATCAGGTGCAGGGCGGAATTGTTCTTTTTGCAGTTTTCCACCGCGCCGAGAAGAACCTCGTTATGGAAAATTTCTCCCTCGTCTATCATTTTTGATATTCTTGTAA
>CAZPPO010000020.1:0-1750 GCA_964588475.1 uncultured Eubacteriales bacterium
GTTTTCAACCTGACCTAACAGCCTGATTGAGCGCTTAAGAAGCGGGTCGCGCATAATATAGCCCGCTTTTTCAAGAGCGTCCAGAGCTGCTTGAACGGAGGAGGTTGACTTAAGACCCACGGCGGCACCTATTTCCCTTACTGAAGGCGGCACCCCGTTCTGAGAACGCTCCATAAGATATTCGTAAATTTTTTTTTGAGTAGCGTTTATAGCTTCCATAAAAGTAATCCCGTTATAAAGATTTGCAAAACATATACTCTTAAATTGGTAAAACCAAAAGAAATGTCCCGAGGAAATTGCAGCGCCCTCGTTCAGCATCACACTGCTTCGTTGCCATTATAGCACATAGCCTGAAAAAAAGCAAACATTTGTTTGATATTTTATTTTTTTCTTAAAAAAATGAGTAATACCGAAATATCACAGGGCGATACTCCGCTTATTCTTGAAGCCTGTCCGACGTTTTCCGGTTTGATTTTTGAAAGCTTTTCTGCCGCCTCAAGCCTTAAGCCTTTTATTGTGGAATAATCTATATCCTCCGGCAGCTTCATGTTTTCAAGCCTTTGTGCCTGGGCTATTGCCGCCTGTTGTCTTTTGATGTACCCCTCATACTTTATTGTGATTTCTGCCTGTTCTATAACATCCCTTGGAAGAAACGGGCGAGTTTCATCAAAGGGTTGAAGGCTTTCATAGCCAAGCTGAGGTCGCTTAATCAGCTCTGATAGCCGAGCTCCGGTTTCCAGCACGGCAGTGCCGTGTTCGGATAAAACGGCGTTAAGCCTTCCACTGGGCGCAATTGTCGTCCTTTTTGTCCTTTTTATCTCTTCCTCTATCAGGGAGAGCTTCCTTTTAACCTCGTTAAGCCTTTTCCTGTTTACAAGGCCGAGCAAATAGCCCTTTTCCGTCAGGCGCAAATCTGCGTTGTCCTGACGAAGAACAAGTCTGTACTCGCTTCTTGAGGTAAGCATTCTGTACGGGTCCTCACAGCCCTTCGTCACCAAATCGTCAATGAGAGTTCCTATATAAGAGGAAGAGCGGGGTAAAATAAAGGGAGCTCTTTTAAGAGCCTTGTGCGCGGCGTTTATTCCGGCAACAAGTCCTTGAGCGGCCGCCTCTTCATAGCCGCTCGTTCCGTTATACTGCCCTGCCGCAAAAAGACCGTTTTTGTCCATAAACTCAAGTGTGGGCTTAAGAGAAAGGGGATTTATGCAGTCGTATTCAATGGCATACGCATTTCTCATTACCCTTGCGTTTTCAAGACCGGGGATGCTCTTTAGTATTTTATCCTGAACATCAACAGGCAAAGAGCTTGATAGTCCTTGAAGATACAGCTCCTTTGTGTAAAGCCCGCACGGCTCAATAAAAACCTGGTGCCGCTTTTTGTCGGAAAATCGGACTATTTTATCCTCGATGCTCGGGCAGTATCTCGTTCCGATTCCCTCAATCTTATGAGAATATAAGGGAGAGCGGTTGATATTATCAAGAATAACCCTTCTTGTCTCTTCATTAGTATAGGTTATATGACATATTTCACGGTTTTTCAGCTTTTTCCTTGTTTCGAACGAAAACGGAGTTACGCTATCATCTCCCGGCTGCTTCTCAAGGCGTGAAAAATCAACGCTGTCCGAGTTTACTCGGGGTGGTGTTCCCGTCTTAAATCGACGCAGCTGAATATTCAGCCGCTTCATGGCCTTTGAAAGCTCAAGTGAGGGAAACATCCCCTCAGGGCCTCCGTCAAACGAAATATCGCCGA
>CAZPPO010000020.1:1760-16910 GCA_964588475.1 uncultured Eubacteriales bacterium
CCCCGAGAAACGTTCCTGTAGCTATAACAACACTCTTTGCGGTATAAACGCATTCTAATTTCGTTTTAAGCTTCCATCTTCCCTCTTTTGTTTCTTGGATATCGACAATTTCCGCCTGCTTCATATCAAGGTTCTTTTGAGCTTCAAGCACAAGCTTCATATATTTTGAGTATTCCCTGCGGTCGATTTGTGCGCGTAGGGAGCGTACGGCGGGTCCTTTCCCGGTATTAAGCATACGGCTTTGGATTAAGGTTTTATCCGCCGCCCTGCCCATTTCTCCGCCCAAGGCATCTATTTCTCGAACCAAATGCCCCTTCGCTGTTCCGCCTATAGACGGGTTGCAGGCTAAATTTCCTATCCAATCAAGGTTAATTGTAAAAATAACCGTAGAGGCGCCAAGGCGTGCCGAGGCAAGTGCGGCTTCAATTCCGGCATGACCCGCACCGATTACTGCAACATCATATTTTCCGTCAAAAAATTCCATAAAAATCCTTTTTCTTATTTTCCTACACAGAAGCTTTTGAAAACCTCGTTTACAACCGCCTCTGACGCCCTCTCGCCCGTAAGCTCCAAAAGCTTGGACACGGCGTCGTCAAGGCTTACGTTTACGGCGTCTCTTGTCATTCCTGTGTTTAAGGCCTCAAGAGCCTCCCGCACGCTTTCGAGCGCCTTTTCAACACAGCTTCTCTGCCTTTCGGTAATAAGAACGGGCTGTGCTGTGTCAAAATCTGCGGTACCTAAAACCCGCAGAATTGTCGAAATAAGCCCGTCTATTCCCTCTCGCTTTGATGCAGATATAAAGGCTATATTTCCCGTTAACTCTTTTACCTGTCCGATATCAAGCTTTGCCTTTTTATCTGTTTTGTTTACTGCAACAACACATTTTTTCATTACGGCCTTTTTTAGAAGCTCTTTCTCCTCTTGCGTCAGCTCATCGGAATTCTCAAGCACAACAATGACAAGCGAGGCCCTCTCCATTCTTTTTATAGCTCTTTGTATGCCGATTTTTTCAATTTCCGAGGAGGCAAGGGTGTGTATCCCTGCAGTGTCGGCAAGGCGAAGCGTGGTATTGCCCACTCTTACGGTTTCCTCTATTATGTCTCTTGTGGTCCCCGCCTGCGGCGTGACTATGGCCTTTTCGGTTCCAGCAAGAACGTTTAACAGCGTGGATTTTCCGACGTTAGGCTTGCCGACTATTACAGTATCTACTCCCTGTGTAATTGCTTTCCCTGCATCAAAGGACTCCAACAGCTTGTTTAGGGCTGCTTCAACCTCACGTAATGAATCGGAAAGCTTCTTGTCCGAGAGCTCAGGTATATCCTCCTCGGGATAATCCGCCCATACCGCAAGGTGTGCGCAAATTTTTGTTAGAGCTGCCGCGGCAGATGAGATTTCTCTGCTTAAGCTGCCCTCAAGTACGTTAAGCGTAGCCTCTCTCGCGGCCTCGCCCCTTGCGCCTATGAGACCCATAACAGCTTCAGCCTTTGAAAGATCGATTTTACCGTTCAAAAAAGCTCTGTGCGTGAACTCTCCCGGCTGCGCCGGTAATGCGCCGGCAGACAGAACAGCGCGCAATATTCTGCTGATTATATAAGGTCCGCCATGTCCCGAAAGCTCTACTACATCCTCTCCCGTATAGCTTTTCGGAGCGCGGAATAAAAGAGCTATCGCCTCGTCAATCCTTGTTGTATCATCATAAATATGTCCGAGCGCAGCGCAGTAACCGCTTCGGGAAGCTAAAGGCTTGCCCGAAGCGGATACAAATACCTTATCGGCAATTTCAATTGCCTTTGGGCCGGAAATTCGCACAATTCCTATCCCTGCCGCAGCCTGTGCGGTGGCAATAGCCGCTATAGTGTTCATTTGACCTTTCATCCTTACATTAAGCCATAATTTTCTTTAAAAATTCCACGGCTTTGGCAATGTCTTTTTCCGGGTTGTCCCCGACTTCTCTTTCAATTGTAAGAAATCCCTTAAACCCGATATCTTTGAGAGCCGCAAGATAGCCCTCCCAATTAACCTTGCCCTCGCCCAGAGGAACCTCCTCGAAGGACGGACCCGTTATTATCTCTGACTTTGCCCCGTCATATACGCTATCGGGCTTGTTGTTGTGAAGGCGTATGCCGTCCTTTGCGTGCGTGTGGACTATGTAATCCTTAAGCGTATAAACCGCTTTGACGGGATCGTCGCCCGTCACCATTACAAGGTTTGCGGGGTCAAGGTTTACGGAAACGCCCCTTGAGTCAAGCGTATCAAGAAAGCCCTTTAAAATCTGTGCCGTTTCAGGTCCTGTTTCAACCGCAAAATGAGCGTTAATGGAGTCGGCATATCCCGCAAGCTCCCCACACGCGTCCTGTAAAATTTTGTATCTGTCATCATCGGCGTTTTCGGGAACCACTCCGATGTGAGTTGTGACAATATCTGTTTCAAGCTCTTTTGCAAGATCGAGAATTCTCTTTGATTTTTCAACCTTTGCGGGATTTTTATCGGGATTTGTAAAGCCTCCGCCGCCCAAATCTCCGCAGAGAGCAGAAATAACGAGACCGTTTGACTTAACCAAATCCAAGAATTCCTTTCTTGCCGCAGCGGTAAGATTTTCAGGCGCCATTTCTCCCCTTGTGGAATAAACCTGAATACCCTTTACGCCATCAAGCCTCGCTGCCTTTAGGACCGCTTGTTTGAGGGGAACTCTGAAGCTGTCGATAATTACGCCTATAGGAAAGCTATACATAACAAAACCTCCTTTTACTTAGATTTATTTTCAAATAACCGTTTTAGCTTTTGATGTTTTGCAGGAATCCCACCTTTTTCATAACCTTATCAAGCGTTCTTTGCGAACGCATCAGAGCTTTTTGAGCGTTGTTCTGCATACACCCGATTAAATATTCCTTGTCATTAATGTACCGCTCATAGCTTTCCTGAATGGGACGAAGCTCCTGCACAACCGCCTCGGCAACGGCAGCTTTGAAATCACCGTAGCCCTTTTTCGAAAATTCTTCTTCTATTATATCATAGCCTTTTCCCGTGCAAGCTGAATAAATGCTCATTAGGTTGTTTATTCCGTTCTTGCCTTCACGGTAAGCGACAAGTGACTGACTGTCCGTGACTGCGCTTTTTATCTTTTTTACAATAACATCAGGCTCGTCAAGAAGAGAAATATAAGATTTATTGTTGTCATCAGATTTACTCATTTTTACTGTAGGGTCAGTCAGAGACATTATCTTCTCTCCCGTTTTGCCTATGAAGGGCTGGGGAACAGTAAACACCTCCCCGTAAAACGAATTGAATCTCAGCGCTATATCCCTTGTTATTTCAAGATGCTGCTTTTGATCTTGTCCGACCGGCACAAAATCAGCATTATAAAGCAGAATGTCCGCCGCCATAAGAGTGGGGTACGCAAATAGGCCCACGGTAACGTTATCCGCGTGCTTGCCGCTTTTCTCCTTGAACTGTGTCATTCTTGAGGCCTCGCCGAACTGAGTATAGCAGTTTAGGATCCAGGCAAGTCGGGCATGTGTTGAAACCTGGCTTTGAACAAAAAGTATGTTTTTATCGGGATCAAGTCCTGCCGCTAAGAGAAGCGCGTAAAGCTTTAGGGTATTGCTTCTGAGTGTTGACGGCTTTTCTCTGAAATCGGGCATCGTGATTGAATGCAAATCGGCAATTCCAAAAATACAGTCGTATTCGTCAGACATCCTTCCCCACACCTTAAGCGCGCCCAAATAATTTCCGAGTGTGGGAGTTCCTGTGGGCTGTATTAAGCTGAAAACAATCTTTTTCTTTTCATTATTGTCCATCGTGTCATTCCTTTTATTCGCCTTTTCGGCCTTTTTTGATTTTATCCCAATATTCCTTAGCAGCTTGCTCGTTTTTATTATCTCCAAAAACATAATATTGTTTGTTTTTAAGGGCGTCGGGCAGGTACTGCTGCCTTATCCAATGGTCTTCAAAATCATGTGGATATTTGTAAGACTGACCCTTGGTCCGCTCATCCTCCCCGTCAAAATGCTTGTTCTGAAGCGCTCTGGGAATTTGTCCCGTTCTGCCGTTTTTCACATCCTCCAGGGCTTTGTCAACAGCAACACAAGCGGAGTTTGATTTTGGGCTGTTACATATGAGAATAACAGCGTTTGCAAGAGGAATCCGCGCCTCGGGCAGACCAACCGCAAGCGCACTGTCAACCGCCGCCTTGACAATCGGTATTATCATCGGATATGAGAGCCCTACATCCTCTGCCGCGCAAACAATAAGTCTTCTGACGGCCGACGGCAGGTCTCCCGCCTCCAACAGTCTTGCAAGATAGTGAAGCGCTGCATCTGCATCTGAGCCTCGCATTGACTTTTGAAAAGCGGACAGGATATCGTAATGCTCGTCGCCCTCCCTGTCATATCTGAGCGCGGATTTCTCAGTAAGCTGCTTCGCGTTCTCGAGCGTGATTTTTCGCCTTTTGCCGTCCTTCCCGCGGACTGCTCCAAGCACACAAAGCTCTGCGGAGTTTATTGCCTTTCTGACGTCTCCGCCGCACGCCGTCGCGATATGAGAGACAACGCCCTTTTCTATACTAAACCTTTCGCCCAAATCGGCCTCAAGGAACGCTAAAGCGCGCCTTACGGCCTTTTCAACCTCAGGAGGATTCGCGAACTTAAATTCAAATACCGTGCATCGACTGAGAATTGCGCCGTAAATATAGAAATAAGGGTTTTCCGTAGTCGAGGCAATAAGTGTTATGCCTCCGTTTTCAATAAACTCCAAAAGTGTTTGCTGCTGTTTTTTGTTGAGATACTGAATTTCATCAAGATAAAGAAGTATTCCGCCGGGCGCCGTTAAGGTATTTATTTCGGCGACTATGTCTCGTATGTCCTGTGTTGAGGCGGTAGTTCCGTTGAGCTTTCTTAAGCTCTTTTCCGTTCTCTCGGCAATAATCCTTGCAAGAGTAGTCTTTCCGGTGCCCGAGGGACCGTAAAATATAAGGTTAGGCAAAAGCCCTGAGTTTATTATATTCCTAAGAGGCTTGCCCTCGGAAATCAAGTGCTCCTGACCGACTATGTCGTCAAGCGAAGAGGGACGAAGCCTGTCGGCAAGCGGTATGTACATAATAATTCCCTTCCGTACGCTATATCTTAAATTCTGCGCCGTCGTATGATACAAAAAAGCCCTTTTCGTTCCCTATCTGCTTCAATTCATCGTATATGAGCTTGCCGTTATGCGAAAAGTGGTGCAGACAGAAGCTTGTGTTCTCGTCGGCGGCTTTTATTTCCAATAATCTGTTCCTTGTTTCCTCGCAGCATTTTATACCCATATGATTTGAGCTGCTCTCGTTAATAATGGTTGTGCAGTCAAGCGATACAAAATCAAGAGGCCCCTTTTTTTCAGACAGCCATTTCCAGGTGCTTTTTGGAAACCAGCCCGTATCGTGAGCGTAAAGCAGCTTTTTCCCGTCCTTTTCCAAGTAGTACATAAGAGGACTTGTTTTTTTGTCGTGGTCTGCCTCAAGCGGCGTTACCGTATACCCATTTGTCTCGAATGAGCAAAACGCCTTTGCCTCTTTCCAGATGAAGGCATTATATCTGTCAAGCTTGCCTTTTTCAATGGTGCGCCTAATGCCCTCGCCGGTGTCCTTTGAGCTGTAAATCGTAATCGGAGAAAGCTCTTCGACGTCTACATCAAAATAAGCATACCCGAATTTTCTGTATTCAAAATCCGCAGGGTACAGGTGGTCATCGTGGGAGTGTGTTATCAAAAGACTTTTTACCTGTCTTAAGTCAAGCCCACCTTGCACAACGTGCATATATGTATCTGCCGGAAAATCAATCAATAGCTCCTTGTCTATCAGAGCCTGCGAGCGCGTTCTTATGTTTTTCCCGCCTGCCTTTCTTGCCTTTTCACAAGCCTCGCACGAACAGAAAAGACCCGGAAAGCCCTCTGCCGCCGCCGTTCCGAAATATTTAATTCTCATAGCCTTACCCGCCCCTTTGACACACTCATTCTCACACATTAAAGCCAAAGCTTATAATTGACAAAACCTCAAAGGCAATTGCTATATATCCCATTACGGGCAACGCATACACGCCCTTGCCGAGCCTTTTAAGAAGCTGTTCGAAGCTTTCCTGCGGCAACTCGTGATCCTTTATCCTCTTTATCTTTTTTTCACTTTCTTTCATATATAAAAAGGTTGCATAAAGCCCCATGAAGACATTGTCAACAATGCTGAAGCGTACGATAAAATCCAGCGGACCCGCTTCGATTTCGGTTTGATTAAATTTATCGACAGCCTTGTAAAACAGATCCCTTTCGCTTTCGGTCACTGTACCGTCAGCGGTTATCTGGACAAATACTTCAAAAACCGCTTTAACAGGCTCCTTTGTAACCATGCTGAAGGTTGCCAAACCGAAGAACAGCATATTGAGCGCCAACATAATTGCCGCAAGCTTGTACATACGCTTGTATGCCGCAAATGTAAAGGGAAAAAGCAGCGCAAACAGGTTAACTATTATTTTTCTTCCCGTTCTATGCAAAAAAACAAAGCGAGGCAGATATCTTGAGCTCGCAGCTCCTAAAAAGGTCTCGTATTCCTTTCCAGTTATTCCTGCGATATCCGTTAGCGGAGAAATATGCTCGCTGTTGTAAAAGCCGTAAGCTTCCGGAGTATAGGCGGTGCGCGGGGTTTTTAAGTCTGCCTTCTCGGTAGTATTAATATCCTTGTCCTTTCTTCCCTTATGCTCAGCTACGGCATTTTCATATACAAAGCCACTTTCGTGCAGCTGCGAGTTTTTGCATTTCCCGGTTTCCTCCCAGCATTTCCTATGGTGCGGCGTTCCGCACTCGGGACAGACAACTATATCGCTTTGTAAGTCAAACTCATTATCACAAACAGGGCATTTTTCGCCCGAATATCTCATATTATAATCTTACCTTTCAAGTGCATAAATAGACTTAACCTAAACAAAGTATATTGTACTAAAAACAGTTGCGAATTACAATAATAATTTAATTTTTCTTTTATTTGCTCTATTCTTTAATAAATTCGTTGAAATAGAGAAGATTGTATGATATACTCTATTAGTTAAACAGTATATTTATCTATATATTATATATACAATAGATGTATTTTTGAGGTGACTTTTATTGGATAACTCCTCCTTCAATTTCTTTTTGTCGGACATTTGGCCTTCGGTTTTAGAGGAATGTAAAAAAAACGTTGCAACAGAGGCTGCCTATAGGCTATGGATAAGCTCTCTTACGCCGCAGAGCTTTGAAAACGGCAAGGTTTGTCTTACAACGCATGAGTTCAAAAGGTCAATAATTATCGGAAAATTTCTTCCGGTCATAAAATCCGCCTTTATGAGTGTGCTTGGATTTGATATTGATATTGAGATAATTGCCCTACAAAGCGAGGAGGAGGCTGAAGAGGCAGACACTGCCTTGAAATCCTTTGAAAGCACCTTTGATACCTTTATTGTAGGCTCATCAAACAGACTTGCCTACGCTGCCGCAAATGCCGTAGCGAAAAATCCCGGGGGAGTGCACAACCCGCTTTTTATATACGGGCGCTCCGGCTTGGGGAAAACTCATCTGTTAACGGCTATAGAAAATGAGATTGCAAAGAAAAGGCCTAAAACCCGTATTCTTTATACTAATGGGGAAAGCTTTACAAACGACCTTGTCGCGCATGTCCTTGAGAAGAAAATGTCTGATTTTCATAAGAACTACCGCAATGCCGATGTACTGCTTTTCGACGATGTCCAGTTCATAGCCGGAAAAATTCAGACTCAAGAAGAGTTTTTCCACACATTTAACGCCCTTATAAACACGGGAAAACAAATAGTGTTGACCTCCGATCGTCCTCCTAAGGATATCGAACGGTTAGAGGAAAGGCTCACCTCTCGTTTTGAGCAAGGGCTTCTTGTTGATATACAGCCTCCCGATTACGAGACAAGAATGGCTATAATAAAACGAAAGTGCTCCGCCTTAGGGTTAGAGTTTCCCGATGACGCGGTAGAATACATAGCGGAAAAGCTCAAGACGAATATCCGCCAGCTTGAGGGTGCTGTTAAAAAGATACACGCCATTACCCTGATTGACCCTTCTTTACCGCCTATCGTTCTTGCTAATGAGGCTATAAAGGACGTTTTGACCGTAAACCGTCCGATAAGCTTTATTATAAGCAATATAATCGAGCAGGTCGCCAAAACCTTCGGCGTTTCCGTTGAGGATATACGCTCAAACAAAAAGAAGGCCTCCATTTCAAACGCGCGTCAATTTTCAATGTATATCATCAGAGAAATTACAAATCTTTCCTTGGAAGCTATCGGGAAGGAGTTCGGTGGAAAGAATCATTCAACTGTTCTTTATTCAATTGAGGCGGTTGAAAAGAAAATGGAGCAAAACCCCGCCCTAAAAGCAACGCTTTTTGAAATCACTAAAAATATTCAAGAAAATTAGCAGCTTGTTTTAACAATTTTTTAAACATTTAACAAGACTTTCTAAACAATTTAGTAAATTTTCCTCTAAGGAAAAACTAATTTTTTAAATTCAACAAATTTCAAACAATAGCCTCTGCTCTCTTTTTGTTTGCCTTAAACACCTTTGCCCGTTCCCTACAATTTAAACACTGTCTAAAACAACTACTAATTTAATTATCTTTTTTGGAGGTAATACAAATGAAAATCCAATGTAACACACAGCTTCTCTCAGAGGTTTGTTCAACCGTCCAAAGAGCGGTATCGCAAAAAAGCACCCTTCCCGCAATCGAAGGGATATTAATGCAGGCGAAAAATTCTAAGCTCTTGCTTTCCGGTTATGACCTTGAGATGGGAATTTCAACTAAAATTGAATGTAAAACGGAAAAGGAAGGCAGTATAGTATTAAATGCGCGGTTGCTTTGCGATATTTTGAGGTCTCTGCCCGCAGATAAAGTGTCTATACAGGTAGATGAGCATAATCTTTGCCGAATACATTCCGGCGATGCAGACTTTTCGCTTATTGGACTTCCCGCGGACGATTATCCGGAGCTTCCGTCTGTGAGCGGAGGCTATAATCTTAACGTTAAACAAACAGTTCTTAAGGAAATGATAAGACAAACTATTTTTGCGGTCTCAACAACGGATAACAAGCTTGTTCATAAAGGAATTAAGGTTGAAGTATACGAGGGTAATTTAAGACTCATAGCCGTTGACGGCTTTCGTTTGGCGTTGAGAAACGAGCCGGTAAGCTATACTGGGGATGAGCTTTCCTTTGTTGTCCCCTCGAAAACCTTTGTAGAGGTTATGAGACTTTCCTGTGTTGAGGAAGAAAATATAGTCTTAAATATAGGGAAAAGAATAATCTCTTTTGATATAGGCGGATATACGCTTGTTTCAAGGCTTTTAGAAGGAGAATTTCTTAAATATAAGTCTACTATTCCAAACACCTATTCAACATTGGCAAATGTCAATTTAAGACTCTTTACCGAAAGTATAGAACGAGCGTCGCTTATAATTACGAATAAGAATAAAAGTCCCGTACGCTGTATTTTTGATGAGGATACGCTGAAAATATCGAGCACAACCTCTTTGGGTACCGTAAATGACAAAATACCTGCAAAAATAGAAGGAAAAAGACTTGAAATAGGCTTTAATAACACTTATCTTCTTGATGCTTTAAGAGTATGTGATACCGATGAAATAAGAGTTGAGCTTAACAGTCAGATATCTCCCATTATTCTTAAGCCGCTTCAGGGAGATTCCTTCCTCTTTCTGATTCTCCCGGTAAGACTTAAGGCAGAGTGAAATTACGTGAAAAAAATAAAAGTTAAACTATCAAAAATAGAAGAAATTTTATTTAATCTGCAGACCGATTTTATTAAGCTTGACAGTTTATTAAAAGCTGTTGATGCAGTAAATTCAGGCGGTCATGCAAAAGCGGTAATAGCTGAGGGAAAGGTTAAGGTCAACGAGGATATATGCCTTCAAAGAGGAAAAAAAATAAGAGCGGGCGATACGGTGGAGTTTGGTCTTTACAGATATATTATTATAAAAAATGACAGTTGAAAGCTTCTGTTTGGAGAATTTCCGTAACATTGAATTCTTAAAAGCAGACCTTTGCCCGGAAGTTAATATTATATACGGAAAAAATGCACAGGGTAAAACTAACATTGTTGAAGCTCTGTGGCTTTTTACGGGATATAAGAGCTTCCGCAGTTCAAGGGATTGCGAGCTGATAATGTTCGGAAGGGATTTTTCAAAAATTAAGTCCGTTTATAAATCAAACGGCTCGTCTGTTACATGCGAAATAATTATATCGGATAAACGCAAATGCTCAAAAAATTCAATTTTACTGCCATCACCGTCCAAGCTTATAGGAGAATATCCTGCTACCTTGTTTTCCCCTGCTCATTTATCTTTAATTAAAGAAGGTCCCGCAGAAAGAAGAAAATTTCTTGATATAGCAATTTGTCAGCTCAGTCCCGGCTATGCCCAGGCTCTGAAAAAATATAAAATGGCCCTTTCTCAAAGAAATGCTCTTCTTAAGGATATACAGTATCACAGTGAGCTTTATGATACTCTTGAAATGTGGGAGGCACAGCTTGCCCTGTTCGGGGCAAAAATCATTATAAAAAGAATCAGTTATGTTGATTGGTTAAAAAGCTTTACGCAAGAGATTTATTCCGGTATTTCCGGTGGAAAGGAGAGCTTAGATATAGCATATTCAACGGAAGCTATACGCGAAAAATGCCTAAGTGAACAGGAAATAAGGGAAGAGCTTACAGAAACGCTAAAACAGACACGCAAGGGAGATATCCTTATAAAAAACACAAGCGCAGGTCCGCACAGAGACGATTTAATCGTTTGTATAAACGGAAAAAGCGCAAGATGTTACGGCTCTCAGGGTCAGCAACGCTCTGGCGCACTTGCCTTAAAGCTTGGGGAAGCACAGGTCATACGGAAAATAATAGGGGAAAACCCTATTGTCCTGCTTGACGATGTTATGAGCGAGCTTGATTATAAGAGGCAAGACTATGTATTGAACAAAATAAAGGAGTATCAGGTGGTTATTACTACTTGCGAGCCGTCACGGTCCAAAAAAATCACAGGTACAAAGATGTTTGAGATATCCGACGGGAGAATAGTGAACTGATGTATATACATTTAGGAAACGATACCCTTGCGAGAGTAAAAGACATTGTAGGAATTTTTGATATGGATGTGACAACCGTAAAAAAGTCGACAAGAGATTTTTTGCGTCGGGGTGAAGCTCTACACGAAATCATAAACGTTTCAAACGAATTGCCGAAAACCTTTGTGTTATGTGAAAGAAAAGGCGTAAAAAAAATATATATTTCACCCATTGCAGCGGGAACTCTCGAAAAAAGACTGGGTAGAAAAGCATAAAAAGACAGGCAAAAAGCAAACGGAGGCATTAAATTGGACGAAACAAACATCAATCTTAGTAATTCACAAGAGACGGAGCAACAAATTGACACAAGCGTTAGTGAATTATACGATGCGAGCGCCATTCAGGTTCTTGAAGGTCTTGAGGCAGTCAGGAAGAGGCCGGGTATGTATATCGGCTCAACAGGACCTCGCGGACTTCATCACCTGGTATATGAAATAGTTGACAATTCAATAGATGAGGCATTGGCAGGTTTTTGCACTCATATAGATGTTGAAATTCTTCCGGGAAATATTATAGCTGTAAAGGACAACGGGAGAGGAATTCCGACAGGGCTAACAGAGCAGCAGGGAATTCCTGCCGTTACTATAGTTCTTACAATGCTTCACGCCGGAGGAAAATTCGGAGGAAGCGGTTATAAGGTTTCAGGAGGACTTCACGGAGTCGGCTCGTCAGTAGTTAACGCATTATCCGAGTGGTTTGAGGTGGAGGTCTCGCAAAACGGAAAAATACATCATCAGCGGTTTGAAAGAGGAGAAATAGCCTCTGAGCTTAAAATCATAGGAGAAACCGAAGAAACAGGAACGCTTATCAGATTTAAGGCAGACCCCGTAATATTTACCGAAACCGTGGAATATGAGTATGAAATCCTACAGCGAAGAATGCGTGAGCAGGCGTTTCTTAACGCGGGGCTGTCAATTTCACTTAAGGATGCAAGAGATTTTGCAAATATAACGGAAGAGACCTTTAGGTATGAGGGTGGATTAAAAAGCTTTGCAGAATATATTACTTCAAGCAGAGGTCTTACGGCATTACATGAAAACGCCATACATTTTCTTGGAAATTACGGAGAAAAAAGCGTTGAAATCTCAATGGTTTATAATAACAGCTACAACGAAATTATTTTAAGCTTTGCAAACAACGTAAGAACAATTGACGGAGGTACACACGAAACAGGCTTTAAGACTGCTTTGACAAGGGTGTTTAACGATTACGGCAAAAAATACGGCATTCTTAAAGAAAGTGATAAAAACCTTTCGGGTGATGATGTAAGAGAAGGGCTTACTGCAATAATCAGCGTCAAGCTTACCGATGCTCAATTTGAAGGGCAGACAAAGGGAAAGCTCGGCAATACAGATATAACTCAGCTCGTATCGCAAACTCTATACAACAAGTTTATGACCTATCTCGAGGAAAATCCGTCCGTGGCAAAGGCTATCTTCAATAAAGCGCTCGATGCCTTCAGAGCACGTGAAGCAGCCAGAAAAGCAAGGGAAAACGCAAGGAGAAAATCGGTACTTGAAAACAACTCCCTTCCTGGAAAACTTGCAGACTGCACTGAGAAGGATCCGTCAAAAACCGAGCTGTTTATAGTTGAGGGAGACTCTGCAGGAGGCTCTGCAAAGGAAGGAAGAGACAGGGCTATACAAGCTATTTTACCTCTTTGGGGGAAAATGCTTAATGTAGAAAAAGCGCGTCTTGACAAGGTTATCGGAAACGAAAAGCTAATGCCCGTTGTCACCGCTTTGGGTACCGGTATAGGCGAAGATTTTGATTTGACAAGATTAAGATATCACAAAATAGTCATTATGGCGGATGCCGATGTTGACGGTCTTCACATCAGAACCTTGTTTTTGACCTTCTTTTTCAGATATATGAGAGCGCTTATCGATGCAGGACATATATATATCGCACAGCCTCCGCTATATAAAATAAGCAAAGGGAAAAAATCATCCTATGCCTTTTCAGACGAGGAGAGAGACACGCTCCTTGAAGAGTTCGGGGGCAATTGCGACATTCAAAGATATAAGGGTCTCGGAGAAATGGATTCAGAACAGCTTTGGGAAACTACAATGAGTCCGCAAACGAGAACCGTATTGAGAGTTACTGTCGAGGACGCAATAGAGGCAGATGAAACCTTTTCGATTCTTATGGGCGACAAGGTCGAGCCAAGGCGTGAGTTTATTGAGAAAAATGCAAAGTACGTCAGAAACCTTGACGTTTAACGGGGGTAAACATAATTGGATAATTTTAAAACCGAAAACGGCGCAGAAGCTATTGAAGATACTTTGGAAAACGAAAAAATAATTAACATCGAAATAAATAAGGAAATGAAAAAGTCATATCTCGATTATTCGATGTCGGTAATAATTTCAAGAGCGCTTCCGGATGTAAGAGACGGACTTAAACCGGTTCACCGGCGTATACTTTATACTATGTATGAAAACGGACTTGCGCCCGAAAAGCCTCACAGAAAGTGTGCCGATACCGTCGGGTCTGTTTTAGGGCGTTATCATCCTCACGGAGACGCCTCCGTATATGACGCTATGGTACGCCTTGCTCAAGGCTTCAGAATAAGATATATGCTCGTAGACGGTCACGGAAATTTCGGCTCCGTAGATGGTGACCCGCCTGCGGCATACCGTTATACCGAGTCAAGAATGAGTAAATTAGCCGTTGAGATGCTTACCGATATTGAAAAGGATACGGTTGATTTCTCTTCAAACTATGACGATCGTTTAAAGGAACCCTCGGTTCTCCCGTCAAGGTTTCCTAATTTACTTGTGAACGGTTCCTCGGGAATAGCCGTCGGAATGGCAACTAACATCCCTCCCCACAATATGCGTGAGGTTGTGGACGGGCTTTGCTGTCTTATAGAAAATCCCGATGCCTCAATTGAAGAGCTAATGAGGTTTATTAAGGGTCCTGATTTTCCTACCGCAGGCATTATTATGGGCAAAAGCGGTATAAGGGCGGCTTACGCAACCGGAAAAGGAAAGGTTGTAATGCGCGCAAAAGCGGAAATAGTGGAGGATAAAAACGGCAGATTTAAAATTGTCGTTACTGAAATACCGTATCTCGTTAATAAGTCAAGGCTTATACAATCAATAGCAGAGCTTGTCAAGAACAAGAGAATCGAGGGAATATCAGATATAAACGATTATTCCTCAAACAGAACCGGTATGCAAATTGACATCGACCTTAAGAGAGACGCTAACCCAAAGGTCGTTCTAAACAGATTATACACCTTTACTCAAATGCAGGACACCTTCGGTGTTATAATGCTTGCAATTGTTAACGGTGAGCCGAAAATATTATCGCTTAAAGAAATTTTGCAACAATATATAGATTATCAGTGTCAAATTATTGTAAGGAGAACGCAATATGACCTGAACAAAGCCCGCGAAAGAGAGCACATACTCGAAGGTCTTTTAATAGCCCTTGATTTTATAGACGAGGTTATTAAAATTCTCAGAAGCTCTCCCGATCAGCCGACAGGCAAGGAGAGACTTATCGAACGCTTTGGGTTAGATGAAGTTCAGGCGGCGGCGATTGTACAGATGCGCTTAGGTCAGCTTACGGGTCTTGAAAGATCTAAAATAGAAGAAGAAACAGCTGCGCTAAAGCTTAAAATAGAACAATATATGGATTTGTTAGGGTCACATGAGAAGGTTCTTGAAACAATAAAAAAAGAAGTCAGGGCCATAGCAGACAAGTACGGCGATGAAAGACGCACACAAATTGAGAACGTCAGCGGCGAGGTTGATATAGAGGAGCTTATACCCGAGGAATTTTGTGTCTTTACTTACACGACGATGGGATATATAAAACGACAGACCTTAGACGAATACAAGCTTCAAAAGCGCGGAGGACGAGGAATCAAAGGAATGACCCGCCGCGAGGATGACGTGGCGGAAACCATGTTTATGTGCTCAACACATGAGTATGTTATGTTTTTTACAACCAAAGGCAGGACCTACAGGCTAAAGGGTTATGAAA
>CAZPPO010000021.1:0-3252 GCA_964588475.1 uncultured Eubacteriales bacterium
GTTTTAATAACATATGAATCGCCTCCGTCACACACGACAGCTACTCCTCGTACCCTCGGCTCTGTAACAGATATCAGAAGACCGCCCTCGGTACCTGTTCCCGATTTAATAATTACATGCTCGCTCATGCCGTTTTGGTTGTTCTTCCCCTCGAAATAATCGCTTCCTGAGGTTATATTTTGAGCATAAACCCTTTCTAAGGAGCATTCGAGAGTTATCATAACACTGCATTTGCCTGCCCCTTCAATTTTTGAAAGCATTTCCTCAAGGTTTTTTTCAAGAGATGTCTTGTATTCGGTTAGGTAGAGGTCATTATCGCCATAAATAACCTTTTTCTCCTCTACACTTTTAGTGCTTGGTATTATCTCACTTAAAATCAGTAAAAGAGAGCCTACAGCTGCCAAAATTACTATTAATACAAGTTTTCTGTCCTGCTTCAATTTATCTGAAAAGCTTTTCAGTATATGTTCCTTAATCATAATTAATCTCCGCTTTTATATTAATCTCATCATATACGGCATCGATGATTTCTTCCTGCTTTTCTTTATACTCGTCCTTCAAATATATGCTGACACTTGTGATATTTATTCCGTATTCCCCGTAGCCTTTTGCTCTTACTCTAACCCTATAGTCAGACACGCCTCTTCCTTTTAGGATTTCTCCTATTAATTCTTCCAATGCCAGCTCGTATTTTTTTAATACATTCTCATTAAGCCTTTCTTTTTCATAATAATAGCTGTCTGCTTGTGCTTCCTCGTAGTATCTGAAAATTTCGTTTCCTATTTCCTTAGAAGAGGTAAACGGAATTGCGATTACAGTAATTAACGTCATACTCAAAAGAATTCTGACGGCTTTTTGTGAGGACTCCTTCCCCACAAACGCCAGCACAACTGCGCTTATTATCGAGCATACAGCAATATTTACAGCCGTTTCTTTTAATAATTCCATATTTTAATCACGCTATCTTAAGTATTACGCCGCACGATACTATCAGTACCACAAGCGTTATTACGGTAGCTGCCAAAAGAAGCGATATACAAGAGCCAAGAGTGCGAAACAGTACGCTTTCTTTATTGCATCCAAGGGCCTTTGAAAAAATTACGGAAACGTTTAGTATAACAAGCCAGGCGATTATTTCGATGAGAACAGGCAGAAATATAGCAAATACAGCGACAATTCCAAACGCTCCCACTGTATTTTTCACTAAAGACAAGCCCGCCAACACAGAGGCAAACGCCTCACCTACAGAACTGCCCACAACGGGTACAGATGAGCCTATTATAAACCTTGCTCCCTTTGCCGCAACGCTGTCCGAGCCTGCCGCTAAAATACTTTTGATTGATAGGAGTCCGGAAAAAAGACTCGCCGATAGACCTAAAATAAAGGTTATGCCTTTTTTAACACCTGCTATTACATTTTCGAAGTCAATGAAATTAGAAATTCCGCCCACAAAGGCAAGACAAAAAATCATTCCGATAAACGGACCATAGATATTTTTCACAAAGTATACTATAAACTCTCCCAGAGCAAGAACAGACGTGTTAAAAGAAAGGGCGAGAACGGGTTTTCCCGAAGCGGCGATGATCGCCGCATAAATCGGAATAAAAGCCTTCATAAAATTAAGTGCCGATATGAAAACACTTTGAACCAAGGACACAAGAGATAAAAGCGGAAGTCCGACAATAAGAGCGACAATCGCGTATCCTGTAATTTCAATACATATGCCGCTGCTTTGAGCCGAGATTGAAAAGACAATCGAAAGAATAAGCATAGACCCCATAATAGAAGAACAAATCAAAGCTTTTTCTTTAAGTGAGCCTGTAAGTAAATTAAACACCGCTCCTATAACACGACTGAAGCCCACCTCAAAAAGCTCTTTTATATCGACTTGCTTTATGCCTAAATCTTCTAAAAGCTCCTTTGTATCGTCATCAAGGGCAAAAAACAGATCTTCGCTTTGCTTAAATTCCTTATAGCTGTCAATCTCCCCATTCGAAGCACAAGCCATTACCGTTACAAGGGGTAAAAGGATTAAAAGTACTACCGCAAATTCGCATATTTTCAACGTTCTTTTATTCATCATCTCATCAACCCGAATGACATTTGAAGCAACAGCTTTATAACAGGAAGCGAAAGGGATATAACTATCACCTTTACTATAAGGTCAATAATACCCGCCAAGGCTGTTTCTCCGCTGTCCCTGCAAATATCGCAGGCAAGGCTGCCCGCGATGGTTACACCGCTTGCCTTCAACAAAATTCCCGTATATTTTACTGAGGAATTACCGAATTCGGACAGCTCTATAACAGACCTGATGACATCCGCAAAATACCCTGCAGTAAACGCAAAGGCAATACATATAACCGCCAGCTGCACGGGAAGGGTAAATTCGGGAGCGTGTCTTTTTATTTGCGAAATTACGGCTACGCCCAAAATGGCAAGTCCCGATATTTCGATGATTTCAAGTCTCATATTCCAAACATCCCTTTTAGCTCGGATATCAAAGCGCCTATTTTCGGTAATATCATAGCGATAACCAAAATAAGTCCTGCGATGGTTGTAGCCATTGCGTACTCTTCCTTACCTGATTTTGTAAGCACCTGGTTAAGAACTCCCACGATTATTCCTACAGCCGCTATTTTGATTACGAACTCAATTCCCATGTAACTTCCTCTCCGTTAAATCAAAAGTATTAATAAAGCAAATGCCCCCGCCATTCCCAAGGTAACATACATCTTGCCGAGTCGTGTTTTTTCGCAAAAGGCGGCAGCTCTTCTTTCCTCAAATTGACCAATACATTTTTCACAAAACTCGAGCTGACAAGCGGTATCGGTTGTTCCGAGATTGTTCCCGAATGACACAAGAGCGCTGATATCCTCAGACGGAAGGTATTTTTTTATCAAATCATCCTCCCGGACAGCCTGCTCCCAGATTTTATTAAACGATTCACCCTTGCCCTTGAGTGAGTCGAAGCAGACTCTTAAAAATTTGAGCCTTTTGAGTCCTTCATCCCGACACAGTGAAAAAACCAGCTCACCTGTGGTGGGATTGTCAAACTGAAGCCTGATTTTTACGGTTGCCAGCATATGGCAGATTTCCTGAAACAGCAGAGCCCGAAGCCGTACTGCTTTTACCTTTTCCGAGGACCAGATAAGGGGGATGAATACAAAACAAGCAATTGCTGCGTATCTCAACTTTTTTCTCCTAAATTAGTTTTTCACTGTCAAATACATCCTTTACCTTGCCGGGGTT
>CAZPPO010000021.1:3262-8113 GCA_964588475.1 uncultured Eubacteriales bacterium
ACTTCTTTTTTTCTTTTCCGCTTAAAAGAACCACCTTTCTGAACGCGCCGCTTGTAAGAAGCAGTTTTATCTGCGGCCTTGAAATTGCTTCCTCCAGACTTGAACCGTGGGCTGTAGCTATAAAATCAACACCGGAATTTACACCCTCAAGGATTTTACCCGCCTCCGCAAGACCTCCTATTTCATCAAGTACTATTATGTCGGGCGAAAAGCATCTGAGTGCTATTTCAATACCCGTTCCCTTTGGATAAAGCGACAACACATCTGTGTTTATTCCGAGATTTCTTCCCTGTGCTCCCGCCGCCATTGAAGCTATCTCATCTCTTTCGTCAATAACCGCAAGCTTTTTGGGGTTGTTTATTTCGTCGGAAAACCATCTGCACAAATCCCTTAATAGCGTTGTTTTCCCTGACATGGGTGGTCCAATTATCAGAAAGCTGTGGCAACCGTTAAGCTTAGAAATCATGCCCTTGCAGCATCCGTAAAAATCTCGTGCTATTCGTATGTTAATTGAAGTAAAGCATCTTATCGCGGTTATTTCTCCATCCTTAACCGATGCCGTTCCGCATATTCCGGCTCTGTGTCCTCCCGGCAGCGTAACATATCCTCTGTTAATGCACTCTGTAAATGAGTGAACCGAATACCTGCAAAGCGCACAAACTACTTGCTCAAGTCCGGGAGAGTCGAGCAATGCGCCTGTTGACGGATAAATTGAGGAAAGCCTTCCGCCTGCGCATAAATACATTACTTGTGCGTCAATAATAAAGGATGCGCTTCTGCCCGCTCTGAGTCTTACTTCGCTAATTTTAGCCATTGTGTCCTCGCTCACCGACAAAAGTTCGTTTCTTAAATCCTTTGGCAGCAGCGAAACGGCTTCCTTGAAATTTTTCATATTAAATATTATTAACACTTGTCCGCAATTAGAACGAATACTGAATGTTTGGGTTTAGAAAAATAATTTGTTGTTGAAACGATTACATATATATGGTATTATCTATTAAATATTCCGGCTTGCGAAAGAGGGTTATTCATTGGACAAGGATAAGCAAATAAATACAAAGGAAGATACGAAAGCAAAAAATATAAAAAGATTTAAGCTTAACATAGAAGCAATAAGAAAGAGCCTGTACGAAAACAGGTTCGCTCTTATTGCGGCAGCGTGCACGTCTTTAATAATGATTGTTGTTTATTTTTGCTATGATCTTTTTCCGTTTGGTAATATTACAATACTGAGAATGGACCTGTATCATCAATACGGCCCTCTTTACGCCGAATTTTATGACAGAATCATAAACGGCTCTTCCTTTCTATATTCTTGGAGCACGGGGGGCGGTTCAAGCTTTTTAGGCAACTACCTCAATTATGTCTCCTCTCCTTTTTCCTTTTTGATTCTTCTTTTCGGACATAAAAATATGCCGGAGGCTATAGCCGCCATTATCCTGCTAAAAGCAGCCGCGGCTTCCTTTACCGGCGCCTATTACTTCGGAAATTCGAAAAAGCTTAAAAGTCCCGCAACCTCCGCATTCGGAGTTCTGTATGCGTGCAGCGGCTTTTTTATAGCGTATTATTGGAATGTAATGTGGCTTGACGGTTTTTATCTTCTTCCGCTTGTCGCTCTTGGCATTGAAAAGCTTATTAACGAAAGAAAAATGAGGCTGTACTATCTTTCGCTGCTTCTTGCCGCCTTAACAAACTTCTATATGGCTTATATGCTTGCAATATTCTCTGTTTTATATTTCTTTGCTTATTATTTCGGTCAGCACACTCTTAATGACACTTATTTCGGAAAGCTTGCAAGCGTCTCAAATAATAAAGCTTTGATAAAAAGGTTTTTCATAAGGACCGTACGCTTTTTCAGAAATTCCCGTTTCCTCGACAGCGCAGTGAGGTTCGCATTCACCTCATTAGGCTCTATACTGTCTTGCTCCTTTCTGCTTGTTCCGCTTTACTATATACTGAATGCGTGCTCAGCAACCTCCGATTCGTGGCCTCAAAGCTGGAAAACCTATTTCAGCGTTTTTGACTTTTTGTCAAACCACCTTGCGTATCTGAACCCAACCATCAGAAGCAGCGGTGAAGACGTTCTTCCCAATATTTACTGCGGTGTTCTTCCTCTTTTGCTGTTGCCGTTGTATTTATTCTCTAAAAAAACCTCTGTTAGGGAAAAAGCCGCCGATATCACTTTGCTCGGAGTCTTCTTTGCTTCATTTTATCTCAATAAGCTGAATTTCATTTGGCATGGTTTTCATTTTCCTAATGATTTGCCCTACAGATTTTCAAACATGTACTCGTTTTTACTGCTGATTCTTGCATTTAAGGCATTTAAGTCCCTAAGGGAATTTACCGCCAGACAAATACTCGGAGCGGGTGTCGGTGTAGTTTTGTTTTCGATTCTCGTACAAGAAATAGGCTCGAAAAACTTTACCGAGCTTACCTTATGGATAACTATTGCCTTTGTAGGAATTTACATTTCTACCCTGTGTATGCTAAAGGATAAAAGATACCCCGCATATGCCGTCGCAGTCTTGCTTCTTTGCGCGGTATGCGCGGAATACACGGTAGCAAACACAAACCATTACAGCATGGATCAAAGCAAGCAATCATATACCGGCGATTACGACGACTTTGTCGCTGTTAAGGACATGCTTGACAAGCAAGAGGATAATGACAAGTACAGGATGGAGCTGACTAAAATCAGAGCGCGGATGGACCCTGCCTGGTACGGCTATAACGGAGTTTCAACGTTTTCCTCAATGGCATATGAAAAGGTTTCAAACCTTCACTATCATCTGGGTCTTTACAGCAACTATATAAACAGTCATACCTACAATCCTCAAACCCCGGTATATAACGCAATGTTTGCGCTTAAGTATATAGTTGATAACAGCAATAAAATCAGCAACCGCAATCTTTACACCGAAGTAGCATCCTATGGGATCTTTAAGGCATACCGTAATAATTATTATCTGCCCATAGCTTTCAGGACAGACCCAAATATATCTTCTTGGGTGCACGATGATAATAATCCCTTTGCCAATCAAAACAGCTTTATTGAAAATGCCGCAGGCGTTCCGGATGTTCTGAAAAATATCCCTGCTGTTGATGCGCAATACAGCGATATAAGCTCTTTCACCGACGAGGAGTTTGCCACTGGTAATTTCTATTACAGCAAGACCGAGGGTGTTGAGGAGGGAACGGTAACGATGTCCTTTGTCGTCCCGGAAACCCAAAACACCTATGTCTATTTGAAATCCTCCTCTTCATCCGTCAAAGCAATTGATATTTCAAGCGATTACGGTTATTTTGCCTCTCAATCTATCGACACAAAGCCTTATGTGTTTGATTTGGGTATACGTGAGGCGGGAGAAACCCTCAGTGTGAAAATTCCGATAACAGGCGGCGACACAGGCGTTTTATACCTGCATGTAGCCGGCCTTGATATGGAGGCCTTCACCGTTGCATATGATAAGCTTTATATGGACGGTATTAATGTTACAAGCTTTGAGGATACAAGAATTAAGGGAGATATTAATGTCTCTTCGGACGGAATACTTTATACCTCTATCAGCTATGATGAAGGCTGGTCTGTGTTCATAGACGGCAACAGGGTATATTCCGGAAATTATGTTAAATTAGCCGACTCGCTGCTTGGCGTTCCGATTACGGAAGGAGCCCATACGGTTGAATTTAAATATTTCCCCAAAGGCATGTTTATAGGATTTGCAATAACAATTCTCACTTTAGGCATAGCGATTGTGTTTTATTTACTTACAAAGCTCAGAGCCTTTGAATTTTGCCCAAAAACCGCGCGGGAGGAAGAGCTTGAGCTGTCTCTCGCACAAGCACCTATTGTGCTTCATTCAGGCGACATAAACTCGGAAGACACCATTATTTATTTTAATCCTTCTAAAGAGGACGAAAAGGAAAATCCAAAAGAGGATACTTAAAGTCATAAACCCGACAGGAGAAAAAGACTTGTTTGCTAAGATTAACAGTGTGGGACTGCTCGGTCTTAACTCTTATATGGTTGAGGTCGAGGCAGACTTATCCCAGGGAAAGTACAGGTTTGATGTAGTAGGCTTGCCTGATGCCGCTGTATCCGAAGCCCGCGAGCGTGTTGTTTCGGCAATTAAAAACAGCGGTATGCTTTTTGAGCCTACCCGCCATGTTACCGTGAATCTTGCGCCGGCAGACACGCGTAAGGAGGGCGCTGTATATGATTTGCCCGTTCTTATCGCTATTTTGTCAGCTACAAAGCAAGTAGTCGCGGACCTTGCGCTATCCGCATTTATTGGCGAGCTTTCGCTTTCTGGAGAGGTGAGGCGTATTAATGGCGTTTTACCCATGGTGATTGCGGCAAAGGAAAATGGTATGCGCGTAATATATGTCCCCTTTGATAATGCCAGGGAGGCGTCTGTGGTAGAGGGGATTTATGTTTATCCCGTTCACACGGTAAGGGAGCTTGTCAACCACCTGAACGGAAAAAGCTTTATCAAGCCTATTGCTCTGAAGAAATTTGAAATGGCGCAGCATGACCCCTTGTTACCTGACTTCAGTGAGGTTAAAGGTCAATATGAGGCAAAGCGCGCTCTTGAGGTAGCCGCGGCAGGCGGTCATAATTTGATTATGATCGGTCCTCCCGGTTCAGGTAAAAGTATGCTTGCCAAAAGATTACCGACAATTTTACCAGATATGACCTTCAATGAGGCATTGGAGACTACAAAAATATACTCGCTTGCGGGCGAGCTTAAGAATGGAACATCGATTGTCAACGCAAGACCTTTCAGAGCGCCGCATCATACAGTTTCCTCAATCGGACTTTCGGGCGGTGGCTCAATACCGAGGCCGGGT
>CAZPPO010000021.1:8123-16747 GCA_964588475.1 uncultured Eubacteriales bacterium
CTGTCACTTTCTCATAACGGTGTTCTTTTTTTAGATGAGCTGCCTGAGTTTTCAAGAGTCGCCATGGAGGTTATGAGGCAGCCGATGGAAAACGGCTCGATTACAATATCAAGAGCGTCCTGCAGTCTTACTTATCCGTGTAATGTTATGGTTGTATGCGCAATGAATCCCTGTCCGTGCGGATATTTCGGTCATCCGACAAAGCCCTGCCGATGTCCTCAAGGAGCGGCGGCAAGATACCTTGCAAAGGTTTCCGGACCGCTGCTTGACAGACTTGATATACATATAGACGTACCTCAGGTTGATTACTCCCAGCTCTCCCGAAAAAAGCCTTCGGAGTCCTCTGCTTTAATCCGTGAAAGGGTAAATAGAGCACGTAAAATTCAACAGGAACGCTTCGGCGGGGCGGGAATAGGCTGTAACGCAAAAATGTCATCGGGTATGACAAGAAAATATTGCGAGCTGACGGAGGAAACCTCAAAAATTCTTGAGGCGGCTTTTGAAAGACTCGACCTTTCGGCAAGAGCTTATGACAAGATTCTTCGCGTATCCAGAACCATAGCGGATCTTGAGGGCTCTGAAAATATTTCAACGGCTCATGTCATGGAGGCAATACAATACAGAAGCCTTGACAGAAAGTTCTGGAAAGCCCAAAAATATTGATACAATATAAAAAACACAGACGCGAAATGTCTGTGTTTTTGAACCTTATAGAAGAGAAGCGGCGGCTTTGTCAAGAAAAATGTTTGTTTTATCATGCCTTTGAAGAATTGACGCCGGAACAAGCGGTGTAATATCTTTTTTTATCATATTGTAAACAGCCTGTGCTTTTTTTTCTCCCGTGGCAATGAGAACAATGGCTTTACTCTTGCAAATACCGCTAACTCCCATTGTCAAAGCAAAATGAGGCATTTCTCCGTTTTGAAAATATATTTTATTAGCTTCAATAGTGCTGTTTGACAGCCTCGTCTTGTAAGAGCCTGATGAAAACCTGTCGGCAGGCTCGTTAAAGCCAATGTGGGCATTGTTACCTATTCCCAGCAGCTGTAGGTCAATACCGCCCTTTTTGCCAATCAAAGCATCATATCGTTTACATTCCTCCCGGTCATCGGGAGCGTTACCATCAAGGAAATTAATATTTTCTTCCTTTATATCAATATGATTGAACAACTGCTCATGCATAAAGGTGAAATAACTGTTTTTGTCGCTTCTGGGGATTTGACAGTACTCGTCAAGGTTAAAGGTTGAAACATCCTTGAATGAAATTTCGCCGTTATTATACATTTCAATAAGTGCCTTATATGTCGGAAGCGGTGAAGCTCCCGTTGCAAGTCCGATGACACAATCGGGCTTTTTTTTGATAAGGTCTGCAATTATTTTTGCAACCTCGGCTCCTACTTGCTGCTTTGTGTCATAAACCGATATATTCATAAAATTACTCCTGCTTTATGATTTTTCTTACAATGGCAATAGGTGTTTGCTCCCTGCCCTGCCCAAGCGGATTGTCCTCGAATATCGCCTTGCACATCTCAACTGACAAGAATTCATCGGATGTGCCTAAAACCTCTCTTCCCAAATCGTTCGCGTCCATAACGGCTACCATACAGCCGGTATGCCTCATAAGCTCCTTAGCGACCTTCTCCGGGGCAAGCGGCGCAAGCTTTGCCGCATGATTGTAAGGAGGAATGGTGCATTCGCAAGGGCCGTCTATAGCTCTTGCCCGTGTGCCGGCAATTCTGTAAAATACCCCCCTGATACCGAAGGGCTTAGTAATTGCAGAGCAAAACGCAGCAAAGAGAATTTTGGGTATACCTACGTCCTTCAGGGCAAGCTCCATTGTCCAAGGGCTTCCGAGCCCTATTCCATATGGCGTTTTTACGACGAATTTACACAATATTTTTGCAAGCCTTGAAGGCTTAATATCGTCAATGTCAAACGCTCTTCCCTGACTTATGGCTACTATCTTCTCACTAATAAATATCATATCTCCGTCCTGAATATGCGGCTTTACATATTTATCTATTATTTCCACAAGATTGTCGCCCTTTAGAACTACATGCGTTTTTACGGGTAATCTTAAAAAATCTCCGAATGCAGTTGATATTTCAAGCTTCTTACCTTCATTTGGAGCAAATTCCATAGCTTTTATTATTCCTTTTAGTTGTTATTTTTTGTGCTTTGTACAATATTATACATTTTTTCGAATGTCTGCGCGATTTTACCGGCAGTATTAACACCGAGAGAATTAGTTTCTTCATAATGATTGCGTCCGTGGCAGTCGCGCGCCCTGTTAAGATATGGTATGTCTTTGTCAAGCAGAAAATCATTCGGGGGAATTATATATCCTATTTCATCATTTGCAAGCCCAAACATCAAAAGATTTTTATCGTCGCAAATATCTGAAAGTGTTTTTGGATTTACCTCAGCTCCGGCGCCGCTTGCGCTCTCATGTGCGCCCAAAAACCCGCCATATGCAAGCTCCGGAAACAGTTCGCCGGGAAGAAAAAGCAGCTTAAGCGTATCAAGCTCATAATATGTCATCTCTGTTTTAAGAGAAAACTTCAAATCAGTACCTCTTGAAATATATTTGTCAACCTTAAGTATACCCAAGGACGCGGCAAGCATTAAAACAGAATTGTCCGCCTCTATATAAAACTCTTGACGAATACGGCTCAGGTTTGGCTTTAGCTTCTTCTCCTGCTTGATAGAAAGAGCATAATCGGCGAGCCTCTCCCCTATCATCCTTGTCGATTTAGGTCTGTCCTCGTCAAGAAGCTCCATAGTTATCATTCCGCCTATAGCACCGACGAAATAAATAGTCTCGGCGTTGGTCTTTTCTTTTATTTTTCTTCTTAAATAACACGGGAAGTCAGCGCTTACCAACGAATTTTTACCTGTGAGCGATTCAGAATGAGAGGCAAAATTAATCATATAAATCTCCCGGGTACCATCATCCGGAACAAAGCGCAGCCTTGTCAGCGTTTTTGAAAATACGCTTGGCGTTCTGATGTCCTTTTGCATATCCTTAACCTGAACCGTGCCTAAAAAAAGATCTCCTTCTCTCCTGTCCGCATACGCTTTTTTTACAGCAGAGCGAACTCCCGCGCGTACAATTTCCATATAATATTTATCCCTGCCCGAGAGAGGAAGCGGTCCCCAAATACCCATAGTGTCAATCCCTGCGTGGCTGTGAGTACTCAAGATATCCAAGGAACGGCAACCGGTCTCCTTTACAAAACTGCTTAACGAATCTCTTATTGCCCTGACATCCTTATTGAGCATACCGACATTATCAATTGAAACAAAAACAACGCCCCCTCTTGTGCTGTTGTCATCAATCCAAACAGCGTGAGCGTACGGCGGGTCAAGAAGTCCGGTTGCCGGATTGTTTAGGTTATATCCGGCTACGTAGTATTTCTTTTTGTCTAAATCATTGGGAAGAATTTCTGTCTTGCCAAATCCTATCGTGAACTTCTTGCCCTTGGGATTTTTTTGATAATCAAAGCTCGCATCCTCTTGCGGCTGTTCACTCTTTGACTCAGGAAAAAGAGAGGCACTAAATGAAAAGCCCGCTCTTAATAGGTCAGATGCTGTTTTCCCGAAATTCATTCCCTTCACCCCACGATTGTTTTTGATAATTTTAGCATTGCAAGTATAAAATGTCAACTTTATATACACAAATTAAAAAAAGTGTGGTATTATTAATTATCTTTAAAAGAGGATGTGATTTTATGAAAATATTTCAGTCTCTTGTTATAGCCGCCGCTGCAGTTGGGGCGGGTGCGGGTTATTTTGCTTATAAAAACATTGACGATGAAAAGAAAAAAATGCTCAAATACAATATCGGAGATAAGGCAATAAGAACTGCCGTGCGCGGATTGGCAAGCGCATTTCCGGGCGGAGATTATCCTTTGATACAGGAATATGTTCCCGAAAACTTTTATGCCGGGACTGAAAGCTTTATTGATAAGCCTAAGGCAAAAGCGAAATGGTCGCTGGGATATTCGAGTGAATCTATTCTCTCCTCCATGGATTACACAACGAGCAAGCATTATGTCGGCGGTTACTTGGTGTATCCCGCAAATGTGGTTGACGGGATAATAGATGACCAGTGCGTGCGCGCTATAGCTCTAAATGACGGCTCCGGCCGCGGTATCAGCGTGTTTGCGGTAATTGACTGCATCGGCATTGCCGGAACGGATATCCGCAGAATTCGCGCAAGGCTGTCCTCTTTTGCGGCAGAGAACGGTATTAACTGTATTAATATCAGCGCAACTCACTGTCACAGCGGGGTTGACACACAGGGGCTTTGGGGTGATTTGCTTCCCGATGCTATTGTCGAGAATTTTAAGAGGCTTCGCAAGGGTGAAACAGACGGTTTGAAATCAGGCAGAAATCCCGAGTTTATGGAAAACCTTTATGTTACCGCGGCAAAAACAATTAAAGCTGCCGTTGAGGATATGAAAAAAGGTACTCTTTACTGCACAGTCAGCGATGAAAAGAATTATTCGCGTGATAAGCGTCCTCCCGATGTCACCGAGAAGGACCTGACTATGCTGCGCTTTATCCCCGAGGACGGCTCCCGTCAGACCATCGCCGTATTTGCAGCCGCGCATCCCGTTGCCTTAGGCGAAAAGAACACTAAGGTCAGCAGCGATTTTCCGTATTATATGGTTGACGAGCTAAACAAAAATAATTACAACGGAATATTCTTCCAAGGACCTCAGCTTGCAGTTACAACAAACGGTGACTTTATTGACGATGAGCTTAAAAGCTCTGATGATAAAGGTTATATTAAATTCGGCAGAGGTCTTGCGCGTTATGCAATGTCACTTATAGGTTCTGATAAGGAAAGGGCAGTAAAGCCTATACTTAATGTGCGTATCGCCGAGGCTTTTATTCCCGCCGAAAATGAGCTTTATATGCTTATAGGTAAAGTCGGTCTTGTAACTAATATAATATTAAAATCCGGCAGAAAAGCCTCTGATTTGGTATTCGTCACAGAAGTCGGATATGTTCAGCTCGGCGAAAGCCAACGCTTTGCCCTAATTCCCGGCGAATTTGCTCCGGAGCTTCTTCTGGGCGGCGCTTTTGATGCCTT
Source organism: uncultured Eubacteriales bacterium (assembly GCA_964588475.1). Classification (GTDB taxonomy): domain Bacteria; phylum Bacillota; class Clostridia; order Oscillospirales; family Acutalibacteraceae; genus DTU089. The sequence continues at coordinate 13,225 of CAZPPO010000021.1, forward strand.
AGAGTCTTACCGAAAAGAAGCCTGGAATCTGCCGCCTATGAAATCAATGGTAAAGCCGCAGTCAAAGCTTACTGTTATAGGCCTTTGCAACGACTCCATCGGCTACATACTTCCCGCTAACGATTACGGCAGTATAACCGCCCCGAAGCATTATGAGGAATCGGTTTCAGCAGGACCCCATGCCGCCGAGGTAATAGTCAAAGCCTTCCAATCCATTGTAGAACAAACATCGAAGTAGCCATGAACGATATAAAGTTTTGTGTAATTTCAGACCCTCATTATTATTCACCAACCTTAGGGACCACCGGAAAAGCGTATGAGCTTAGAAACGAATCAGATCAGAAGGTTCTCGCGCAATCAGGGGCTGTTTTGCGCGCTGCCTTTGATGAAATGTGCGCTTCGGATATTGATTTTATCTTGATTGCGGGAGACGTAACTAACGATGGTGAAAGAGTGTCTCACGAGGAGCTCAGAGAGCTGTTATACGAATACAAATCAAAAAAACACATTTATGTTATAACCTCAACACACGACTGGTGCAGTGATAAAAATCCGAGACGCTATGACGCAGAAAACGTATTTAACGATGTTCCCTGCTTATATATGAATGAGCTGCCTGAGTTTTACAGAGATTTTGGCTTGTCCGACGCCATTTCCGTTTATACTACCGTAGCGGGCAACAGCTCTTTTGCCGTTAGACCTAAGCCGGGACTTACCGTTCTTTGTCTTAATGATGACTATAACGGTGAGGGAGGCTCGGGTTTTTCTAAAGAGCATTTAGAATGGATAAGAGAGCAAAGCGAAAACGCGAAAATTCGAAACGACCATATTATAGGTGCAAACCATCATCCCTATCTCCTGACTGAGCTTGACAAAATAGTCGGCGGAGAAAAAAATACACAGTACAAAAACTCTCTCGCCTGCAAAGTCGCCGAAGCGGGACTTTCGGTGGTTTTCGTAGGGCATACACATATGCAGCACATAGCAAGACTTGACACACCGTGCAAAAGACCTTTTTATGAGATAAATGTCGCCTCGATTTGCGGCTACCCTGCCCCCATGGTTTTTTGCACTGTAGTTAATGATGAGCTTATAATCGAAACCAAGCATCTTCAAAGGTTTTATTATAACGGTCATGAATATATGAACGAGCATCTGAAAAATCATGCGACAAATTTATTTGTTAAGGTGGTGCGCTCCGCTTCCGAGAATAAGGCAAATGAGTTTGCCGCGCTTGTTGCATCAATAGGTATAGGGCAAAAAAAAGCCGCCAAGCTTTGGAGGTATATGCGTTTTCCCATTAAGAAGCTTGATACTGCAACGGTTTGGGGTACAGCAAGGATGCTCAACATATTGACATTAGGCAAGGCTATCGATAAAAAAGCGGCAAAATTAATAGGAAAAGAGCGAGTGCTTGATGTTGCCCTCGGAGTGTTCTTGAATATTCTTGACGGAGGAATAAACAAGGTTAGCGAAAATGATGCAACATATAAGGTTGTAAGCGATGCAATGGCGCTCCCGCATAAGGTGGTCAGTGCTTTGCATATAAAAAACAAATCCTTAAAAAGAACCTTATTGCGCATAAGAAATTTGGCAAAGCCTGTTATGACCGGTGGCGAAATTGACTCAAACAAAGCAATAATAAAACTTACTGACAATTAATGCATATTGTATGTTTTAAAATGATATGACGAAAAGAAAAGAGAAGTACTTCAAAATATGGTATAATGGATTGTTATAAAACATTAACCATAGGAAGAAGTACTTCTCATTAATATGATAGAAGCAAAGAAAAGGTAAGAAATAGTCAAGCGTAAATCGACGTTATAAAATATATGTCGGAATATGGCAGTCTCATCTATATCAGCTAAATTTTTTCGGCAAATTCAAAAACTCTTTTGGGAATTTCCTCAAGTGCAGCAGAAACAGTCATAACAAAATGAACGTCACTTTCGCGGCTAAGCTCATCAACCCTTTTTAAAAAATCTGCAAAGGCTTCAAAATTATCTTTTCCTACTATTTTTAAGGTAGCATCTATAAAAATCTCTGTAATGTCATGGTCCGATGCTATAATACCGCTTAAAAAGCCATAAAACGCTTCCTGACCTTTTACCTTAAATCTGTCCGTATCAATCAGTCTTGCTCTGTATGTCACATTGTAACTGAGGTTTGGTTGCTTTTCTATACACACTACATTTCCATCAGATTTTTCTACAGCTTCATTGATAAGCTCTATTAAATGCTTTGTCTTGCCTGAGCCTTTATTCCCAATTATTAACGATATCACAACAAAAAACCTCCAAACATTATTTTGATTCAGCAGTTGTTGCATTAAGACCCTTAAGTGCGATAAAGGAATGCTAATATATCCTGCTTTCGAGCTTAAGCTTTAATTCTTCATAACCATTTTTTCCTAATAGTGCGAACATATTCTTTTTGTAGCTTTCAACACCCGGCTGGTCAAAAGGATTAATGCCCAGCATATAGCCTGATACCGCGCACGCCTTTTCAAGAAAATAAACAAGGCATCCGAAACAGTATTCATCCATTCGAGGTAATCTCAGTACAATATTCGGCACAAGTCCGTCACAATGTGCTAAAACAGTTCCCTGAAAAGCTTTTTTGTTTACATAGTCCAAGGTTTTGCCCGCCATAAAGTTTAGGCCGTCCGCATTTTCCTTGTCATATCCGATTACTAAATCTCTTTTCGGACTGTCAAAGACAACCGCGGTTTCAAACAAAAACCTCCTCCCTTCCTGAATATACTGACCTAACGAGTGAAGATCGGTCGAAAATATAGCAGACGACGGGAACAGCCCCTTGCATTCCTTACCTTCGCTTTCTCCGAAAAGCTGTTTAAACCATTCATTCATCATTGAGTAATCGGGCTCATAAGCAATCATCATTTCTATGCTCTTCCCTTTTTCATAGAGAATATTGCGTAAACTTGCATAGCGATAACAGTCATTTTTATCGAAATCGTTGTTATCAAGCTCCTTCATCGTATCAAAGGCTCCTGCCATCATTCTGTCAATATCAATCCCCGCTACGGCAACAGGAAGCAAGCCGCATGCCGTCAGCACTGAGTAGCGTCCGCCGACATCATCGGGAATAACAAAGGTTTCATAACCCTCTCGTCGAGAAAGCTCCAAAAGGCTTCCCTTTGCTTTATCAGTCGTTGCATAAATTCTTTTTGCGGCCTCTTTTGTACCGTAACGCTCTTGTGCAAGCTCTTTAAGGATACGAAAAGCAAGCATCGGTTCAGTAGTTGTACCCGATTTTGAGACTACATTTATCGAAAAATCCTTATTTTTGCATAAATCAACTATTTCGGTCAATGCCGAGGGGCTTATCGTATTGCCTGCAAAAAATATTTTTGGTTTTCCAAACTGATTGTAGTTTGATGAAGTACAAAACTCGATTGCAGCACGGGCACCGAGATATGAGCCGCCTATACCGATAACAACAAGAATATCGCTGTTGTTACGTATTTCTAAGGCTGCTCTTTTTATCCTCTCAAATT
>CAZPPO010000022.1:0-15259 GCA_964588475.1 uncultured Eubacteriales bacterium
AATCGGTAATCAATTTAATAGAGCTAAAGTCGAGCCTTTGCAGCGGCAGCTTTGTATTATAGCTTGTGATAGCCATAATTACAGCCGCAAGCTCATCAGATACACCCTCAAGTAAAACCGGCTCGGCGATATGCCTTATCGATTTAAAACGAAGATTTTCAATCGGTTCCCCTAAATTTTCAGCTACGACTGCCATAATTACAGCCGCGACCTCCTCGTTGACATCTATCAGCCTTACATTTTCCTCAATGGCATTTGGTAAGATCCTCTTATTGTTAATCGCCTCATTGTCCCCGTAGCTCTTCCTTTTTTTAATTTGCTTTCTTCGCTTGGAAACAAACGAGTATATTAAGAATAAGCTCGCAAATAGAAGTATAGTTAAAACCGATTTCCAAATTTCAGGCAAGTCTTTAATCCATTGAATAATATCAAGCATTTTTTTCACCCTCGCTTTCCGAGAGGGAAAATGAATAATTAAACGTACGCTTCTTGAAGCCTTCCCTGTACTCAAAAAATTTCAAAGCCTGTTCCGGAAACAGGGCATAGGATAAAATATCCTCCTCGTTTTCCGCTTTATCACCGATTGTTGCTCTTGCTGTTTCAAATGCCGGCTTAAGGGTATCTGCATAACGCCCCTCTATGGGAGACTCATCGCCGAGAATTTGTTTTTTGATTGTTTCGTCAATAGCTCCGGGCGGGGTTCCGTATTCGCCTTTAAGGTAGCTTTTAATTTCCTTCGAAACGCTTGAGTACCTTTTCCCCGTAATTACGTTAGCAGTTGCCTGAGCTCCCACCATCTGGCTCATTGGTGTTACCAGAGGCGGGAAACCAAGCTCTTTTCTGACTCTCGGCGTTTCTTCGAGAACAGCGTTAAACAGGTCCATCCTGTTTACCAAGTTAAGCTGAGAAACAAGGTTAGAGAGCATCCCTCCCGGAATTTGATAAACAAGAGCCTTAGCATCTGTTGTTAGAACCGTTGGATTAAGAAGTCCGCTCTTAAAGTCTCTTGAGCGAATATCCTTAAAAAAATCGCCTATTAGGTCTAAAGCTTCCGTATTTAGCCCTGTATCATATCCAAGCTCGCTCAAGGCGTAATCGAGCGTTTCGGTAGTAGGCTGCGATGTTCCTCCCGAAAAAGCCGAAATTGCAGTATCAATGACATCTGCTCCACCCTCTACCGCTCTTAACAGCGTCATATACCCAAGTCCTGTCGTGCTATGTGTATGAACCACTAGAGGACAGCTGACATTCTCCTTTAGAGCCTTAACAAGCTCGAAAACAGCCTTAGGACTCAAAATTCCCGCCATATCCTTTATACATATCGTGGAAACGCCGATTTCTTCCATCTGCTTGGCGATTTTTACATAATTTTCAAGATTGTGAATAGGGCTGATGGTGTAGCAAATTGCCCCCGAAGCGATAGCACCGTTTTTTATTGTCTCCTCAACCGCTACTTCAATGTTTCTTATATCATTAAGAGCGTCAAATATCCTTATTATATCTATTCCGTTATCGATGCTCTTTTTAACAAAGCGTCTGACGATATCATCAGGATAATGCTTATATCCCAATAAATTCTGACCCCTTAGCAGCATTTGAAGCTTCGTGTTTGGGCATCCTCTTCTGATTTTTCGCAGTCTTTCCCAAGGGTCTTCATTCAAGAATCTGAGGCACGAGTCAAAGGTAGCTCCTCCCCAGCATTCCAACGAATAATAACCTGCCTTGTCAAGAACGGGTAAAATACTCTCAAAATCGCTAAAAGGCATTCGTGTCGCAATAAGCGACTGGTTGGCGTCTCTCAATACTGTCTCTGTAAAACTAATCCTCATTAAATCCCCTTCAGTTGGCTTTACTAATTAAATATCGAACATCATCACCAACTTAACCCCATTGTATCATATACCAGATATATAAAAAAATCAAGCTAAATTAGTTAATATTTATGTGCGCAATTGACTTCTTATTGTATTGTGTGATAATATCGTTAATCATAGAAGGAAGGGATTATTTTGGACTTTAGAGAAGATTCGTTTATGCTTATGCTTGGCATGATTGTTGTTTTGGCGATTTTTTTACAGTCCGTGTTTTTTCTTATTCGGGCAATAAGGCGCGGACGGGAGATAGGTGTTTCATCACTTGTAATTAAAAACACCGTTATTTCAAGCGTGCTTTTCACAATTGCCCCGTCGCTTGCTATTGTTGCGACTGTTGTCGCGCTTTCGCCTGCCTTGGGAATAATTCTTCCTTGGATAAGGCTCTCTGTAATCGGCAACATTACTCAGGAAACGACGGCGGCCTCTACCGCTCTTGCCAGTGTAGGAGACGGCTCCTCCCTTTCCTTCGCCATAACGGACAAGAGCACCTTCAGCGTTGTTATGTGGGTTATGGCACTTGCAAGCTCCTTTCCTCTTTTCATTATTCCCCTAATGCTCAAAAGACTTCAAAGGGGAATTAAAAAGTTTTCGGGCAATAAAGACTCTAAATGGACTGACGCTATGTCAGCATCGGCTTTTTTAGGGCTTATTTCTGCCTTTATAGCAAGAAGCATAGCAGGGGTAGGCACATTTAATTCGGTGTCGGGACAATATAACTACGACGGGGCGGGGATTATATCTGTATCCGCTCTCGTTTTTTCTGTAGTTTCTATGATTATTTTACAAAAAGTAGCCTTGAAATATAAAATAAGGTGGCTTGATTCCTTTGCAATGCCGATGTCAATGCTTTTGGCAATGGGTGTGGTAATAGTTCTTGCACAAATTCTCCCGGAGTCCCTGTACCGTCTTGAATGGAGAATGCCGCAGCCCCCTGTAGGATAAAACGATTTTGTTCGGAGGTTTTTATGAATATTAAAGCTTTAAGATCATATGATGATAAAACTCATACAGTAGGAAGAATATCTATGCTATCAATTCTGATAATTCTTTTAGCTGTACCACTTGCGTTTTCAATTCATTACAATGTTTTCCCCAATGTAAGGCTTCTTGACTTGGGTCAGCTTGTCGGTGTTTTCATTATGTTCTATGCTACGGCAATTGTCGAAACTATTGCCTACACCCCGCTTTTGGGTACAAGCGGAATGTACTTGGGCTTTGTTACCGGCAATATATCAAACCTGAAGCTGCCTTGCGCCATTGCCGCAATGAGCAAGGCCGATGTAAAAAGCGGCTCCGAGGAAGCTGAAGTGGTCTCTACAATAGCAATTGCCGTTTCCTCTATAGTAACGATTGTTACGCTTGCCATGTTTGTTTTGCTTCTTCGTCCTGTTCTTCCATCTCTCACCGCCGAGGGCTCACTTTTTGCACCGGCCTTCAAACAGGTTCTTCCCTGCCTTTTCGGAGCGCTTGCAGCTTCGTATTTTTTCAAGTACTGGAAGCTCGGTATTGCTCCTATTGCGACACTTGTAATAGTTTTATTGTTTTCGGGAAGCATTCCTGTAGGTACGTTAATTCCTATAGGTGTTGCAGTTTCTCTTACCGCAACACACTTATTATATAAAAAAGGCTATGTATGATATACTAATAAAAGACTACGTATAATATAATAATTTTCGAGAGTGTGATTTAATGAATATCTGGCATGATATAAGTCCTGAAAAAATAAAGAGCAATGATTTTGTAATGTGTGTTGAAATAGAAAAAGGCGGAAAATGCAAATACGAGCTTGACAAGGAAACAGGATTTCTGAAGCTCGACCGCATTTTGTACACCTCAACGCATTACCCTTCGAATTACGGCTTTATTCCCCGCTCATATGCAGACGACCTTGACCCGCTTGATGTGCTTTTGCTGTGCTCTGAAAGCATACATCCGATGACTCTTGTGCGCTGCTATCCTATCGGAGTCATATCCATGATTGACAACGGCAGGCTTGACGATAAAATAATCGCAATTCCCTTTAACGATCCGTCATATAATGCGTATACGGATATTTCACAAATTCCCCCTCATATATTTGAAGAAATGATGCACTTTTTCAGAGTTTACAAGGAGCTCGAGGGGAAGGAAACCGCTATCAACGAAATGAAGGGCTCAAAGGATGCCCAAAGAATTGTTGAAAAAGCAATAAAAAGCTATAAAGAGGTTTTCGAAAAATAATGTAAAAGCCTGCGGCAATGTAAAAGCTTGCGGCATTTTATGCAGCACGCTTTTTTTAATGCCAAAAGGCTCAACTCTATATACGGATTTCCTTCCACTTGCCTCTGTTGAACCTTATAACACTGAAAGCAAATCTCATTACCTGGTCTACAAACAAGCTCAGCCATGCACCTATAAGACCCATTTGAAGGGTATAACAAATAAGGTATGTAAAAACTGGTCTGAAAACTCCTATGCTTATAAATGAAGATACTGCCACAAATTTCGTATCACCCGCACCTCTCAGGCAACCCGTAAAAATGACATTTGATATCTGGAAGGGCGAGCTTACGGCTACAATATACAGCAGCTTTATGCCCATATCAATAATTGGTTCCTCCGAAGTAAACAAGCTCATAAGAAATCGCCCGCCAAACGCAAAAATAAGCACAAGCACCGCCGATATTAACATTCCGATTCTCTGCGACGCCTTTCCGTAAACAGCAGACAGGTCAGCTCGTCTTTGCCCGAGTCCTTGCCCTACCAATGCCGAAGCTCCCATTCCCAGACCGTCTCCGATACAAAACGATAGATTTATTATACTCATACAAATCTGGTGTGTCGCAAACGCTTCGGTTCCTAGCTTTGCCACAAGCATTGCATAAATAAAAAAACCTATCCTTATAAATAACTGCTCAATGGCTGCGCTGGAGCTGATGTTTATTATCAGCTTTATGCTGTGCAAATCAACGCTTAAGCAGTCTTTTAGTGTTAGACGAATAAAACTTTTCTTTCTGCGTGAAAACCAAAACGCAATCAAAAAGCCTGTTATATTTCCTGTAAGGGTTGCTATAGCGGCTCCCTTGACCTCAAGTCTCGGGAATATCCAAACTCCGCTTATGAGGAAATAATTCAGGATAATGTTTACAATGTTTGCGGCTAAATTAGTTACCATCGCCGTTCTCGTATCGCCTACGCCCCTTTGCGCCGCGTTGAGAATCATCATAAGCGATGTAAATGTAAGCCCTGTCATGGTAATCTTAAAATATGTAACCGCTTCGCCTAAAATGTCTTCGCCCGCTCCCGCTAATTCAATAATCGGACGCGCAAAGACTAACGCACAGGCGCAAAGAATTATACTCAGGACAATGCCTAACGCAAATGCTTGCCCCATGCTTCTGTTTGCGCGCTTTTTGTCCTCCTCCCCCTTCCTCCTGCTGACTATGGCGGTAACGCCGACATTGAGCGCGAAAAAAACGGCGAAAAAAATAAACCTCGGTTGATTTGTAACTCCAACCGCAGCTATTGCCTCGGGTCCCACCTTTCCTACCATAATCGCATCAGCAAAAGAAATAAAACCGACAAGCGTTGCCTCTAATGCGGCAGGCCAGCTAAACCTAACAAGCGTTGAATATATCCTTTTAGCGTCATAGCTTCCATCTTCGGGGGCGGGCGTTTTTATTAGATGCTCCGGCTTATATAATCGGTCTATTGCCGATTTAAGACTCATCATATTGAATACCTGCTTTGCCGAATTTCAGTGAGATATCGAACGCCTTAACCGAGTGGGTAATGGCTCCGCTGGAAATAATGTCTACCCCTGTTTTTGCTATCTCCTTAAGTCCGGTAAGCGTTATATTTCCGGATGCCTCAAGCAATGCTCTGCCGTTTACTGCTTTTACTGCCTGTGTCATTAAAGCAACCGTCATATTGTCAAGCATAATTATATCCGCGCCTGCGCCCAATGCCTCTTGAACCTGCCCCAGGGTTTCACATTCAACCTCGATTTTGACGGTATGACCTATCCTTTCCCTGAGAGCTTTAACAGCAGCGTCAATACAGCCGCAAGCTTCTATGTGATTGTCTTTAATCATTGCGCAATCGGAAAGATTGAAGCGATGGTTTTTCCCGCCCCCGCATAGTACTGCATATTTCTGCAATGCTCGAAGACACGGCAGCGTTTTTCTCGTATCTGATATACATGCCTTATAACCCTGAAGCTCCTTTGCATAAAGCGCAGTCACAGACGCAATTCCGGACATGTGCTCAATCAGGTTGAGAGCTGTACGCTCTCCCTTTAAGAGCATGGCGGTCTTTCCTTTAAGCCGTGCAATAAGAGTTCCCTTTTTTATTTCATCCCCATCATTAAAAAAAGGCTGCAGCTCAAAGGAATCGTCAAGCAATTCAAAAACGCGTGAAAAAACCTTGATACCGCATAATACTCCGTTATCCTTAGACAAAAGATAAGCCTCCGCTTCCTTTTCGGGCGAAATGAGATTATCCGTTGTTATGTCGGCGTAGTTTATGTCCTCTGCCAACGCTCTTTTGATGATGTCATCCAAATAAAAATCGGAAATAAACACAAAATGCCTCCCCTTACTCACTGACTTCTCTTAGAATTATAAAAGCAACCGTCGCTATGCTAAGCGCCTCGCAATAATCCGGATTAACGGCAAAGCCGCCGGTCCTTAGCCTGTTTAGTATGTCAGTAACACGCCTGAAGCCCTCGTGAATTGCTCCGGAATCGGGTATAACAAAGTACGCCCTTTGCATTATTTCCCGTATTTCGGTACGCATTCCGCGAGGCAGCGGCGCACCGCCGTAGAACTGCTTTTCCGTTTCCTCGCCGTGTTCCTTATTAACGCCTGATTTCCTTTGCTTATCTATGTCAAGCGCAGCTCTTCTGCCGAATACGAGTGCCTCTAAAAGCGAATTGCTTGCAAGCCTGTTTTTACCGTGAACCCCCGTACAAGCGCACTCGCCTGCGGCATACAGCCGGGAAACCGTTGTTCGTCCGTTCAAATCGGTTTCTATCCCGCCCATAAGGTAATGCTGACAAGGAAAAACAGGGATTAAATCCTTTGATATATCAACGCCGTTTTTCAAACATCCCTCACTGATTCCCGGGAAACGATTACTCAAAAATTCTTTTCCCTTATATCTTATGTCAAGATAAAACCTATTACTTCCCGTTCTCCTTGACTCCATTATAATAGACCTTGAAACAATGTCACGCGGTGCAAGCTCAAGGCGGTTGTCATACCTGTCCATGAAGCGTTCTTTATTCGCGTTAAGCAGATATGCGCCCTCGCCCCTTACCGCCTCGCTGATTAAAAATTGTTCTCTCCCATCGGAATTGAAGGCGGTAGGGTGAAACTGTATATAGCTGAGGTTTTTAATCAACGCGCCCATTTCATACGCAAACCTTATGCCGTCACCCGTTGCAACTGAAGGATTTGTCGTGTATTTGTAAACTCTGCCTATTCCGCCCGTAGCAAGAAGCATAAAGGTCGAGAAAACCCGTCTGTGCTCTCCTTCTGACATTAAATCAGTTAAAAAGCCTCCTGACAGTCTTTTAACCGAGGTTGCCATAGTCATATCACACAAGGCAATATTGGATTTTTTTTCAACCTGCGCAAGAAGCTTGGTAACAAGCTCGTTACCGGTTGTATCCTTGTGATGAACTATCCTGTTGCGGCTGTGACCTCCTTCAAGAGTTTTCAAAAGCCCGCCCTTTTCGTCTTTGTCATACTCAACATTGTATTCTATTGTTCTGCGAACATCCTTCGGTCCCTCAGTCACAAGCTGCTTTACGGCATCAAGCTTGTTTGCCCTTCTGCCTGCTATTAATGTGTCCTCTATATGAAGCTCATAGCTGTCATTTTCAAAATCAAGGACACAAGCCACTCCGCCTTGCGCCAAAGAAGAATTTGAGAGCTTTCTTTCCCTTTTGCTTATCATAAGCACCTTGGTATCACTTTCAAAGTTCAGTGCCGCATAAAGGCCTGCCACTCCCGAGCCCATTATTATTACATCATATTCGGTTTTTATTTCGGAAAGCTTCAAAATACTTTTCCAATCCTTTGCTCAAGTGGTGAAATACCATTTTCCCCCGTTAGTATTATATCATTATTTTTAAGCTAATCAACAATTAACGGATAAAAAAGACCCAAAAGGGTAAAATTATCTCTCACGCTTGAAAAATAAATCAAAATACTGTAGTATTAGACGAGAATTTGTATATGAAAGGAATAGAAATATGACTGAAAGCTTATCTTTTCTGACATCGTACGACCCGCAGATAGCCGAAGCTATTAAGCTTGAAACGAGGCGCCAAAAGAGAAACATTGAGCTTATAGCCTCCGAAAATTATGCCTCTTCGGCTGTTATGGCTGTTTCCGGTAGTATTTTAACAAATAAATATGCTGAGGGTTACCCCTCCAAAAGATACTATGGTGGCTGTGAGTGTGTTGATATAGTTGAAACCCTGGCAATCGAAAGGGCAAAGCAGCTCTTCGGAACCGGTTTTGCCAATGTTCAGGCACATTCCGGTTCACAGGCAAATTTCGCCGTCTATTTTGCCCTGTTAAACTTAGGCGATAAGGTCTTGGGAATGAGCCTTAGCGACGGCGGACATCTGACTCACGGCTCCCCCGTTAACGTAAGCGGAAAGTATTTTGATTTCATTTCCTACGGCGTTGACGAAGACGGCTATCTTGATTACAAGGAGCTCGAAAAAAAAGCAGTTTCGGAAAAACCGAAAATGATTGTGGCAGGAGCTTCCGCTTATCCGCGTTTTATCGATTTTGAGAGAATATCCGACATCGCCAAGCAAGTCGGCGCCTTGTTTATGGTAGATATGGCACATATCGCGGGGCTTGTTGCCTGCGGTCTTCACCCGTCTCCCATTCCCTTTGCAGACATTGTAACCACAACCACTCATAAAACCCTCAGAGGTCCCAGAGGCGGTCTCATTCTGACAAATAGCGAAGAAATTGCTTCTAAAATCAATAAGTCGATTTTCCCGGGGATACAGGGCGGTCCGCTTATGCATATAATCGCCGCCAAAGCCGTATGCTTCGGGGAGGCACTCAAGCCCGAGTTCATACAGTACAGCAAAAAGGTTCTCAGCAACTGCAAAGCCTTTGAAAATGCTCTTAAGGCAAAAAACATAGATATTGTTTCGGGCGGGTCCGACAATCATCTGCTTTTACTTGACGTTCGCTCCCTGAATACTACGGGCAAGGAGCTTGAGACAAGGCTTGACAAGGTTTATATCACGGCTAATAAAAACGCTATTCCGAGAGACCCCGAAAAGGTTTTTGTTACAAGCGGCCTAAGAGTCGGAACTCCTGCCGTTACAACAAGAGGCTTTGGTCCCGAGCAGATGGAAACAATAGCTCAGTTTATTAAGCTTACGGCCACCGATTTTGAAAACAGTGCAGATTACATCAGAGCACAGGTAACGCAAATGTGCGACAGCTTTCCGATTTACGAATAAGACAAAGAATTTTGCCGTACCGGATTTGTGTCCGATACGGCTGTTTTTTATTTATGAAATATGATTACTCATACGGAAATATTTTAAATTTTTTAACCGCCTTGTAAAGAGGAATTCCCAATACTATTAAAACAGCCGTTTCTCCGGCGGCAACCTGAAGTGCTGAAACAGAAAACAATCCGAAAGAAAAGCCTCCCTGCGCCAAAAACGAGATTTCCGCTCCCACAACAAGAGAATTCAGAATAATCGGAGGTAAAAACGATAATAGAGGAAAGCCTCTGATTTTGCGTTTTCTCAGCTTCCTTGTCAGCAACGCTGCAAATAATGTAGATAGCGAGCCGAAAACTATATCCGCCGCAAAAAAGGGACTGTTAATATTCCCGAGAATGCAGCCCGCAAGAAGCCCTAAAATCGCCGAAGGCGTGAAAACCGGTATAATTGTAAGCGCTTCTGAAATTCTGAATTGTACCCCGAGATAGGACATCCCGAAAATCCCCGAAACATAGGTCAAGGCCGTATACAGTGCCGCAATAACGGCAGCTTCCGCAATATATCGATTTTTTTTACTGTTCAAAAAAATAGCCTCCCATAAAATCGGGTTTTTCAGGTAATACTGTGTTTGGGTGTTTTTTATGATAAACGAGATTTTAACCGTAGCCTTATTGTCAGCAGTGTCCTTGGCCGTGCTTTTTTTTCTGACGAAATTAATGGGCAGAAAGCAAATGTCCGAGCTTTCGATTTTCGATTATATAATAGGAATATCAATAGGCTCAATAGCAGCTGAAATGGCGACGAATCTTGAGGATTATCACAAGCCGCTTACGGCTATGATAATTTACTCTTTTTTTGCTTTAGCTCTTTCCGTTGCAGATTATAAGTCGTTTACGGCCCAAAAGCTTATAGTGGGAAAGCCTATGATATTATACGAGGACGGAAAAATATACAATAAAAATCTGCATATAGCAAAGCTATCAATAGATGATCTGCTTTCTCAATGCAGAAGCAACGGCTATTTTAATCTTGGCTCATTAAAGCTTATAATACTCGAATCAAACGGCAATATGAGCTTTTTGCCGCTGTCTGCGGAAGTCCCGCCGACCGCCGCCGCTATGAGCATTATTCCGCCCCAAGCAAGCATGCCCGTAAATGTGATAATAAACGGAAAAATAATCTCCAAAAACCTCGAGGACACGGGAAATGACAGAACATGGCTGCAAAATCAGCTTAATTCGCAAAACGTGAAATCAATCTCGGATGTGACCCTTGCTACCTGTGACGCAGATAACAACCTGAGCGTCTATTCAAAAACTCAATAAAGTGACAGTCACCAATAAGCTTACTTAAAATACATGTACAATTGGCATTTTATCATACCGTTGTAGAGCTTTCTTCTCTTGTCCGCGCTTCTGCCGAAAATAACCTCGAAGTCCTCATCGGGCGTTATTATATAGTAGCTCCAGCCATGTCTTTCTATGAACTTTTCTCCCATTGTTTTATATAATCTCCTTGCCGCATCTGCATCAAGCAATCTTTCGCCGTATGGAGGATTACATACTAAGGTGCCTTTTTCCGATTTTGGACTAAAGTCTTTTAAATCGCAAACCTCAAAATTAAGCTTGCCCTTAAGCGGAACAGCCGCCGCGCATGAACGTGCTATATCTATGGCATTTTTGTCAATATCCGAACCATAGCCGATAAAATCGGTATCTGTTTTGACTAAGCTCTTAGCGCGCTGTACTTCTTGCTTCCAAATATCCTTGGGCAACACCGAAAATCTTTGCGCTGAAAAATTTCTGTTTTGATTTGGCGCTATGTTATGCGCAAGAAGAGCGCCCTCAATAATCAATGTTCCCGAGCCGCACATAGGGTCATACAGCATGTGGTAATGCTTTACCTTTGCAAGAGAGCAAATTGCCGCGGCAAGAGTTTCTTTAATGGGCGCCGTACAGGCTACAGGTCTGTAGCCTCTTTTATGAAGCCCCGGACCGGATGTGTCAATTATAAGAGAAACAACATCATTCATAATCGAAAACTGAATCTGGTGTACAGGTCCCGTTTCATTAAACCAAGACATCTTGAATTTCTCCTCAAGCCTTTTAGCCACGGCCTTTTTAATTATTGACTGACAGTCTCTGACGCTGAAAAGCGCTGATTTAAGTGAATACCCTTTAACCGGAAAAGCATCCTCCCTGCCTATCCATTGCTCCCACGGCAAAGCCTTGGTTCCGACAAAAAGCTCATCGAAGGATTGCGCCTTGAAGGAGCCTATGAGAATCCCAAGACGCTGCGCAAAATGTGAGCAGATGTTTACCCTCGCGAGCATATACTCGTCTCCCGAAAAAAGAACTCTTCCGTTTTCCGTCGTTATGTTTTCGGCCCCGAAGGTTTTCAACTCCTCGGAAATAATGCTCTCCACTCCAAGTAAGCATGGAATTACGAATTTAATTTTCATTCATCAAATCCTCCGGCTTCTTCTTCGTTTGCCTTTTTTACCTCAAACCAGAATTCAACTGCGTCAGTAACATTATTGTATCCGTAATTCATATTGTGAGCATCCATTATTGCTTTAACTATAGAAAGTCCCAGACCTATACGCCCCTCTTCCCGCGAATGTGATTTATCGGCTCTGTAAAAGCTCAAAAACAGCTTGTCCGAGTCCTCTTGCTTAATATGATCACCCGTATTGAAAATGATTATCCTTATAACATCGTCTATTTCCTCATGGCGGCAAAGGATTATTCTCTCACCCTTACAATGGGAAACCGCATTCGGACGGCGGCGCGAGATTTGAAACCGAACAGTTTATCCGCGTCACCTTTAACCAAAACGCTTTCCGGTACGGTATTTTTTACTGTAATCATATTCTCGGTAAAAATCGGACGCACAGCCAGAAGATAATCCGATAATGTTTTTCCTATAGAAAAAACACCTTCTTTTAGGACATATGCACCAGACTCATACAGTGAAATCTCAAGCAGTGACCTGACAAGCTCGTTCATCCTGTCAGCCTCTGACAGGATAATTTGTCTGTATTCCTCTGCCATTTTCTTTTCTTCTTTTTCTAAAGCAGCAAGACCTTCGGCATATCCCTTAATAATGGAAATAGGAGTTTTCAGCTCATGCGATACCGAGGAGATAAATTCCTTGCGTATGCCGTCAAGCTGTCTCTCCCTGTCAATATCCTTCAAAAGCTGTTCATTTTTTTCTTCAAGCTCAAACAGAGCGTTGTCCAATGAATCGGAAAGATGGTTTATATTCTTCGCAAGCGCGCCTATTTCATCATTGCGGTTTGTTTTGCATTTTCGCTTAAAATCAAGCTTTGCCATCTGACCCGTTATTTCGCTTAATTCTTCAAGAGGCTTCGCAAAACGCCTCGCAAACAAGGAAATCACAATCAACGAAACAGCAAAACCTATCAGGGACAAAACCGCGGTAAAGGAGTTGGCTATAAGCTCACTTTGAGCAGTTGGACTTATTAGAGATATAACCTCTATTAGATATCCGTTTTTTAAGGTCCTGCCGTATACATTGTATTGAAGCTCGCTTCCCTCTTCACTTAGAACAAGAAAATAGCTATTATCAGATTCGTTGACCTCCCGGCTTAAAACATCTATCTTCTTATTGGATAAGCTGATTTTCGTAGTATTATCATAAAGAGGTTCGCTAAATTCGGTATAAAGCTTAATGCTGACCTCGTTCTTCTTTTCAAATGATGGAAGCTCGGAATAATAGGTAAGCTCGATATTCTGCAGCTTTTCAATCTCGTCCACCATATTAATTATGTGCAGCTTCTCATACCAAAGGTAGGCGTTTTCCATATACCTTGAATTAAGAAACAATATAACGCCCGAACAGACGGCAAAAATTAGCGCTACTTGCATAAAAAGCCGAGTTTTCAGCTTTAGCTTGCCGGTCAAGCTTTTACCTATCATGAGTCTACCTCTATTTTGTAGCCAATTCCATAGACGGTTTTTATCTTATCGCTTCCCCATTTGCCTAACTTTGTGCGAAGCCTCGCAACGTGTGAGTCAACGGTCCTTATATCTCCGAAATAATCCATTCCCCAAATTTCATCGAGCAGGTGATCGCGCGAATAAACCCTGCCGACACTCGACATAAGCATATTAAGAATTTTGTATTCCTTTAAGGTAAGCTCGATGGGATTTCCATCAAGATACACCTCGTGAGCTGCTGTATTAAGAGTCATATTATCTAAAACAATTATTTCCCTGTTGTTCGACCTTTCGCCCTTAAAAGACTTATGACGGCTTAAAAGAACGTGTACTCTTTTAGCAAGTACTGCAGGACTGAAGGGCTTTGTAACATATTCGTCGGCTCCCGACTCAAAGCCCATTATCTGATCAAAATCCTGCGAACGCGCAGAAAGGAGTATTATCGGAATGTCAGAAACCTCTCTTATCTTGCGACACACTTCCCAACCGTCCATCTTGGGCATCATAATGTCAAGAATAACAATGCCTATACCGAAAACCGACTTAAAAAGCTTTAAGGCTTCCTCTCCGTCCTGTGCCTCGAAAACCTCATGACCGTCTTTTTTCAGAAAATCAACTATTAATCTTCTCATCAGCTGCTCATCGTCGGCAATAAGAACCTTAGCCATAATCACACCTCATCCAAAAGGTTTTTTAAAACTTCCCATGAATTAATCTTCAGGTAATCCCCTTTATCAGAATAAGCCGCCGCCTGTTTTGCCGTCGATTCGTAAAGCACCGGAAAAATACCCGAATTCAAGGCTCCCGCAACATCTGCCCTCATAGAATCACCGCAGTAAAAACAGTCCGAAGCGTCAACGCATAGTCTTTTTAAGGCCGCCAAAAACATATATTGCGAGGGCTTTGTAAGACAATAATCGGCGCTTGTTATTACAAATTCAAAACGGTTATCCGGATAGATTAAATCAATAGAACGTTTTAATGCTTCTCCCGTTAATGTAATATTACTGATTACACCCGTCTTTATATTATTTTTATCTAAATATTCAAGCAAATGTGCCATATAAGGAGTTTGTGTTCTGTCACTGTTGTTACTGTCAAAAAGATGTTCAAGCTGTACTAAATCAATATCGAATTTCAATCCTACAATATCGAATATACATCTGAAAATCGAAGACAAGGGCGTTTCTATTGCGAATGGGACATCCTTGCTCCATGCAGACTTTATGTCTCTATAAAGTCCTTTCCAGACTTCACAAATCTCGGCTGTCGAAAAGCTGTTTCCGTTCAAGGCGGTTTTCCTTAAAACCTCTACTCCTCGTTTCAAATCGAATTCGGAATCTAATGCAAGTGTTCCCCCGAAGTCAAATAAAACAGCACTTGGTTTTTTCATAATGCTTTCTCCTAAGATAATTGGTTTATTTATACACATTATATCTTGTAGTTTTCTGTTAGTCAATCAAACAATAATTTTTAAAAAATTATGAATTTTGAAAAAAGTGCTTGATTTTTTGGAAAATTGGGGTAAAATACTTTTAGCACTCAAGTATATAGAGTGCTAATTAATCGATTATTTTTTATAGGAGGAGTCTATTATGAAACTCAAACCTCTCGGTGACAGAGTAGTTTTGAAGTTCACACAGGCGGAAGAGACTACAAAGGGGGGCATCATTCTCGCTTCTTCGGCCCAAGAAAAGCCGCAGGTTGCCCAGGTTATTTCCGTAGGTCCGGGTGGCACTGTTGATGGCAAAGAGGTCAAGATGGAAGTTAAAAAGGGTGATAAGGTTCTCCTTAGCAAATATTCCGGGACCGAGGTCAAGCTTGATTCCGAGGAATTTATAGTTGTCCGTCAAAGCGATATTCTCGCAATAGTTGAATAATTACAGTCAGGAGGAATACAAATGGCAAAACAAATAATCTACGGCGAAGATGCCCGTAAAGCATTACAGTCA
>CAZPPO010000022.1:15269-16443 GCA_964588475.1 uncultured Eubacteriales bacterium
GCAAAGGAGATTGAGCTTGAGGACGTATTCGAAAACATGGGTGCGCAGCTGGTTAAGGAAGTTGCGACAAAGACCAACGATGTTGCCGGCGACGGAACTACCACGGCTACTCTTTTAGCCCAAGCAATGGTAAGAGAGGGCATGAAGAACGTAGCGGCAGGCGCAAATCCCATGGTAGTAAAAAAGGGAATACGCATAGCTGTTGACGCCGTTACCGAAGCTCTCAGAAAAAACTCCAAAACAGTTAAAGGTTCAAGTGATATTTCAAGAATCGCGACAATTTCGGCAGGCGATGAAAACATCGGAAAGCTTATTGCCGAGGCCATGGACAAGGTTACTGCGGACGGAGTTATCACAGTAGAGGAGAGCAAAACAGCCGATACAAGCTGTGAGGTTGTTGACGGTATGCAGTTCGACAGAGGCTATATTTCTCCTTACATGGTTACAGATACAGACAAGATGGAAGCGGTAATCGAAGACGCTAATATATTAATCACCGACAAAAAAATATCAAGTATTCAAGAGGTTCTCCCGCTTCTTGAGCAGGTTGTTCAGGCAGGCAAAAAGCTCGTTATCATTGCCGAGGATATAGAGGGAGAGGCACTTGCTACAATTCTTGTCAACAAGCTAAGAGGAACCTTTGTATGCATAGGCGTAAAGGCTCCAGGCTTTGGTGACAGAAGAAAAGAAATGCTGCGTGACATCGCTATACTTACGGGTGGCGAGGTTATAACAGAGGAGCTAGGTCTTGAGCTTAAGGACGCCAAGTTTGCACAGCTCGGACGCGCTCGCCAGGTAAAAATCACGAAGGAAAACACGATTATCGTTGACGGCGCCGGAAGTGCCGATGAAATCAAGGCAAGAACAGCCCAAATTCGCAATCAGATTGAAAGTACAACCTCTGACTTTGACCGTGAAAAGCTTCAGGAAAGACTTGCAAAGCTTGCCGGCGGCGTAGCTGTTATACGCGTAGGAGCGGCTACAGAAACCGAAATGAAGGAAATTAAGCTTCGCATAGAGGACGCCCTTGCCGCAACAAAGGCCGCCGTCGAGGAAGGATATGTTGCAGGAGGCGGAATAGCTTTCCTTAACACTCTTGACGCTGTTAACAAGCTTCTTGACAAAACAGAGGATCAAGACGAAAAAACGGGTATCAAATTAGTTCGTAAGGCTA
>CAZPPO010000023.1:0-16396 GCA_964588475.1 uncultured Eubacteriales bacterium
TGGGACTTGTTTTCAAAGGAGGAGCCACGACGGGCGGCGCGGATATTATTGTTAAGCTTCTCCGCTTAAGACTGCGCCATATTGATACGGGCACCACTTTTCTTGTGATAGACAGCGTAATAGTAGCTCTCTCGGGGATAGTATTTAAGAGCTTTAACATAGCTCTTTATGCTGAAATTGCGGTATTTATTCAAATGCTTGTTA
This sequence comes from uncultured Eubacteriales bacterium, assembly GCA_964588475.1. Lineage (GTDB taxonomy): Bacteria > Bacillota > Clostridia > Oscillospirales > Acutalibacteraceae > DTU089. The sequence continues at coordinate 205 of CAZPPO010000023.1, forward strand.
TCAACCTCACGCTGTACGGCTCCGACGAAGCAAGGCTGATATATATAATAAGTGACAAAAAAGATTTGATTGCAGAAAAACTACTTGCCAAGCTTGACACAGGCGCTACTTTTCTCAAGGGCGAGGGTGCCTATACAGGCGATGAAAAGCAGGTGCTGATGTGTGTTCTTAAGATGCGTTCACTTCCAATGGCGAAGGACATTGTGGCGTCCTTTGACCCAAATGCTTTTATGGTCGTTACAAGAGCTACCTCGGTATTTGGAGAAGGGTTTAAGGCTCACGGTGAAGCGGAGCTGTAATATTTTTGTCCGAAAAAGGAGTTAACATGGTACATATGGGACGCCCCGCTATTGTTCAAGGCAGAGAAAAAAGAGAAATTCGCGTATATGATTTGCTTGATTCGCTTCTAATAGAATACGAAACCGCCGATCATCCCGCTGCTGCGGATATGGATGCATGCCGTAAGGTAGAAAAACTGCTGAAAGCGCCGATATGCAAAAATCTTTTTCTTTGTAACAGGCAGAAAACCGATTTTTATCTGTTAATGCTGCCGGGTGAAAAGCCCTTCAAGACAAAGGAATTATCCTCACAAATCGGCAGCTCGAGACTTTCCTTCGCAGAAGGAAGAGATATGGAAGGGTATCTGGATATTTCCCCCGGAGCCGCAAGTGTTTTTGGACTTATGAATGACAAGCAAGGGAATGTCAAGCTTTTGGTAGACGAGGATTTATTGAAGGAGGCTTTTTTAGGCTGCCACCCGTGTGTAAACACAGCTACCGTAAAAATAAGAACAACAGATATATTCGAAAAGTTTCTGGACAAAGTCGACCACAATTATACGCTCGTCAGGCTTGTGGGAGCCGATTGAATAAAAAACGGTATTCATCCTTAGAAACGAATACCGTTTTTTTGTTATCAGCCTTGAGGAAAAAGCTCATTCATTTTTTTGTCTGAAAGCTCGAAGAAGCTTTGCAATTCGTAAATAGCGTATTCTCTGCGCTTTTGAACCACCGTACGCAGGCCGTCGGCCTCAAACCTCCAGTTTTCGTATGTGTCGTCGGGCCATATGTGAGAGGCGTTCTTAATTTCAAGGTCTACCTCATTTAATATTTTGTCAAGAACCGAGGTCATTCTTTCAGGCATAAACGCAGTGTTGAGCAGCTCGGCGTAACGGCTTATAAATTTTTGCCGAAACGTTTCATTTTCTAACAGCGTTCGCTGTAAAAAGGTTGAGAAGTTGTTTCCGCTGCCGTGACCTGTGGGATTAAGCAGGCTTTTCATTGCATTGAAGTTGCCGTTAACCGAAAACGAGCTTAAGGCCGTATCCATATCGAATATGACCCACTTGAATTTGTCGTTCTTTTCGTATCCTCTGTAAAACTTAATATTACCGGTATCACTGTTTGCAAGAAATATTTCAAATATCAAATAATCTATGTAATTGTCAACATCCATCTGGGAGCATATGTAATTGTATACAGAGCTGTCCTTAATATTATGGCTTTTAAGATACGAAATCATATCCCTATAACGCTTCATTGAGCCTGCAAGCTCATAGTAATCGCCCTTTATAATATCAACTGCATCCTTATCTATGTTCTCGTGTGATTGAAGGTAGCTTTCGTTGATTTTTTCTCTAAGGTCGTAGTATCCCCAATACTTGCCGTTTATATAAAGCGCTACGGGCTGATAATCCATAGAGGCAATATCCGAATAGCCCTCTATTACCTCACGGCAATAGGGATCCCTGATTTTAGTTTTCCACTGGTCCTGGCCGCCTGCGCGCAGCACAAGGTCGCTTACAACGGTTACAAGGTTCCCGTTAAAAAAGGGAAAAGCAATATCGCTTATTCCGTAACCGTCCCGTAGGTGAATAGCCAGTGACTTCTGGTCATAGGCTCTTGAATACTGTCCGAAGACCTCTATCCCCGCCGTAAATGCCAACTCTTTTTTTCCGTCTACGAAATATTCAATACTTGCCTTACGCTCCCAATCCTTCCAAAAGTTTGCCCCGACGTGAGGGAACTCGTCCTCTTTGTATCCCGGTCCGTTTGCTAAGATTCCGTTTTCATAGCCAAACAGATCGTCCTTGTCGCAGGCTATAGAGACCACGGGCAAGGTGTGATTTAGGTCAATGATATACGTTGCCGCTACAGTGTCACTCGAAAGAAGGGTATCCGAAAAAGCGGCGGCCTTTAGAGTTATCGTGCCGCTAAGCTCAAGAGGCGAGGAATAAAGCTGTGAGCTTTGTGTAGGCTCACTGCCGTCTGTTGTAAAGCGTATCTGAGCATTTTTTGTTTTTGTTCCGAGAGTAATAATATCACCCGCACGGGCAAAGCCTCCGTCCGAAGAAAAGACGGGAGGCGCTGTGTACCCGGTATATTTTACGTTACTGTTTGCTTTGCCCGGTGTGGGGCTGTTGTAGAAAAAGCGCCGGGCGCTTCCGCTTCTTCCGCTTGTTACTCCCGGTCTTGTCTTGCCCGTTAAAAAACAATCCAACAAATCACCATCGGGTCTTATAATATATAATTCTTCCTTGGCGCTGTCGATAGTAAAGGGCGCGTAATAATCGGATTTTTTTTCGATTGCAGTTTTTGCGCCCGAAGCGTTAATTATAATATATTCGCGTGCCCCAATGGAAAGATTCGAAAAAACATGAACTTTTCCGGTAAGGTTTTTACAAAGCCCGTATCCTTTAAGGCTTACGGGCTTGTCGGTGTTATTATAAAGCTCTATCCAATCATATAATGCTTTATCCTTGTTTCTGATTTCAAAGGCGGCAGACACCTCGGAAATGTAAATCTCTCTTTCGGCAAAGGGTATCTCCATAGAAAGCTCAGTAAATCCGGTTGTGTCATTTTGTGCACCCGGAGTAGGCCTTGCAAAGTAAAAAAACTGCTTGTTGTCAGGGCTTCTTCCAAATGAGGTGTTTTCTTTTAAATCCAGTACCTCTAAAAAGTCAATTGTTTTTCCGCGATTGTTTAAGAGCAGTATTTTTTCATCATCACCGCCCAGCTTAAAGGATGTGTGTATTTCACCGTTTTCGCTCACAAGGTTCTTGCCCGAAAGGTAAACAAGCAAAAAGCCCTTAGGCTCAATAACCGTATTTTCAGGGAACACCCATTTTTTCGTGTCTGCCTCATCGTCTGACAAAAAATACCCTGCAAGAGAAAAAGACGAGTCGGTTGTATTGTAAAGCTCAACCCAGTCGCAGTAATCGCCCTCACTGTCATAAATTACGTTAGTGTTTTTGCAGCAGTATTCATTTATGACGACTCCTGTTGCGGCAAATGCAGGCGAGTTACCGGGAGTTGTTGTTTCCTGCGTGTCTTTTCCGTCACAGGCACAAAGTGAAATGAATGAAACGGCAATCGTGATAGACAAAATTAAGGAAAATTTTCTCAATACAATCAAATCCTTTCATTGACTTATATTACAGTATTATATAACAGTAATAAATATAAGACAATTGTTATAAGTGTTTTGTTTAAATTTTGTAAAGTATATTTAATTATAGATTACAGAAAATAAAACAGGGTGATTTAAATGCTCAACGAGCAAAATTTTCTTGTCAGCGGCGATGTACCGTTAGGCTTCGGTATGGTCCTTGCTCAAAACCTTGACGCAATGCAGCATTTCGGGAAAATGACAAAACAACAGCAGCAAAATATAATAGGTAAAACAAAAGGCATAAAGTCCAAAAACGAAATGAAAAGCTTTGTGGATGAGTATCAAGGATGGAGTTTTAGGTGAACATTTTACCCGCGGGCGACAGCCGGCGGGTAAATATTAGTATTTAAAGTGGGAAAAAAATGAAACAAATCCATAATATAGCTGCGATTTACAATAAAAATGCAAAAATACTTATTCTCGGAAGCTTTCCGTCCCGAAAAACACGGGAAATCGGCTTTTTTTATGGACACTCACAAAACAGATTTTGGAAGGTTTTAGCGGGCGTTTTTGGTTGCAATACGCCGTCCTCCATAGAGGAGAAAAAGGAGATTATTTTATCCCATAACATTGCGCTGTGGGATGTTCTTGCCTCGTGTGATATAAAAGGTTCTGCGGACAGCAGCATTAAAAAAGCCGAGCCTAACGATATTTCACCAATCCTTATAGCCTGTGATATTAAGCAGATTTTCGTCAACGGTAAAACCGCCCAAAAGTATTATGAAAGATATATTGAGCCGAAAACAGGCAGAAAAGCAATTTACTTGCCCTCAACAAGTCCCGCTAATGCCTCATGGTCTGTTGAAAGACTTGTTGATGCGTGGAAAATTATAGCCGGCGCAATTTGAAACGGCGGTCATTATTTGCTTGTGAGCCTCTTTTTTCTGTGCCAGACAATATAAAAAAGAATTCCGATAATTAAACAAGGTCCTGATATGATAAAGATAGTTCCGAATTCATTCCGGCTTGCACCGTCAGAGATTATTAAAAGACTGAATGCGAGAGCCGACAGTGTAAAAACAACCGCTCCTATTAGCTCGTACCTCCAGGAAAGTATCAGGCTAAGGGTTAGTACGATCGAGGGAATATTATGAATTAAAAAGGCTAAAGCAGTATCCATTACACCGGCATTGGGATCGCCGAAGACATCAAGGGAAAAAGAGCTTAAAAACACAATAAAAAGAATTGCGAGAACTCTCGGAGTGTAGAGGAATATTTCATCCTTTTTCATAACCAACGCCCCTTTTATAAATTTTATGAGGAGAAAAAACGAGTTTGCAGGGGAGATACCGGCTTTCGTGAAACGGTAAAGGTGGAGTATGATCCGGAAAAAATCAGCGTTGAAGCGATTTTTGCGCTTTTCGGGGAAACGATGTAAGGCTCAATATCAAATGTGAGATGACAAGTCTAAAAGAAAGCGGCTTATTCCAAAAAAATATCTCCATATTAATTATAGCATAGAGCAATACGCTTTACAAGAGCGGCTTTACAAAAAATTAACTGGGCTTGTATGAACAGCGGCGCTGATATTAATGAAAAACGCACAATAAGGAATGAAGCTCATTATCACTAAAAAGACAAAAGAAATTACAAGTTGACAAAACAAGCAAATAATGGTAATATAACATCAATAATAATGAAGTGATGAGAAGTATGAAAATCAAAAGACGAATTCTTATCACGTTTGTTTTGACACTGTTCACTGTGCCGTGTATTATGTTAATAATGGGTGTTTCCAGAGCTTCTTCTTGTACGCAATGTTACTATGGCAACACGAATTACACCCCGGGTAGTTCATACGGCGGCACTTACTCGTGTGGATATGACGGAGCGCTTATCGGTACTTACAGAAATCAAAATACAAATAACGCACGAACTACCATTTCGGCATGCACTAATCAAACATCATATAAAGATGTGTATGTATATATGAGAAGTAGTGACAATCAAACTGCCTCAGATTGGGACAACAGCACTTGGAGGATTAATATGACGGCGGAGGTAGACACCTCATTTACGCCCATCAGAATAAACCATGAAATTATTACAACGATGGACGGAGACGAGTATATGCACGCAAGATACTTTTATTAATGGAAGCTGAAAGGCTAAATTAATATGAATTTCGCCCTTGTGGTTGTTTAACGACGATTGTTTGAACATCAGTTTTACTTCTGCAAGGGCGGATTCAAAGGATTTGTACAGTTTCAGTCTGATTTGTATAGACACTCGGTTGTATATCGGAGGTATTATTATGAAAAAGCTTCAATACGCAGCCGTTGCCGCCTCGGTTATTGTTATGATATGCTCGCTGACGCTTGGCGGCATTGTGGCAGATCGGGGCGTTAAATATTATAAGCTACTGACAAATGCAGCGGACAGCACAATGTTATATAATAACGAAAATCAATATATTTACTATGCCGGCTTTATCGGACGAGACTGTGAGGCAACGAGGGATCTGTTTCTTAGGAAGTTATCGCTTGTTGACGGCTTTGTCACATCGTTTCCTTTTGACACGAATTCTGATATTGTCAAAACGCTTTACGCAGGCGTTAACGGCTTGGAATATGATATTGTTGAAACGGACTTAAACGGTGTTGTCAATAAGGAAATATCGGTTAAGAACATTTCGGGAGCTGAGGTCGGAAATGATGCGTCCTCAAAGGTGGAAATCGGTAGCTACATCGTCAGCAGGTATTATGCTGCAAAAGACGCACTGCGGCTGAAGAACGGAAGCTATATGAATTTTACAAAGCAATATGTCAAGGGCGACGTTGTGGAAATCGTTGTCACGGACGGTTTGGGGTTGGCAGTGGGTGATTTATGCTTTCTCGCTCTGCGTGCCATGGACGATGTGCTCAATCCTGTTCATATTCAATGTAAAGTCGTCGGGATAGCCGATAAGGGTATATTCCTACCATATTATCCCGCATATTTTTCCGCAGACAATACTACGGCTTTTACCATAAACAGAGCGCTTCATAGGAAGGAAATGATTTATCTGCCGGATATTTCCGGTATGTATACATATAATTTTGAATATAAAGATTTAAATCATGACGGTAAGAATGTTTTTTGCGTCGCCGCATATATCTTAAATTCCACCGGGTCAAAAGAAGAGACAAAACAAAGGGAAAACCATATTTTATCGCTTATGTCCGAAGCATCGGCTGTCCGGCTGGACGCAGGATCGAATTTAGGGCTATTTACAAGCAGGTATAATTTTAACAGTGTTATATGGCATATCAATAGCCTAAATTACGACGGTTCACCATATTTCGGTGATTTTACCGCCTATATAAATTTTTCTACGTCTATAATTATACTTTGCGCCGCCGTATTTGTCGCATCGCTTGTACTTTTACGCTTCAAAGCAAAAGCCGTAGTCCGGAAAGGACTTATTATAAGGTGCGTTTCTTTTACAGTTTCGTGCTTTCTTGTATGCCTGTTTCCGCTTTCGGTTTCGTTCAGATTGCTTTCGGACGCCGTTAAGTATGAAATAATTAAAGCAAAAACATCTTATGGACAATCCGAAAGCGAAAGCATAACGGCATATTTGGTATTTTACGGTCAGGATGCTCTAAAAAACCGCGAGGCTTTTGCCCGTGAAATGGAAAATGAGAATTTGAAAGCGAACATCACCTGTTTCATTGAACAGGCGGACATATCGGATATTTATACAGGTATTGACGAGCTTGAATATGAGATAAAAGACACCGAAGATGTTGTCGGCACGGAAAGGAATATATATGTAAAAAACGCCGAGGATATTAATGTATATATGGATGCAAGTGTATATACAATTTATGATGTTTATGTAAAAAGTGACTATCTCAAAATAATAGACGGGAAGTATCCTGATTTATCAAGAAAATATAAAAAAGGCGATACCGTCGAAATCGCCGTAAGCGACGAATGGGGACTGAATGTGGGGGATATCTGTTTTCTTACGCTTCGTGCTCTCGATGAAAATAAGATGCCTGTGTACATAAAGTGCGTTGTAACCGCAGTTGTATCCGGCGATATCTTCATGCCCTACTCAGAGGATTATTTTTCGCCTTACAAAGCCTTTTCCATTGACAGCGTTTACAGTAATCTTTTTGAAAGAAAGAAAATATATATACCCGATTTAAGTTGGTCGTATACATATGGGTGTGCGTATTTCCAATTACAAGACTTTGAAATTAATAAATCAATTCGTGACAGATTTCAGGTCGCCGCAGTGACGTTTGACGATAAGAATGCCGCAGAAATTACGGACACAATTGATGAGCTTTGCCAAAGGTATGATGCCAAAAGAGCGGACGCTATGCAAGGGCTTCTGAGTACGCGCTACAATTACACATCTATTACGGAAATAAATGAATATTCTCAATACAGACCTGCCGACGGTTCTATGGGCGCGTATCAGATATATTTGTCTGTTGCCATAGCGATTATTCTTCTGACGGCAGCACTGTGGCTGCTTGTGGGACTTCAGATAGCCAAGTTCACAAAGTGCCGTGAAAAAGTCGTTTTGAAACATACGGAGCTTGATGAAAATTACACTCCCGATATGATAAAAGAGTCGCGTTAAATGCTGAAATTATTAATTAAAAATTATTTTAAAACTAATAAAATGCTGTTTATCCTCTTTATCGTCTTGCAAGTTGTATCCATCTTAGGAATACAGTATACATACTGTACCTATAAGGAAGCGGTAAATGACCGAATGATCTATGTGGATGAAGCTTCCACGTTTACCGCCGATTTCGGCGACGGTCTGCCGTTTGAACATATCAAAGACAAGCTAAGCGAGCTTACACAGGAGGATATTCAATCTGTTTACCTTATATTAAGCTCGGACGGCGAAATTCGCACGTATAAAAACGGACAGCATCTTGTTGTAAACTACGGAAGGAATTTTAATAAAGATAACGAGGCCGTCATCTCCCGTGATGTGTCGCTGTCAAAGGATGTGCCTCTTGGTGACACCCTTACTGTTCTGGGACGGCAGTATAAGGCTGTAGGTCTTCGTAGCTATACTGATTTTATTGAGCTTCCGTATCTCTCTCTTGAGAATACGGATACCGTGTATTGCGTAAAGGTAAGGCTTTCTGTCCTGCCCTCCGGGCGCGAAGTGATTCAAATTACGGAAAGGCTCTCACAGCTTTTTGATGAAGCCTCGATAGAAGCGCCTAAGGAACGCGCTGTCAGCAGAGAATACAGCTTTGACGCTTCACGCGCAAAATCATATCTTCTTTTCGCGCTGTCAATACTCAATACTATGTTTGCGTTTAGGTATGCCGTCACTAAACGCAAGAACATCTATGTTGCCTCGAGCCTTTCAGGTGCTTCAGCAGTGAGGCTGTCTTTTATCATAGGAGCAGAATATTTTCTGTATTCGCTTTTTTCGGTCATTTTAGGAACGCTCATATCTTATACACTTATGCTGCCGTTTTTATTCAAAAATCTTTCCGGAATAAAAGAAACGGTGTATCCCGGTGCTGTTTTCCTGCTCGTGTGCTCAGTGACTCTTTTGCCATTGCTGATAAGTTTTAATAGGAACAACGCCATTTCGATTAAGACAAAGAGAGAGTAGGTGTTATGATTGAAATATCTCAAATTGGCAGAAAAGCTGATGCATAATCACTTACTGTTACATTTACTGCTTATATTTCAAATGACTGCAGTCTTTCTGGTTTTAGCCAATATTGTTTCAACTATTTGTCTTACGGTATACACGAGAAACATTATTAAACCGTTATTAAACGAATACTACTGTTATTTTCAGTCCGCTAATCAACGACAGGCGTTTAGGGCGGAAGAATTCTCATACGATATGAAACAAACGGATATTAACAGCATAAATGCACAGCTTGCAGGGGAAACGTTATTTTGTTCGCAATACGAAATACTATTCTACTCAAAACAGGCGGGAAATTCATTTGATATTTTAGGTCAGGAACAAAAAACTCTTGAAAATACACATGCTGATATAAAAAGAGGAAAGTGGCTCACGGATGCCGAAAAAGAGAGCGGATACATACGAATTGTTACCAATGACAACCGATATAAGGTGGGTGAGGTTATTGAGGGTTACATACAAGTCGGCGGTTCCGATATACCCATTAAGCTTAAGGTAACTGGGATTGCCAAAAATCCATTCAGCTTTTTATCTGTAAACAGCGGCGCTACGTATCCGTCGTCGGAAACGCTGGTGAGAGATTTTGAGATAAACAGTTTTGCAAGCATTACCCAAGGGTTGGTCTGCATTGAGGACATCAGTGCGTATGTAGGCGATTTTGAGCCGGAAACGCCACGTTACGGGAATTATCACGTGTTTTTTGACAGCAGTCTGACCCAAATCCAATATCAAGAAAACCTTGAGGCGCTAAAAAGATATGGGAATGTAGCGAGCGCCGCGGATATTCAAAGAAACACAAACGGGGTTATTAACGAAAATCTGAAATCGGAATTACCATCCTTGGTTTTTGCGTCAATAATAGCAATGGCAGGATTTTCTGTGATTTCACTTATAAACGTATCGGGAAATATGAAGACTTTTTCGCTTTATTGTCTGAATAGTTGCCGAAAGAAAACGCTGTATCTGATAATACTGCTTTATACACTATCAATTGTTTTGGCGTCGTTTATTCCTACGCTACTGGTTTTGATGTGTGCAAAATACATTTCGGAGCTTGAATCATATTTCGCGTTTGTAAACTCTTATACTTTTTTGTTGATAGGAGTCGCCGCAGTGGTTTTTACCGTTATTCCGCTATTCTTTTCACTGTCTGTGCTTAAGAATTTGCCTGTTCGCGAAATTGTGCTCGAATACAGGAGGTAGTCGTTATGATAAGACTTGAAAAAATAAAAAAGACATATAATTTAGGTCAACCTAACACTTTGTGCGCAATCAAAGACATATCGCTTGAAATCGGGAATGGTGAGTTTGTCGCCATTATGGGAAGATCCGGCGCAGGAAAATCTACGCTTATGCATATTATGGCGTGTGTCGAGGATTTTGAACGGGGAGATTACTGGTTAGACAATCTTAAAGTGACAAATCTATCGGACAATAAAAAAGCAAGACTACGGGGCGGCACCGTGGGAACTGTTTTTCAGGATTTTTCACTGATTGAAAGCTTTTCGGTTTTAGAAAACGTCGAGCTTCCGCTATTCTTTACAAAATGCTCAAAAAAAGAGCGCAGAGAGCGTGCGCTTGACGCTTTGAAGCGCGTCGGGATAAAAAAGCTATCCGACCGAGATACGCTTAAGCTTTCGGGAGGGCAGAGACAAAGGGTCGCCATCGCTAGGGCAATTGTCACAAATCCCCGCGTGATTCTTGCTGATGAGCCTACAGGAGCACTGGACCTTAACACCGCCGCGCATATTATGGAGTTGTTTCAAAAAATTAACGAGCTTGGCGTTACAGTAATAATCATTACGCACGAAGCGGATATAGCGGCGCTGTGCAAAAGGAAAATCATTATATCCGACGGAATAATCGTAAGCGATACGAAGAACAAGAACAGTTCCGAAATGTTACACAAGCGGACAAGCTACCCTTGACAATCTAACTCTAAAATGCTACGATGTAATTGAACGGATAATGGAATAATTTACCAATTGAGAAAAATCATCAACATTCCGTTCGAGAACGCCATTAATGTCAGATGGCTCAATAGCAAAGTTGAGAAGGTGACTAATTGAAAAATCACTTGCCGCAAAAACTCTAGTTATTTTAAATTCTTATTTTAAAGGAAGGCTAAAAATGAAAAGATTATTCAAAATAGTATAGACAAGTTGCTTAGCTTTTTTCATAGGCGCGTGTGTGGTATTGACGGCGTATGCAACTGCCGATTACCATATATATATATGGAATATAGCGGTTCTTGTAATAGTGCAAGAGCAATAGCTACTACGAAAGGAACCTTATGGGATACTGCCGGTATACTGCCGAGCGACGGTTCTTATGGATACGCTAATGTCAGGCTGTATTACGAGAATTCCGACCATATTGAGGGAAGCAAGTTCGAAGATGAATATATAACTAATGTAAACGCTTCCTTTTATTACAATGCGGAGGTTGAAGTAACAAAGTACAGGACTGGAGGCTATCATGATTTTCACTCCGGTCATTTTGTAGCATCCTACATCAACGAGGTACAACATAATCGTGATTTTAAGGAACTTTTAAACAGTAGCTACGGTTATTAACCGATTAATTTTGCGTATGCAGCATATAAAATGTACTGCATACGCGCAGTGAGGGGCGTATACATATGAGTGACATTTCAGCGAGAAGGTTAAAAAAAGCGGCAGTCGCGCTATCCGTTTTACTGATATTGCTTGTTGCCGTCATACTTGTTCTTAAGCCGTTTGGCAGTATTGCTTCATCTTTGAACAATAGAGGCAATAATAAAGCGGCGTACAGGGTTGCACGTATTTCATATTTTTTTGATAGAGATATTAACAGCCTCGAATCCGCTGCCGATTATCTTGCAAATTCAATTACAGACTCGGATGACGAGAGCAGAAAAAAGGTGATTGCCTGTTATGAGGAGGTTCTCTCCCATAAGGACGTCAGTCTCTTAAAAGATGACGCAAGGGAAATCGATGAATACGAGCATGTTCTTGTTAAGTATATGGTTGAGCTTGTGATGGCGGGAAGAAGCGAAGAGGCAAAGGAGATATGCCTTGAAGAAATTGAAAGCCGCCAAAGAACTTCGTTTTCAAGGACCTTCTTCGCCTTTCTTATCGCTAACGGTACTGAGCAGGACGCCCGGTGGGCAAAGCAGCAGGCCCAACGGATAGCCCGGGAGGGTCCGCTTTACGGCACAAGCGATTTTGAAATTCAGAAAACGCGTGAGATCTTTCTGCAAATCGCAAACAAAGCTGATAAACATGAGAGTTAGTTTTATGCTAAAGCGTACTGTGCGCTTTTTAAGAGATTACAGGATGTATTCATTTTTGCTTGTGCTTCTGTTGAGTGTGTCGGTGATTATTTCCTACTATTTGCTTGGATTCGGTTATTCCTGGGCAATGAACAACGGAAGGATCGAAGATCTAAAGAAAAGCTTTACCGTGAGCTTTGACGGCAGCTCGCGCATAAATCCGGAAAAACTGTTTCGTGATATTGAGGCGGCGGCACATACCGAGTCTTTCGGAATGATCGGTCATGTAAAGGAGTTCTCATATACAGACGGTTTCAGCGGTGAAAGCCTCACAACCGGAAGGCTCAACATAGGAGCCGTTTATCAGGAAAGTGATAAAAGTATAAGAGTTGACACAGGGGATGCAGCGCTGAAAAAAACCGGGCAGATTTTTTTTACTGATTATAATTACGGACTGAAGGCAGGCGACAATGTCAAGATAGGAGATAAGTCCCTCACGGTATCGGGAACAGGGTATTACGATAGCCCTTTGTACGGCGAAGTGGGAGCGTATGTTCTGCCGGGCGACTTTCTGATGTACAGTGAAAACACTATAAAAGTTTCTTTTAAAATGAGTGAGGTGCCGAGTAACTCGGAGATTGACAATATAATGCAAATACTCGAGGGTCTTGAGGGAATAACCGATATTACCGTTCCAGACACAGACCCAAAGGAGGAAATAGATATATCCGCACTTTTTGTTGCGGTGGCGATATTGCTTTTTTCTTTCATTAATATCAACGCCGGCTTGACATTTTTCTTGAAGCTGAGAAAAAAAGAGTACAGCGTTTATACGCTTTGCGGGGCGATGCCCGCATACTTTTGTTGGGATACAATGCTGTTTACTATGACTCTTACGCTTGTTCCCTATGTCATCGGAAGCTTTTTGTATGCGATACTTTATCTTTGTCTTGGCGGTCATATAAATAATATGGCGTTAAATCCGTATCTGATGTTTGTAGTACTTACAATCATGCTTGTATTTGCTTTGTCCTCCTCTTTTATATTGATGAAAAACAGAAAAAAGATCTAAATCAGAAGGAGAAGTTATATGAAGCTCTTTTCCGAAAGTCGCAAGCTTGTTTTCGGTGATGCGGGAAGGTCCATGGCACTTATGCTTCAATTCTTTTTGTTCTCGTTAAGCTTTTCGTTTATCGCGGGATTTTTGATAAATTCATTTTCCCTTGAAATTAAGGCGAGAAAATCAAATATTGATGAGTATTGCTATTTTTTCCCGAACGATACATATAATATGGAGCGTATGAACAAAGGAGAAAACCGCCTGCCCGAACAAATAAAAATAACAGGGAGCAAGGTGCTTAGGGTAAACAACGCGGATATTGCATTTCAGATATATGATAACAGCTTTTGGAAAAGTGTGGATTACAAGCTGTATAAGGGAAGAAAGCCCGATGCAATCGGTGTTAACGAGGCTGTTATCAGCTATGATTTAAAGGACAAATACCGTATAAATGAAACAGCTCAATTTCAATATGGGGAACAGTCGATAAGCCTGAAGATTGTAGGTGTTCTGGCAAAAAACGAGCAGATGCTGCAGTTTTCCTCCGGGGGTACGGGAATGGACTTGGAAAGCCTGTATTCCGAAATGTTTTCGACTGTGTTCACAGGTTCGATTACATACAGTAACTCGAATGCCGTTGAAGCAAGAACAACTGTAAGCGGTATCGTAACCGATTTGGGCGGGTTTTCAATTAAGTACCTTAATGAAAAATATAAAGATGTCGGTTACTTTATGTCTATTGAGGAGGTAATCAACAATTCAAGAGAATACAGAAAGGATATGGCTGAAACATATATGATGCTTTCTCTTGCGCTTCTGATTGCGGGTGCACTGGGTATGGCGATTAACGGTTTTTATACGCTGAAGCTCAATGATAAGACATTTTCAGTCTATTATCTTTCGGGACTTCATATTTTGGGGTTTTACAAAATCTTAGCGTACAGAACCTGTATTATTTCCGTGGTTCCCTCAGCTTTTGGGTTTTTATGCATCGACGCGGCGGTAAAGCTCGGCGGGCTTGACGACATTTCGCTGACGCGCACGTTTTGCGTTTTGTTTTTCGTTTTTATAATTGGCCTGTCCTTCTTAACGGAGTTGCCGTTAATGTATAAGCTCAGAAGAACCGAGCCTATTGATTTTTTAAGACAGGGGGTGGAAGTATAAGCACAGTGATAAACCTTGAAAATCTCGAAAAGTGTTATAATAAAGGGAAAAGAAACGAGGTTACGGCGTTATCAGGTGTTAATCTCGAAATATCGGAGGGCGAAATGATAGCGGTATGCGGAACCTCCGGCTCAGGGAAAAGCACGCTTCTCAATATTATCGGCTGTGTTGATACCCCCACATCGGGAAAGTATTATTTATTCGGAGAGGATGTTTCAGCCGCCTCTCAGAAAAAGCTTGCGGCGCTGCGTAACAAGTGCTTCGGCTATGTGTTTCAGGAGTATATTCTCCTCGGGAACAGAAGCGTATACGATAATGTAAGTATTCCGCTTGCTTTTTCGGATGTTCCTAGTTCGCGCTTTTCGCCGATAATTAACGAAATGCTGAAAAAGCTCGGTATATATGATGTCCGGAAATTCAGCGCAAACGCCTTGTCGGGCGGTCAACGCCAAAGAATCGCCATTGCAAGAGCTCTTGTAAACGACCCTGCGATTATTCTTGCCGACGAGCCAACGGGGGCACTGGACATAAAGACAGGCGATATGATTATGGACTGCCTTTGCGACATAAACAAATCCGGAAAGACGGTGCTTGTCGTTACGCATGACAGTAAGATTGCCGCCCGCTGTCAAAGAATAATCACGATTGAGGACGGAAGGCTCTTAGAAGATTTGGCGGATATAACCCGAGAGAACCTGCCGGCCCACTGAACGCCTGTAAAAAAACACCGCGCTGCATTAAACACAGCGCGGTAAATTTTATTATCCCTATTTTTTTTGCTTCTTTTTTTCTCCCGTGGACTTTTCAAGCAAATAAATGCTTAATATTATAACACCGGTAACAAGGAAGATACCAAACATCCCCTTGCCCATAATCGGGAGGGTTTCGCTTAAGCTTTTAAGGTTAAAAACAAAGAATGCAAACATATAATCACTCCTTAGCCGACAAGATTCAGAATAAGTCCGCCCGCGATTACGGAGGCAATCTGACCTGATACGTTAACTCCCGTCGAATGCATTAACAGAAAGTTTTGATTGTCTGCTTCAAGTCCGAGCTTGTGCACCACGCGTGCCGACATCGGAAATGCCGAAATTCCCGCCGCACCTATCATAGGATTAATTTTTTGCTTGAGAAACAAATTTACGAACTTGGCAAACAAGACCCCGCCTATAGTATCAAAAATAAATGCTACAAGACCTAAGCAAAGAATTACCAAGGTTTCCTTTGCAAGAAATTCATCAGCCCTCATACGAGAGGCTATGGTTATGCCCAAAAGCAGGGTAATAAGATTTGCCAGCACCTTTTGAGCGGAGTTAGAAAGACTGTCAAGAACAAGGCACTCGCGAAGGAGATTTCCGAACATAAGAAATCCTATAAGTGCAATGCTTCTGGGAGAAACCAAGCCGGTTATAATCGTTATAACGATAGGAAAAAGGACTCTTGCGAGCTTAGGCACTTCCTTCGCCTTATAAGGCATACGAATTAAGCGCTCCTTTTTGGTTGTGAAAAGCTTTATAAACGGAGGCTGAATAATCGGTACGAGCGCCATATAGGAATAGGCGCATACTATGATAGGTCCTATATAGTTAGACTTGAGGTAGTTTGCGACGAATATTGAGGTGGGACCGTCTGCCGC
>CAZPPO010000024.1:0-16191 GCA_964588475.1 uncultured Eubacteriales bacterium
AAATCCGCGCAGCAATAAGGCGTCGATGGGTGTGTATATGTTCACATGGGAAAAGCTTCGCCGCTATCTGATTGCAGACGAAAAGAGAGAGGACTCGTCTAATGATTTCGGTAAGGATGTAATTCCTTATATGCACAAAGCGGGCGAAAAAATGTACGCCTATCCGTTTTCCGGATATTGGAAGGATGTAGGAACAATAGACAGTCTTTGGGAGGCAAATCTTGACCTGCTTAACCCTAAAGCAAACATTGACCTCAGTGATAATACGTGGAAGATCTACGGCAGAAGCCCTATTACCTCTCCCCAGTATGTGTCAGACGACGCGGCGCTTCAAAATTCACTTGTAGCAGAGGGCTGTACTATTGAAGGCAGTATCGAATATTCAATACTGTTTTCAAATGTCAATGTTGAAAAAGGAGCGGTTGTTGAATATTCAATCGTTATGCCCGGAACAACAATCAAGTCAGGCGCTGTGGTCCAGTACGCCATTGTTGCCGAAAATACCGTTATAGGAAAAAATGCAATAATCGGAGAAAATCCTCAGAAAATTGAAGATATAAGAGATTGGGGAGTGACGGTAGTCGGAAACAAAGTAAAGGTCGGGGACAGGGCAAGTGTAAAGGCTAAGTCAATGATAAGCGATGATGTGAAAGAGGGTGATACTGTATGAGAGCTAACGATGTACTCGGTTTAATCTACTCTAATTCACATGATGATTGTATTAGCGAGCTGACTGCAAGACGCACTATGGGCTCTGTGCCGTTTGGCGGCAGATACCGCCTGATTGACTTTATCTTATCGGGCTTTGTAAACTGCAAAATGACGAAGGTCGGGGTAATAACAAACAGCAATTTTCACTCTCTTATGGATCATTTGGGAAGCGGCAGACCGTGGGATTTGTCAAGAAAAAGAGACGGGCTTTTTATGCTGCCTCCGTTTAATTCGGGAGAGGCGGACGGCAACGGGGACAGAATAGGAAGTCTTAACAGAATAATGGACTTTATATCAGGCTCAAATCAGGAATATATATTAATATGTGACACAAACACAATTTATAATATGGATTACAGCGAGCTTTTCGATTTTCATACACAGCGCGGGGCCGATATAACAGTTGTTACTAAATACGGAAGGCTTCCGAAGCTAAAAAACACAATGGCTTTTGACTGCGATGAAAAAGGGCTTGTCAAGAGCGTTGCGATAAGCCCCAAAACGGATAATGATGTCATGTTTTCCGTTAATACAATACTTATGAGAAAATCTCTGCTCGAGCGATTAATAGGTGATGCCGAAAGTTACAGCTACGAAAGCTTTGAAAAAAGCATTATACAAAAGAATTTGCCGAGGTTCAATATCTGTTGCTATGAGGTTTCGGGATTTTGCGGTACAGTTGACAGCCTTGTTTCCTATTTTGACGTTAATATGGAGCTGTTAAATCCCGAGGTTAGGGAGAATCTGTTTAACCGGGACAGACCCATTTTCACTAAAATCAGAAATGATATGCCGGTAGTATATGGTTTGGGCTGCAAGGTTTCAAATTCGCTTATATCAGACGGTTGTATAATTGACGGAACCGTAGAACGGTGCGTGCTTTCAAGAGGTGTACGGATAGGAAAGGGCGCTGTTGTTAAAAACTGCATATTGATGCAGGACACATATGTTGGAGACAACTGTGTTCTAAGCTATGTTATAACCGATAAGAGCGTGGTAATCACACCGGAAAAAACTTTAAGCGGCGAAAAAACATACCCGATATATATAGGCAAGAGTATAATAATTTAAATCGAATTTGCCGCGCAGAAGATTGGGTGACAAATATCGGCATATTGTGCTGAAGGAGAGATATTATGGGTGGCATTTGCCTTGTTTGCGGATGCAAAACAGAGGAATTTGACTTTGTCGAATTTGACTCGGATTCAGACGGAACGCTTTCAGTTTGCAGCTATTGCCAAAGACAGCTTCAGACGCTCAAGGCGGCGGACGAAAAAGACCTTGAACAGCTTTCAAAAATTCAGCCCAAGATAAGATGGCTCGAGGCGGTAATCGAAAAAGAGGTTGAGGACAGAGAAAGTGAGTATGAAAACACTCTTATAAAGCTCAGAGAGCGCTTTTTGCCGATAACCCTGCAAAATAATGTAACCTTCCCCGCCTCGAACAAAAGCAGGGGCTACAAAACGGGTGCGGGAGGTCTTCAGGAGGAGGACGACGAAGCCGTCAGGGAAGGAAAAAAGAAGCTTCAGGAGCTTGAAAAAAGACTTGAAGAGCTTGAAAACAGCCTATCACGACTTAAAAGGCGAATCCTCTTTACAAGTGTTGCGGAAATAGTTTTACCCGCAATATTGATGATGATACTTGCGATGATATTCTTTAGATCCGACCTGTGGGTTAATCTTTCAAGACTTATCTATTCTGCAACCGGCGGATATACTGTGTTTTAAAAGCTTTAGAAAGGATGAAACAAATGAAGGTTTTATTTGCTACAAGCGAAGCGCTTCCTTTCGCGGCGAGCGGAGGTCTCGGTGAAGTTGCGGGTTCGCTTCCGCAGGAATTGAGAAAAAGGCTTGTGGGGTGCCGCGTAGTTATGCCCCTTTACGCAACTATTGACAGGAAGCTAAAAGAATCAATGAGATTTATCACGCATATATGTGTGCCCGTCGCGTGGCGCAGGCAGTATTGCGGGATATTTGAGGCTAAGGCCGGTGGGGTAATATACTATCTTATTGATAATCAATATTATTTCAAAAGAGATGCGATGTACGGCCATTATGACGATGCGGAGAGGTTTGCCTTTTTCTCTCGCGCCGTACTTGAAATAATACCAAGCATTGATTTTAAGCCCGACATAATTCATTGCAATGACTGGGAAACTGCACTGACTCCTTTTTACTATTCAACAATATTTGCCGGTCGGCAGGGATATGAGAATATTAAAACTATTTTCACGATTCACAATATACAGTATCAGGGTGTTTACGGAAATGAGCTCATAGAAAACGTAATAGGCACGGAGGCTCAGCACCATAATCTGCTGCGGTATGACAACAGTGTAAACCTTATGAAAGCCGCAATAGAATGCGCAAATGCGGTCTCTACGGTAAGTCCCTCCTATGCAAAAGAAATTTTAGACCCGTGGCATTCACACGGACTTGATACGATTTTGAAGGCCAGGTCATGGAAAATCCACGGAATTCTAAACGGAATAGACATACAAAGCTATAATCCCGAAACCGATTCGGATATTTACGCCAACTACAGTGCAGACGATATAAGAAATAAAGCCATAAACAAAAAGAAGCTTCAGCAAAGGTTCAACCTTTCACAAAACAAAGCCACGCCTGTTGTGGGGATGGTAACAAGGCTTGTCTCCCACAAGGGTCTTGACCTTGTTAAACATATCCTCGAGGAGCTGCTTGCCACAACAGACGTTCAGTTTATCGTGCTGGGCTCGGGTGAATGGCAGTATGAGAGCTTTTTCACAAAGATGGCACAGAAATATCCCGAAAAGCTTGTGCTCACACTCGGCTTTTTTCCGGAGCTGGCGAGAAAAATATATGCAGGAAGTGACCTTTTCCTTATGCCCTCAAAAAGCGAACCTTGCGGACTTTCTCAAATGGTTGCCCTGCGCTACGGCTCGATTCCCGTTGTGCGCGAAACGGGCGGGCTTAAGGACAGTGTTAGCGACAGTGCGGACAATAAGGGAAACGGCTTTGTGTTTTCAACATATAATGCCCATGATATGCTTGAAACGCTCAGGCGTGCTATTGAAGGCTATAAGGACAAGAACGGCTGGGAAATTCTTGTTAAACGGGCTATGCAATGCGATAACAGCTGGGGAAAATCGGCAAAGGAGTATATGAAGCTTTACAGGAACACAGTTAAGCAGCAATGACTATAACACGGCACAGGATTTTTTAACAAAATCTTCCGCTTTAGCTATTAGCGTCTGAATGCAAAGCGGCTGAGCGCCTCCCTTTCTCTTTACGTCGACAGCTCTGTCCGGAAATTCCTTAAGCATGAGTTCTATTGAGGCAAGAGCAAGCACATCGGTATGCTTAATGGGGAGAGAGAACCATCTTTTAGGGATATAACCGCTGTTTGCCGTTGCAATAAGAGCACGATAAATAAAAAGGGCATAGAGCAGGTCCAAATGATCACCGGCACCGGCGCCGCCCGCGTGAATTCTTTCGGAGCTTGCCAAACAGGAGCGGTAAACGGTTGACGGTGAAAAAGAGCTATCCTCCTCACAATCCTCAAGCTCTTTGCCGGACAGACCGTAGCGGCTTGCTCTCCTGCCTAAAAGGTAGTCTGTCGTGACATTGTAGTAATCGGCGGCGCGGCATAAAAAATCAAGTCCGCACTCTCTGATTCCCTTTTCATAGTGTGATAAAAGAGCCTGGGAGATATTCAAATTAAGCGCGGCTTCCTTTTGACTGAGTTTCTTCTCGTATCTTAACTGGGTAAGGCGTTCCGGGAAAGATGACATAAGCTTCAACCTTTCAAACATTATACTATACGTATATTACCACAGACTTTCGGAGGTTTCAATGAAAACTTATCGCATACATTTTATCAGGCACGGCAGGCATAGCGGGGCTGACGAGGGCAGATATATCGGCAATATGGACGAAGCTCTATCAAAAGAAGGCAAGGACGAGCTTATAAGGCTAAAAGATGAGCTTTCTTTTCCTCAAGGCGCGGTTATAGTATCGAGTCCGCTTAAGCGCTGCCTAGAGACAGCGCGCATTCTTTATCCCGAAAAAGAGCCTGCGGTTATCAGAGGCTTTGCGGAGTGTGATTTTGGAGAGTTTGAAGGGTTGACGGCACAGGAGCTGGCGCCGTACCCGGAATTCGGTGAGTGGCTTAAAGGCGGCGAGGATGCCGCACCCCCTCACGGGGAAAGCAACAGGAATTTCAAAAACCGCGTAATAGCGGATTTTTTAAAACTGGTTCAGGGACTGCTTAAAACCGGTAACGCTTCCTGTGTGGTTATAACGCATGGCGGAATTATTATGATGCTTTTTTCGGTTTTTGCAATTCCCGAGCTGCCTATGCATGAATGGCTTACTCCCTTCGGCTGTGGTTATACCGTGCGTATAACACCGTCTGTTTGGTCAAGGATAAATAAATTCGAGGTAATAGCCGAAATTCCGTCAAAAAGAGAAAAACCGGAGGATAAAGGAGATTGAATGATGAGTGATTACAGAATATTCGCAAACCATGCGCACGTGTTTCCCGAGGGTTCTAAATCAGGCGCAACGGTTGAGGACTTAAAAAGGCTGATGGAACAATGCGAAATTGAGAAGGCCGTTTGCTTTGCCACCTTCACGGAGCAAAACACAAGAGTAGGGGCAGACGCCAACACTAACAGATGGCTTGCAAACCTGCTTAAGAACGAGCCTAATCTCCTTGGCTTCGGAACAATAGATTTTGATAAGGGTAACTTAACAAAACAGACGCAGGAAATTGCCGATTTAGGCTTAAAGGGCATAAAGGTACATCCCGCTTATCAGGAGATAAGGGTTGACGGGGAGGAGCTTTTTGAGGTCTACGGCGTAGCTTCCGAAAGGAATTTGTTTATTTCCTTCCATACGGGACTGCATTGGCATCGTCTTTCGGATTATCATATGCTTTTATGGGATGAGGTCGCATACAACTTTCCGCGCCTTCGATTCAGCTTGGAGCATATGGGAGGCTACAGCTTTTTCAGGGAAGCGCTTGCGGTTATGAACAACAATAAGCGAGGCGCGTATGACAGGGTTTTCGCCGGCTGGACATCTATAGGTATGAGCGAGGACGAATTCGGTAACACGAGAGCGGGAGCGTGGTCGCTTACAGACGAACAGCTTTGTGATATAATTTTTCAGACAGGTGAGAGCAGAAGTATATTCGGACTCGATTTTCCTTATAACGATGCCGAAAAGACTAAAAAGTCAATTGAAAGAATAAAAAACCTTCCGATTTCCGAGACGGCGAAACGAGGAATACTCGGGGATAATCTCAGAAGGGTTTTAGAAGAAAAATGAAAAAATAAATAAAAAATGTGCTGATTTTGGTCAGCACATTTTTTTATTTTATTCCGAAGAGCCTTTCGGCTGCAATCACTGTCTGTTTCATAAGCATCGCTATTGTTACCGGTCCAACTCCGCCGGGAACAGGGGTGAAAGCTGCGCTTTTTGAGGCGCAGTTTTCCATATCTATGTCTCCCTTGTTGCCTTTGTTGTAGCCTGCATCAATGAGTACAGCGCCTTGCTTTATCCAGTCGGCCTTTACAAAGTAAGGCTTTCCTACGGCAGCTATGACAATATCGGCACGTCTGACAACCTCAGGCAGATTCGTTGTTTTTGAGTGAGCGATGGTTACAGTTGCGTTTTGACCGAGCATTAACGCCGCTACGGGCTTACCTAATATAGAGCTGCGCCCTATGACGACAACCTCCTTGCCTTCAATTTCTATGCCGTAATGCAAAAGAAGAGAAAGTATTGCAAGAGGCGTTGCGCTTGTAAACGCGGGCAAGCCCATTGACATCAGCCCGAAGCCCGCTGAATTTACACCGTCGACATCCTTTTTAAGAGCTATTGCATCAAAGCAGGCTCTCTCGTCAATCTGTCCGGGAACGGGGTGCTGCAGTAAAATACCGCATACCTCAGGATTGTCGTTAAGCTCGTTTATTTTAGCGAGAAGCTCGTCTGTAGTGGTGCCATCACCCATCTCAACCTTAAGCGACGACATACCGATTCTCGCACATGCGTTGCCCTTCATTCTCACATAGGTAACGCTGGCGGGATTATCTCCTACCAAGATGGTGGCAAGAACGGGTGTTTTACCGCTTTTTTCACTGATAATCTTAACGCGTTTTGCAAGCTCGGCTTCAACCTTTGCCGCATATGCTTTTCCGTCAATTAATAAAGACATGTTTCTACCTCAAATTTTTATTGTAGTTTTTTGTTTTGGTTTTTCCAATAGTGCGAATAGTAAGGATTGCGGTATTTCTTTTTTACGGACTCGTTTTTCGCAAGGCAATTTTCCAGGTCTTCGTATATCTTTTGCTCGCGCTCCTTAGCATATTGCATAATCCTGAGCCTTTCAAGGTCTTCGTAAGCATTGCTTGCCATACAGAGGAGCTCTTGTTCTATTTTATCCCTTTCCTTAAGAAAATCCGCTAAGCCTGCCGTGTTACCTTGAATAAAGGCTCTTCGGGTTCTTTCTATGCGCTTCCAATTATTAACAGCCAGAGTCTGCTCTTGTTCGGAGAAAAACATACCGTAATCGTCTATGAACCAGAAGGGCTTATAAAGAGAAACGCACGGCAGAGAGGTGTTGGCAATCCAAAGAATAATATCGTCGTCCTTTTCCCGAACAATCATACTGCCGGTAGTTTGGCTGGAGATAACATTGCCCGCGTGCATACAGACACTGTTCATACTTCCCGCTCGAAAGTCTGCCACTTTTTCATTACCGCAATGACTTCTTAAAGCACCCATAACGCAGACGACATCAACGCGGCCCTTATTTTCCTTCAGGAAGCGGGAGGTAAAGCGCTGCCTCTCATTGCCTTTTGAGCCAAAGGAGAACACCTTGTTATCATAAGTGTCCTTAAAGCGGACGCCTTTTTCACAATTGGATTTGTCGTAATCAGACTGCAAAGTCAACGAGTTTGAAATACTATAGAAATCATCGATTTTTTTGCTTGCCCAGAATTTCCCTGAGGTTTCCAACACATAGCTCTCTTTTTTATCAGATATGATAAAGGAGTTGTGGTAGCGAAGATTTGCAGTAAAGCCCGCTTTTCCCCCTTGACCGTATTGCCCGAGTAGAAACACGATATAATCAACCGCCTCATGCGCCGTATCACAGCCCTCAAGCGCAAGCCTGAGCATATCCATTCCTAACAACGCATCTTGCTTTGATTGCTTTTCCTTTGTAAAAACCGCCTCATTGCCAATAACCAAGCCCTTGCTGTTAATGCCCATTTCCGCGCCCCACATCCAGCTTGGTTTCATAAGGATGACCTCATTTATTTTTTCTTTAGCCTTTATCTCGATATAGGTGCATTTGACAGGTTGACCGGTTAGCCTTTGTCCCGCAGGGACTCTGATCATAATAAGGGGTTCGTTAGGCTCTCTGTCGCTGTTTTTGCCGAATATCATACTACCGTCCCCGGTAACAGCCGAAAGAGCTGTTAAAGTGTCACACATAAGCTTATCTCCTTTTACTGCTCAAAATTCAACGAACTTAAGATACCTTAAAAACAGAGCCTTCCTTTTTCCTTTTTATAACAGACTTGTCATAGTCGTGTTTATCTCCGATTAGCTTCTGATTCCTGTAGACATTTCAATTATTTTTTGATAATCATCACGGTTTAAGCTTCCGTCCTTATACACATTTGCAGCTGCCATGGCGATCTGCGAAACGCCGCGCCCGCTTAAAGCGAGATTAAGCATGAACGCATCAAGGGAATCGGTTACGCTGTCCCCGTTAAGGTCACCGGGGAGCACAACAATATAAGAGGTTATTTTGCCGTCTTCACCGGTGCAGACAACACGCGTACCTGTTCCGCACAAATTCCCGTTTGAGGGAGTTACCTCTACTTGAGAGTAGCCTGAAAAATCGGGGTTTTCTGTAAAATACTGTGCGGTTTTCATATTGTCTGAATGCGGCAGCTCATAAATCAAATCGACAAACCGAGATATTTCAAGCATTTGCGCACTGTCCTTTTCATCCAAAACATCATCTTGAACAATATCGGCGGCAGCCCGTGACATTGCCGAAAGAGTTTTATGTCCGTTAAGGGCAAGGTTGAAAGAAAAAGCGTCAGATCCGTTATGCTGTCTCCGTTTAAGTCTCCCGGAAGTATTAAGACATAATAGACCTTTGCGCCCTCTTGCGCCGTACAGATTATTCGTGTACCTGTGCCGCAAAGAGTGCCGCTAAAGGGAATTATTTCAACTTGAGAGTAGCCTTGAAAATCAACAAAGGAGGTAAAATAATCCGCAGATTTCATTTTGTCCGTCTGTAACAGCCTGTATTGAGAATATAACGGCAGCTCCTTGAATTGGGGAAGACCGTCGTTTTCCGGAAAATATCTGCAGTCAGGGTACCAGGCGGCATATTTAGGATCGCCGCTTTGTACTACCCACGAGTTAAGTGCGAGCAGCAGGTCTGTACCGTAGGATAGAGTCTGATTCGAACCAAAGCCGTCAGCCGTACCTGCAGAAACGATGAGGTCGTCACCGTCCTTTGCGAAATAGCCGCATGCTGTGGTTGTGGTGCTTAAAACCCTGCCGTACGCGTGTGTGGTGCTGTCACCTGACATATAGCATGCGTTTACAGTTAACCTATCCGTATAACCCGATAGCTGACCCTTGTAGGCATAGGGATACGAAAGAGAACCAATAGAAACCGAAGTAAAGCAATTTGTAAATTTGACAAGAAATGAATAGCCGCAAAATCCACCCGCATTGGCAGTCGAAGAACCCGACCCCGAAATTGTGGCTTTGCTTGTAAAGCAGTTTTTAAAATCACCACGATCGGACATTCCGCATAACCCACCCACATAAATTAAAGTGCTGTTTGAATTGATATCACTCGAAGCAAAGCAATTAATGTATTTTGAGTTCCGGTCGTTTCCTGTTAATCCTCCGACATAGGAGCGTTGAAATAAGTTATCCTGTAAAAAAACACAAGAGGATACTCCGGTTAATGTGGAGTAATTCGAATAGCCAAATATTCCGCCGGCAT
The DNA here is from genome assembly GCA_964588475.1 of uncultured Eubacteriales bacterium. Taxonomy (GTDB): domain Bacteria; phylum Bacillota; class Clostridia; order Oscillospirales; family Acutalibacteraceae; genus DTU089. The sequence continues at coordinate 9,739 of CAZPPO010000024.1, forward strand.
ATATATTGATGCTTGAGTTACCGTACAAAATAATGACACCACTTGAAGAACAGTTTGTAACATCGGTATTATCACAATAGCCTATCAGAGCGCCGGCGAAAGAGTTTGAAGATAAATTAACGGAAATGTCCACATTTTCCAAGACGAGATTCTTGATTTCAGCGCTGTCTGTTAAACCGAAAAGTCCTATATAGGTCTGACCCGATGAAATACTTAAATTACTGATTGTATGCCCGTCGGCATCTAAAATGCCGTTGAAATCTTGAATGGGACACCATTCAACAGTGGATTCTTCACCGCCAAGAGAAATGTCAGCGGTGATTTTATATCCGGCAGAATATGAGAAAACCTCGCTTGTGTTGTTTGACAAATCACTTATTGTAAGGCGTTCGGTTACCTGCTGTGAAAGATATGCAAGCTCGGCAGCGGTGCTTATCTTGTAGGGGTTAGTGGTTTTATCATACGGACCGCCCGAGACTGTATAAAGGCCCTCTGATATGCCCAGGCTTCCGTCCTCCCAGGGTACAGCCTCCCATTTAGTATAAAATACAGCATCCAAGGGATATGTCCAGAGACCTTCAGAATTTGTATAAAGTGTATCGGGAACGAGCGTTCCGTCAAGAAGACAAATAAGCTCGGTACAGGCAGAATCGGTATAATATCCTAATATTTTATGGGCTAATTTTAGAGGCGGGGTGTTTATGGTTACCTTATTTGAGGTAAATTCTACCGTTGCTGCACCGTTTTTGTATCCGCCGTTATGATTAATTGTAATATTGTAGGTTCTAAGCGACCAGCCTGCATAAAGAGTAACTGAGGTTTCACAAATCCAGTTACCTTCTTCGTTAAGATATATTTCGGGAGCGGTAGAGGCAAGAGAACCCGAGGAGGTTATAACTAAACTGCCTGTTCCTCCCGCTTGTGTATACCAACCGGTAAAATTATAACCGTCTCTTTCGGGATTTGTAACAGGCTGTGCTATTGTATTGGTATTATTGACTATTTTAGCCGAAGCAGAGGGCGTGTTCTTTAAGAGGACTTCCTCGGTGGACAAGGTTATATTTGAAATCCAGCCGGCATAGAGCGTTGTATCCTGTGTTTTAATGTACGAGCCATCAGAGTCCGTAAAGCCCGAAACGGAAGGAACAAAATTTCCGTCCGTTCCTATAACAAGTCTCCCCGTTCCGCCGATATCCGTATACCAGCCTGTAAATTCGAGATGTTCGTGTACGGGATTTATAAGCGGTCTCAAAAAAGAAGAGGTATATACGGCAGATACATATTCCGAAGGAGAATTTTCAAGCTCTTTTGATTCTGTTGAAAGGGAGATAGTGTAGGTATTAGGCAAGGTGCCGAAGGATACCGTAATATCAGAAAGAGGCGTTCCCTTTATTCGGTATCCTCCCGAGCTGACAAGGATATCCACCGTGTCCCCCGAGATTTGAGGTAACCCGTGAAAGGTATAACCCGTATCGGCAGTGGCAAGTATATCAACCGTCATTAAAAAGGGGATGGTTTGGTTTGATTTCTGATTGAATGTAACGTTTTGACCGCTTAAGCTTACGTAGTAAAAATTAGTGCCGATGCTTGACAGGTTGTCATCGTCAACCGTTATGTCAGAGTCTGTATCAACACCATTATACAGAATATCATAATCGCCCGGTAAGGCATAAATAACATATACACCCTGTGCAACCCGTGTTGAGAGTGAATTTTCGGCACTCAGGCTGAAATCCTCCAGAACATCGGCTAAATTACCGTTATGATATGTACTTATTGTAAATCTATATAATCTTGTAGTAGTTAAGCTTCCGCTGACCGCAACACCGCATTGCCGTATATATCCATAATACTCTGTTTCTCCAAGGGTTGCCTTGTAAACAGCAGTTGTTGCGGGCAGGTAAATATAGATTTTACCGTTTGCATCGGTAAAAACATCGTTAATGCCGTAGCTTGAGGTGGTTGGGGTAATATCAAGAGAGAGTATTTCGGAAATGCAGCTTATGTCCTCGAAGGAAATTGTTGTAGGCCATAACTCGTTTGTTCCGTCAGTGGGCTGAACGGCAAAGGGCTTTCCGGCTGAGCCGGAATTTCCATATGATGTGCCTGAGCCTGCCCTGCCGCCTAAAAGTAACAAAGAACCGCCTGTAATTAAAGAGGCTCCGGAAACACCGTGGCCTCCGTTTCCGCCGTTGCCGAAATATTCCGTACCATTGCCACCAGCGCCGCCCTTTAGTGAAAGAGTGCCGCCTTCTGCCGCAAAGGAATAGACACCCGCTCCTCCATGTCCGCTATGACCGTAACTGCCTGCCGCTCCTCCTGCTCCGCCTGTAATTGAAACAATGCCTCCGGAAATATAAAGCTCAGATGCCCCAACGCCTCCGTTTCCTCCGGTGCCGTAGCTATCCTCGCCGCCGCCGTTACCGCCCTTAACGGTAATGCTTCCGCCGAATACACGAAGTGTTCCGTTAATACCCGCTCCTCCTGCGCCTCCCGTTCCGAGCCACTCACTGTTATAATTACCGTTTCCCGCCGTTACGGACACAGTGCCGCTGTATACAGACACCGTTCCCCCCACGCCTATACCGGGTCTGCTGCCTGAAGCCCCCTGCACTGCCAGAGAGCCCGTACCCTGCTCAAAAATACTCAGCGAGCAGTTCGAGGCCATAGCTATTCCCGCATTTGAAGAGCTTTTAAGCTGGTTTGAATCAACGAGAGTTAGATTTACGCTCCCGCCGGAGGAAATCGAAAAAGCCGTACCCGAGGCTATATTTAAGCTGTTAACAAGAATATCTGCAGCTCCCCCGGTTACGGAAATGCTGTTACCCGTAGCAACAGACGGGTCTCTTTGAGATATTGAGAATTTGCCCAGCGCTTGCCTTGTCAAGGTACCTTGCGTAAATCCGGATGCGGTAATTGATATTGGACCATCCTCAATAAACAAAGCGGCAGTATCACAATACTCGGCGTAAAGATAAAGGTTATCTGAAATTGTTATGGTATCTCCTTCCAGGTAGCTGTTACCGGTTAAATCCGAAGAGTCTCGCCAACGGCTGAAAAACAATTTATCGGGAGGTCCTGTAAGGTCCTTACCCGAAGAAATTTCAGCTGTCATACCGAAAGCATAGAATATGTCCTGCAAGGCTCCGCTGCCGCCGTTTAAATCATAAATTATTTGATAAGGGAAGTAAACGTATTCTTGAGAATTATCACTGATTAAAAAGGATGCTTGAGTATAATGATAGGTTGCCCCCTCATCATAGCTTACCCAAAGGAAATACAAACCGTCGGGGACTAAAAAGCCGTAGGATCCCTGTTCAATATACATTTCGTTGCACCCGTGTGAAAAGGTGTTTGTTGATTCAGAGGTTGAAAGATAAGCCTTTAGTCCCGTGTAGGGATAGTTTTCATTACCCTTATACATTGTCACGGTAAAATCATTGTGGGTCAATTGTACTGTCAGGGAATTGTCGGCACCGTCTACCGTTATATTGTTCGGCGGCAGGTTGATTCCCGTAAACATAACCATATAAGCTCCGTCGGGAACGTATGTAACATATGTTCCGACACAAGCTCGGGCGGTGAAGTGCGAGCCGTCGCTAAAGAGATAAGGCTTTATGTCTACATCAACAGGCTCGGTTCCGGATTTTGTATATACGGTAACCTTGTAAAACTCCGAGGCGGCAGTCAGTGTGAATTGAGCCGTACCTGTGGAGTCTGTCGTTATGTCGGCGGGATAAAAGCCACTATTTGAGCTGATACCGGAAATTCTTGTAAACTCGGGAAGATACATGTAGACAAACCCGCCAGATACGGTTTTCATATCAACAGCGTCAATTGCGCTTTCACAGTAAAGACCGGTTAGTAAATCTCCGCTTGACGCTCCGGTTAAATTAAAAACATTCAGATAAAGCAAAGAACCGTTTTTATCGAGCGCGACAACAAGGCTGTCCAAAGCCACTGCAATATTTCCGCTGTTAATGGTAAGGACACAGCTTGACGCACAAAGCTTATCGGTATAAGAGGCGTCATCTGCTACAATTGTCCCTCCGTTTATTGTGATTGCAAGTTGGGCATTTCCGTCAGCGTTTGATATAAGAGCGGGACAGGAGAACCCGACTGTATCGGGCTGTGCATTTTTCAGGGTTATGTATCCGCCGTTTATTGTAACATTGCCACACAGAGCATCGGGTGCAAGCTCACTATGCCAGCCGCCTCCGATAGCCGCCGCACCGCCGCTGCCATATGCTTTAATTGTCCCGCTGTTTATTATGATTTCTCCGCAATTTTCGTTTTGATTTGCGCCAATTCCGGCACCGCCGCGCGATGCTCCGAGAGACAGGGCTTGAAGCTCACCGCTACCCGATATTGTAAGAGATGATTCGTAAGGAACGGACAAAGCCGCATTTCCTGCGTTGCCTCTTAGAGTATTAAGAGTTCCGTCTTCAAGAATTATTTCCGACTGTGCAAAAGCCAACGAGATTGAGGCAACCGCATTTGAGAGTGTATCAATATTAACACCCGCGAGAATTACTTTTGCCCCGCCCTCGGGATTGCCGGTTACTGTTATTGTGTTTTGCGTGGCAGAAACGGCAGAAGCTGTCTGTGTTATGCGAAGGCTCTCATAATCGGACCAATCAGCGGTGTGCTGAATATAAGAACTGTCGTAATAAGTAATGCTTGTAGCTGTTGTTGAAATGCTTCCGTAAGACAAGTCGGCATTAAGAATATCTCCCAGGGCGTTGGCGATTATACTGTTTTCTGAAAAGGGCATACAGCAAAAAACCAAAACAACTGAAAGAAATACGGCATAAAACTTTTTATGCATTTAAATAGCGCCCCCTATTTGATGTTACTATAATAACAATAAATTGTTAAAAATACAACTATATTAATAGAGAAAAAGCGCTTGCAATGCTTTTCGTGTAATCCAAAAAATGGAACGGACAATTAAATACTATATGTTCTTGAGCAGTTCAATCAAATCTATAAGCTTATTTATTTCATAATCGGGAAGGACGTCGGAAGAGTTTTTACAGCCGGATGTGTTGAACCACACGGTTGTGATACCCGCGTTATTACCGCCCTTAATATCCGATGAGAGACTATCCCCGACTATAAGTGTTTCTTGCCTCTTAAAATTTGCAATCTTTGAAAAGCAAAACTCGAAAAATTTAATATCGGGTTTTTCATAGCCGATGTCCTGTGAAATAAAAACATCACTCAGGTATTTTGAGATGTTTGCGCTTTTTATCCGGCTTTTTTGTACCTCTGTGCTGCCATTTGAAACTAAATACAATCTATAGTTTTTTGACAAGGTTCTAAGTAGCATTTGTGCTCCGTCTACAAAATAATGACCTTTAGCCAAAAGCCTCTCATAGTATTGGGTTGCATAATCCGGACAACACTTTACCCCGATTTCATCAAAAAGGAGTTGATAGCGGCGAACCTTAACCTCTTTTTGAGTAAGCCTTCCAAGCTCGAGGAGCTTCCATTGGGCAAGGTTTATTTCACCGTATCTTTGAAGTATTTGCTCTTTAGGCGATATTGCCAAATGTAACAGCGTTTTGGATAACGCTTCTCTTTCCGCCGCACGAAAATCAAGAATTGTGTCATCTAAATCAAACAGAATATTCTTCATAAGGCTCCTCCAATAACTATAACCTATTATAACCTTTTTTGCCGCGTGAAAACAAGGCTCTAAGACGCAAGAATGAAAAATATATTGACAAAATTTGATGTGACGCATATAATAATATCATATCGAATAAATTTGATATGAGGTGATGACTTGGTAACTGTTTATGAGGAAGACGCAAGGGTATTTAAGGCGTTTTGCGATGAAAAACGCTTGAGAGTTCTCAAGCTTCTGCGCGGCGGAGAAAAATGCGCCTGCGTTTTGCTGGAACAGCTTGATTTGGGTCAGTCGGGGCTATCCTACCACATGAAGATTTTAGTTGAGTCGGGCGTTGTAGAGAGCCGTCAGGAAGGTAAATGGACTCACTATAAAATCAGTGAAAAAGGAAGTGCCTATGCGATTTTGCTGCTGAAGAAATTGACAACAACGAACGAATATATCCAAAACGGCTGAAGCAAAAAACAGGCCTTTTGAAGGACTTCAAACACAGCAGAGCAATTAAATTATCGGATATTATGTTCTTTATAAAAGCGAGGGTTAATCCATGCATATACTAAAGGCAATTTGGGATTTCTTTCAGAACCAAATACTTGGGATGAAGTGGCTAAACGAACTAATTGACGGTGGGCTTGAGGCATTAGGGCTTGACACCACGAACCGCTGGATTGGAAGCGTTCAGTTTTTTGTTTATGACGTAATAAAAATCACGCTGCTTTTATGTTTCTTGATTTTTATTATCAGTTATATCCAAAGCTACTTCCCGCCTGAGCGAAGCAAGAAGATATTAGGGCGTTTTCATGGCATTGGGGCAAATT
>CAZPPO010000025.1:0-16051 GCA_964588475.1 uncultured Eubacteriales bacterium
CCTTAAGATAGCTTTCGGCAAAAACCATATCGGCAGGGGTGCCGAACATTGAACCTGTATAGCCTCCTCCCGATGGCCAACGCGGAAGGGTACCGCCTATGCGTGCCATGGCAAGAAGACTTTCAAGACAGCTGTGCTGAATTTCGGGAGCTAGCAGGATATAAAGGGGGTGAGTGTTTCTGTAGGTGTCCCAAAGAGACATGTCACTCATGTAGGTAAAGTCGTCAGCTGTCCCTGTTGTTCTGTTAAACCCGAGGTACTGTCCGTTGACATCTGTGTATGTTGAGGGCATAGTCATTGAATGATAAAGAGAGGTATAAAAAATTGTTTTAATTATTTCACTGTCGGATTTTATATCAATCCTTGAAAGATAAGAATCCCAAGAATCACGCGCGGCGGCTCTCACACCCTCAAAATCCTTTTCCTTTGACTCGGCTGCCATATTCTCTCGCGCATTTTGGAGACTGACGAAGCTTATTGCAAGCTTAAGCTCAAGCGGATCGTTTTTTATGTCACCGAAATTGATATCGGCTCCGCAATTGTTCCCCATAGCTTCCGTCCTACCCTCGATACTCTCGCTCTGGGACCATGTGGAGAAGGAGTTAAAGGGCTTGTTGAATTTAGCTGAAAAATATGCCTTCAGTCCGTCATATCTTCCCGAAAATCCTAAGAAAAGGCGTGCTTCTCCGGTAATTTCACCGGTATCGGGGTTAACACGGATAATCCCCTCTTCTGCGCGTCCTCCGAACAAAAAGCTTGTTGAGTCTATATAAATATGCGCATCCTTATCAGTGTAAAAGGTATAGCGGTGCATTCCTACATGCTGGGAGGCGGTGAGTTCTGCCATACAGGCGATTGACGGAAGATAGACGGCGTAGTACCCAGCTGTTGCTGTCTCCATGTCATGGGAGAACGGCAAAGGCTTTGACAGCCTTTCATCAAAGCTTGACCCGTCTACCTGCGGAGTTACCCTAAAATGCCCCATATCGCGAGAGCCCGTGCCCGAAAGCCTTGTATGGCTGAAGCCGAGCAGAAAGGTATCCGCATAATTATAGCCTGCCGTAGCCCAATTAAACAATGTTTCACCATTAGGGGTAACAGAATCCGGGCTTAGCTTAACGGCGCCGAAGGGTGACAAAGCACCGGGAAAAAGATTGCCTCCTACCCAGGGATAGCCTCCCGTACCTATAAAGGGGTCTACCCATTGACCGTATTCACCCGGCTGCAGCTGCGGCATTGTTAATGTAACGGGAATTGTTCCTATCGCAAATAAAGAGGAAATAAGAATGGCGATAATCATTATTATGCTTTGAACCTGTTTAAGCAGCTCCAGCATGGCAATACCTCCCAAAGACCTTAATAAATTAATTTTACCATACTGTAAATTTAATTTCAAGCTTTGCTGAAAAAGAAAGGCTGTATTTTAATGCATTAACCCTGCATAAAATACAGCCAAAACAGTTTACAGTCAAGAGCGCCCTTTTAGCCGCTGAAAAGCCTTTACTACTTCTACCATAGGTATTACGGACACTGCAAGAGCAAGAGAAATTGCATACTCAAGATGAGTTATGGGGGCAAAGTGGAACGCATCTCTAAGAGCGGGGACCTCGATGATAAGTGTAGTAAGAACAAGAGAGGCAAGCATAGCGCCGTATAAGGTTATATTGTGACTGCCGCGAAGTTCCATTGAAATAACACTTCCTCTTTGGGAGCGCATATTGAACGAGTGAAATATTTCACACATTGACATTGTAAGAAATGCCATTGTCATTCCCTGGGCGCCATCCTCAAGAGAGATGTTTCTAAATTGCCAGTGACCGTTTTGAATAAACTCTCCGACAAAATAAGCAAAAAGAGTAAGAACAGTTACAAGTGTGCCCTGGTAGACAATATCAAAGCCGATACCGCCGGCGAAGATACCGTCCTTGGGGTTTCTTGGATTGCGTTTCATGATATCACGCTCTGACTTTTCAAGCCCGAGAGCGAGCGCGGGCAAGGAGTCTGTTACAAGATTGATAAACAGTAGATGCACAGGCTTGAAAATCGTAAAGCCTAAAAGAGTTGCAAAAAATATTGACAGCACCTCAGAAAGATTTGAGCCTAAAAGAAATTGAATCGCTTTACGGATATTGTCATATATCCTTCTGCCCTCGGAGACAGCACAGACTATTGAAGCGAAGTTATCGTCGGCAAGAACCATATCAGAAACGTTTTTAGTAACATCTGTTCCGGTTATGCCCATACCAATGCCGATATCTGCACTTTTTATTGACGGAGCATCGTTAACGCCGTCACCGGTCATAGCGGTTATATAACCTTTTTTTCGCCAAGCCTTCACTATTCGCGTTTTATGCTCGGGCTGCACTCTTGCGTATACGAAAATATGCTCTACCCTTTCCTCAAACTGCTCGTCGGAAAGCTCGGAAAGCTGCGCGCCGGTTATAGCATTGTCAGGCGAATTGATGATTCCCAGCTCAAGCCCTATGGCGACCGCTGTGTCCTTGTGGTCTCCTGTAATCATAATCGGGGTAATGCCTGCCGAGCGGCACTCAATAATTGCATCCTTAACCTCCGGGCGTACAGGATCTATCATTCCCGTCAGTCCAAGGAAAATAAGGTTATTTTCAAGATTGTCGGCCTCGTAGGAGTCCGGCTCGCTTTCGTATTTTCTGCAGGCTGAGGCAAGAACGCGAAGCGCCTTATCTGCCATCCTTTTGTTCTCTTGAAGGATTTCATCCCTTAGCTGGTCTGACAAAGCGACTATTTCACCATCAGATATTGTGAAGGCACATTTTTTAAGAACTTCGTCGGGCGCGCCTTTAGTATACTGTATAATCTCACCGTTTTCGCCGTAAGAATGAACGGTGGACATCATTTTTCTAATCGAATCGAAGGGAGCCTCGCCGATGCGCGGTGCCTTAAGCTTAAGGTCATTTTTATTAAGCGACAGAGAGTTAGCGTATGTGACGAGGGCCGCTTCGGTAGGCTCTCCCGTAACGGAGCCGTCACTCGAAATCTCTGCGTCCGTACAAAGAGCCATAGCCTCGGCAAGCAGCTTTTCATCATATGTGTATTTGTCTGTGACAGTCATCCTGTTCTGGGTTAGAGTACCCGTTTTGTCCGAACAGATTATTTGTGCGCAGCCGAGTGTCTCAACGGCTGTCAAACGCCTGATAATCGCATTCTTTTTGGACATATTCGTAACGCCTATGGAAAGAACAATGGTAACCACCGCCACAAGACCCTCCGGAATAGCGGCAACGGCAAGACTGACGGCAATCATAAATATCTCAAGTAAATGATTGATATTTTTTGCCGCCGTGCCAACGCTTAATGTATCCCAATCCATAAAAATACTAAAAGCAAATATGAACACACAAATACCCAAAACAATAAAAGTCAAGATTTTTGAAAGCTGTGAAAGCTTAATCTGAAGAGGTGTTGCGCCTTCTTGAGCATTTGCTATGGCATCGGCTATTTTACCCATTTCGGTCTGCATTCCGGTTGCGGTAATTACAGCCTTGCCTCTTCCATATACAACGGTACTGCCCATGTAAGCCATATTTTTACGGTCGCCAAGGGTTATGTCATTTTTTTCACCACCCGCAAGTGCTTTTATGAGCTTGTCTACGGGGACGCTTTCACCGGTTAAGGCGGCCTCCTCGATTTTCATGCTCGCACACTCGAATATACGACAATCCGCGGGAACGGCGTCGCCTGCTTCAAGAAGGATAACGTCACCTACTACAAGCTCTTCACTTTTTATGGAGACAATATCTTTATCCCTTAAAACCTTTGAGGTTAAGGCTGACATCTCCTGCAAAGCTTCAATTGCCTTTTCCGCTTTACTCTCCTGGAATACGCCGAGAACGGAATTAATAAGCACTACAATCGATATTATCAGTGTGTCGGTAGGAAAGAACGGTTCACCGGCAGCTTTTGCCTCATAAAACTCTGTAACCGCCGAAATAACAGCGGCAACTATAAGAATTATTATCATAGGGTCGGAAAGCTGTTCAAGAAAGCGTTTGACAAGAGATTTTTTTTTGCTCTCATCAAGCTTGTTTCTACCGTTTATTTGTAGTCTTTCCTCGGCTTGGACAGAACTCAGACCGTTTTCTCCGCTTTTTATATCCTCAAAAACCGCAGAGATTTCCTCAAGATAATATTTCATTGACTCATCTTCCTTCAAGTAGTATTGCCTAAGTGTATAAAAAAACCTTCGACCTTTCAAAGTCGAAGGTCTTGCTTCCCTATAGGGCCGATAACCAGTCGCGAAAAAACGCAGACGGATGTTGATTATCGAGTATAAGCTACTCCCCTTCATCTTTTTATAACACATAATATCGAATGTGTCAATAAACAAGAAATTGACAGGGTGTGGATTTGGCATGAGAAATAAAGATTTCCCTTTACTGTTCCACATAAGTTTGTTATAATTTATTAAATTAGTCTATTAATCTATTTAAAAGGAAGGAGTTTTTATGAAGAAGTATATAATGGCGCTTGATCAGGGAACGACGAGCTCCAGGACAATTATTTTTGATAAAAACGGGCTTATAAAATCAAAGGCGCAGTTTGAATTTGAGCAGATTTATCCCAAAGCGGGCTGGGTTGAGCACGATCCCATGCAGATACTTGAAACGCAGCTTCGCTCTATTACCGCCGCTCTTGCCGACAAAGGCGTAAAGGCACAGGAAATTGCGGCTATTGGAATAACAAATCAGAGAGAAACAACTGTTTTGTGGGATAAGGATACGGGATTGCCTGTTTGCAACGCTATTGTTTGGCAGTGCAGAAGAACGGCATTGGAATGCGAGAAGCTTAAAGAGGACGGGCTTGAGTCTTATGTTAAAGAGCATACGGGTCTTGTTATTGACGCATATTTTTCGGGAACTAAAATAAAATGGATTCTCGACAATGTACCTAATGCAAGAGCTCTTGCAGACAAAGGGCGGCTTATGTTCGGTACAATAGAAACTTGGCTTATTTGGAACTTAACAGGTAAAAAAGTGCACATAACTGATTATACGAACGCCGCGCGGACGATGCTGTTTGATATCGAAAAGCTGTGTTGGGATGAATATCTTTGTTCAAAACTTAAAGTACCTATGAATATATTACCTAAGCCTGTACCGTGCAGCACTGTTTTCGGCGAGGTTTGCGGCGATGGCGTCGGCATCCCGGAGCTTTCGGGAATCCCCATAAGCGGTTCAATCGGAGACCAGCAGGCAGCGCTTTTCGGTCAGGCCTGCTTTAATGCCGGTCAGGCGAAAAACACCTTCGGAACAGGCTGCTTTCTCCTTATGAATACAGGGGAGAAACGTCCTCATTCCAACAACAAGCTTATTGAAGGTATAGCATGGGGCTTAAACGGCAAAATTGTTTACGACCTTGAGGGCAGTGCATTCAATGCCGGTTCTGTCATACAATGGCTCAGAGATGAGCTGAGAATGATAGAAAGGGCGAGCGAATGTGATGAGCTTGCCGAAAGTGTTCCCGACGCTAACGGGATTTATCTTGTACCGGCATTTACGGGACTGGGCGCACCGCACTGGGATATGTATGCCAGAGGCTGTATTGTAGGAATAACAAGGGGTGTAAACAGGGCGCATTTTGCACGTGCCGTGCTTGAAAGCATTACGTTTCAGGTCACAGAGCTTCTTGAAGCAATGGAGGCTGACAGCGGCATAAGGCTTTCCGAGCTTCGCGTTGACGGAGGCGCCAGCGTTAGCGCCATAATGATGCAAATTCAGGCGGATATGCTCGGTACACGTGTGAACAGGCCAAAGCTTGTTGAAACAACAGCTCTCGGAGCCGCATATATGGCAGGACTTGCCGTAGGTTTTTGGAAGAGCCTTGATGAAATCGAGAAAATAAGACAGGTTGATAAGGTTTTCTCCCCGAGTATTGAACACACTCAGAGAGATAAGAGAATGAAAAACTGGAGAAAGGCCGTTGAAAGGTCAAAAGGATGGGAGAACTGACCGTAGCTTTAAGCGAAAGTGAGATAAGATATGGATATCATTATTGTTGTTCTGCAGATATTATCAATCGTTTTTTCATCTGTTTGTATTTTCCTTTTAATCAGACCGGGCACAAAAAACGAAACTAATATTAATGAGCAGCTTCGCGTAAACAGAGAGGAAATGGCAGCCTCTCTTTCAAGTGTTTCAGAAAAGATCACTAAGATGACAAAGGAAAATTACGAGAGCAGGCTTAGTCTTTCCGAAAGCATAAATGATAAGCTCAATTCAATCAGATTGCAAAGCATGCAGCAAAATGAAAAGCAGACTGCGATTGTCAGGGAAGCGGTTGAAAAAATGCAGCAAAGCAACGAGAAAAAGCTTGACGAAATGCGTATGGTGGTTGACGAAAAGCTTTCAAAAACTCTTGCCTCTCGTCTTGACTCCTCATTTAAGACCGTTTCCGATCAGCTTGAAAACGTGTATAAGTCATTAGGTGAAATGAAGGAGCTTTCAAGCGGAGTTACATCGCTCAATAAAATGCTGACTAATGTAAAGGTCAGAGGAAATTGGGCAGAGTATCAGCTCGAGGATATATTAGATCAGACAATTCCGAATATGTATGTTAAAAACTATTCTCCCGACAACAATTCGGAGCGGGTTGAATTTGCGGTAAAAATTCCGTCTTCGTCGGAGGGCGAAATAATTTTTCTTCCTATTGATTCAAAATTTCCTCTTGAAGACTACAACAGGCTGTGTGATGCCGGAGAAAGAGCGGACGCCGGGGAGGTTGCTGTGGCAAGAAAGGCCCTTGAGGCTACCGTTATAAGGGAAGCAAAGGATATTTTTTCAAAGTACATAAGAGTTCCGAAAACAACTCCCTTCGCAATTTTGTATCTTGCCACTGAGGGCTTATATGCTGAAATAGCGTCCTCTAAAAACAACATAATGGAAGAGCTTCACAATAAATACAGTACTATGGTTGCGGGTCCTACTACAATTACCGCACTGTTAAACTCCCTTTCGGTAGGCTTTAAGACAGTTGCTATCAATGAAAAAGCAAATGAAATAAGGAAGGTGCTCTCAGCCGTTAAATCACAGTATGAGTCTTTTGAAATAATCCTTGACAAAGTTAAAAAACAAATCGATACTGCCGGAAAAACTATAGATTCGGCACAGACAAAAACGCGTACCATTCAAAGAACGCTTAAAAGTGTGGAGACCTTAGATTTAGAAGAGTCAGATACTCTTTTGGGGTTGGAATAGTTTATATAGAAATTTCCGTCCTGCAATTATGATTGAGGGCGGAAGCTTTTTAAGGCAAAATAAATCCCATACCAGAAATGTATTCATCAAAAAACTTTGCGCTTGTCGTAAGGTCAATTGTTTCGGCGTTTGCCGCTATTTTATCGCCAAGCTCATATGCCTGAGGATCATTTAAGAAAAGGACTGCTCCCTTTAAGGAGCTGTTTCCCGCTATTCTTGTTTTATTTTTAAGAAAATGGGGTATAAGTCCTATTAGCGCTGCCGATTCTGTATTGATACAGCCTCCGAAGCCCCCGGCAATGATTAGCTCATCTATATTCTCGTTACTCAATCCAGCTTCGTCTATAAGCGTAATGAGACCGGCATATATAGACGACTTTGCAAGCTGTATATTTCTTATATCCTCTTGCGTTATTAAAACATTTGTGCCGGGAATTCTAAAGGCGTTTGAGCCATTGATTTTGAATATGTATTCAGAAAAAGAATGGGAGCTTTTAAGTATTAATCCTGTTTCGTCTATTATGCCTGCCTTAAGCATTACAGCTACTGCATCCACAACACCCGAGCCGCATATTCCCGTCACTTCACCATCACCGATTTTTGTAAACGTAATTTTCCCTTCACTAAATGAAACACAGTTTATCGCACCCTCCTTTGCGACTGTTCCGCTGTAGAGCGTAGCTCCCTCAAACGCGGGGCCGGCAGCGGTAGAACAGCAAAGGAGCTTGCTCCCATATGAAATCATAAGCTCACCGTTAGTTCCTATATCCGCTAAAATTCTTGCTTTGCCGTCAGGCTTCAAAAAGTCAAAGCGTAAAGAGCAATCTAAGGCGGCACATGTAATGTCTGCGCCAACAAAAGCTGAAATGCATGCGGGCAGATAAACCTGCTTGCAAAACCGTGAAAACCCGGGCAAGCTCTCGCTGCTAATTTCCGCGCCAAACAGGCAGTCAGCCTTAAAGGGTGCTCTTGTTATACTTATAGGATTCCTTTTTGTAAGAAGATAGAGCATGGCAGTGTTTCCGGTAAGAACCATCTTTTTTATAGGCGTATGCTTTGGATTTAGCTTTTGGAGCATTCCCGTTATACAAGAGCAGACCGCTGCTTGAAGCTCGTCTTTTTTACCTTCAAGCGACTGGTGAAGGCGGCTTATTACATCCGCGCCGAAAATACTTTGGGTATTGAGCTTTGTATCGGAGCGAATAACTTCTTTTTGATCCGGGTCAACAATTGCGACGGTAATAGTAGTTGTACCTATATCAGCCGCTACATCGATATTATGTGAATGAATACTCTTGTTGTTCTCTTTTTCAAACGAGGGGACGGCATATTTCTCATCTGTAATGAGTATTGTAACATCATCAAGAGCGTATGTCATACAAGCCAGTCGCACATTGTCGTCGATTTCACTTTTTGTCAATGTCATCTTTTCAAATTCGGTTATTTCCGAGGTTTCACCAAAGACCCTGACCTTGCATTTACCGCATGTGCCCTTGCCGCCGCAAGGCATACCTAAGAAAACGCCTTTTGAGCGCAGAAGCTCTGACAGGAGTATGGGTTTTTTTAAGGGATTTAGCTTGTAAAAATCTTTCACAGCAACCTCACAGTAATTTATTTGAATAAATTCAATTTAATTATAAATTTTAGGACTGTAATTGTCAATTCCCTTGAAGTAAGAAATTCATTGAGGTATAATAAAGCCAATGAGGTGAAAGCTTATATGAAGTTCATTTTAATGACAAACCAGAAATTTCAGGCAAATCGTGTTTATTCTGAGGAAATAAAGCTTAAGCTAAAAGAAAGGGGCTCTCTTGCAGAGTTCATTGTCGGCAAGGGCGATCTCGACAAGCGAAAGAGCCTTTTAAGAGAAACTGATATAATTTTTGCCACCTGGGGAATGCCGCATCTGTCAAAAGAAGAAATAAGCGAATACTTTCCGAAGCTCAGGGCTGTTTTATACGCGGCGGGAACGGTTCAAAGCTTTGCAGGCGAATTTCTGGAGTCGGGAATTAAGGTATCCTCGGCATGGAGAGCTAACGCGATTCCTGTTGCGGAATTTACCTTCGCACAGATAGTTTTAGCTTTGAAGGGCTATTTTCAGGCAGCCGCGATGGTAAAAAAGAATGAGCCCGCGGCATATCTGCATCATTACAGGCATAAGGGAAACTATAAATCAAAAATCGGCATAATAGGAGCGGGGGCAATAGGCTCTTTGGTGTGCGAAAAGCTTAAAGCCTTAGAATGTGAGGTTTTGGTTTATGATCCTTTCTTAAGTGATAACAGGGCAAAAGAGCTCAATGTTATGCTTTGTGACCTTGAAACAATATTTTCAAGCTGTGATGTTATTACAAATCATTTAGCAAACAAAAAAGAGCTCATAGGAATTTTCGACTATTCTCTTTTTTCTAAAATGAAGCCTTACGCTACATTTATAAATACGGGCAGGGGAGATCAGGTAGTAGAAAAGGACCTTGCGCGCGCTATGAGGGAGAAAAGCTCCCGTACAGCGCTTTTAGATGTTACAAAAACTGATATAATAACCTATGCGAACCCCATGACACGACAGAAGAATGTGTTTCAAACTCCGCATATTGCGGGCAGCAGCGGGCAGGAGGTTTGGCGAATGGCAGAGTTTATGATACAGGAATATGACCGACTTGTCTCGGGAGAACCTCTACTGCACGAAGTAACCCCGGATATGCTGTCCACTATGGCTTAGGTATTTCCGATCATTTAAGGGGCGGTGACGTGCAAAGTCTTAAGTGCCTTTCGGCAAATCAAATCAAGGCTGTGGCTATAACTGCAATGCTTGCTGACCACCTTGCGTGGTGGCTCTTAGCTACCGGGAGCGCCGGCGGTCAGCTTGTACATTTTATCGGAAGGCTTACAGCTCCTTTAATGTGTTGGTTTATAGTCGAGGGGTACGTCAACACCTCCAATGTAAAGCGGTATATACAAAGACTTGTTGTTTTTGCCGTGTTATCTCATTTCCCTTATGTTATTTATTTCGGATTTAGGTGGTATGAAAATACAAGTGTATTATTTACTTTATTATTAGGACTTGCCGCAATCCATCTTTGCTCGATTTACAAGGGGAAAACAATACTTACTTTATTTATTATTCTGATTTGCTGCATACTGTCTTATAATGCTGACTGGTCATATGTGGCTGTTTTATGGATAGTATCCTTTTACAGCTTTCATTCAAACATAAAGGCACAGCTTGTCTCATTTATAGCTATAGGCCTTGTGCTTTATGCTTTGCCGCGGTTTATACTTTCCGGGTTTAGCGAGGTCTATGTTTTCGGCTTTCTTTTAGCTGTACCGTTTATTTTATTATACAGCGGCAGACGGGGCAAAAAGAGCGTACTGACTAAATGGAGCTTTTATGTTTTTTATCCGCTTCATCTGATAATTCTTTCCGTATTGAAATATATTGTTTTTGAATAGAGTGATATTATGGCGCTTGGACTTACCTCGGTGACCTTTAGGAAATTGCCAAGAGATGAAATAATCCTTCTTGCCCGCAGTGCAAGCTGTGAGGTTATCGAATGGGGAGGGGACATACACGTAACCAATAAGACACAGGCTCTCGATGTTCGGGAAAAATGCCTTGATAATGGGATAGCGATTAACTCATACGGCAGTTATTTCAGAGTGGGGCAAAATAAAACCGATGAATTCGAGTCCTTATGCGAAATAACAAAAACTCTTGGGGCACGAATTATAAGAGTGTGGCTTGGAGAAAAGGGAAGCGGCAAAACAGAAAAAAAGCAGGTTGAAAATCTTGCCGCACTGGTAGCGACGATTTCCGATATTGCAAAGAAATACGATTTGATAATTGCTTTTGAGTTTCACAAAGGGACGTTTAATGATACCCTTGAAAGCTCGGCAGAGTTTCTTCGCATAGTGGGGCGAGATAATGTAAAAACATACTGGCAGCCCTTTTTTGCCGGAGATGATATTAAAAATCTCAAAGGCGTGGTTGAGAACACGGTGGTGGTTCATATGTTTAATTGGAGCCGTTCGGGCGTTCGTTATCCGCTTGAAAGGGGAGAGAAGAAAATCAAGGAGTTTTTGTCGATACTTAAGGCTAATGAATATACGAAAGATATTATACTCGAGTTTGTCAAGGGAGACAAGCCGGAAAACTTCCTTTGTGATTTCGGATATCTGAAAAAATGGTATGAAAATGCTAAATAAAAAAACCGACAGTGCTTGTAAACTGTCGGTTTTTTTATTAACTGCTATTTTACTTTATAAAGGACAATCATCGCTTTTGGAGTATCCTTGATTTTCAAGACTGCACCCTCGCTCATAAGCTGTTTTCCCGTAAACGTACCGAGAGGCTTCTTGGAATTGTCATAATCCAAAAGGACGTATTTCTTTTTTTCCGAAAGACCGTTTAGGATCAAGGTAAATTCGTTTTCCTTTACATTTTCACGCTTATAAACGCTCGCAAAGCCCTCTGAGTCGCTGCCGAACTGCATAGCAAGCCACTGCTGAGTATTATGATTTTGGGCAGTAAGCGGAAAATAATTTTCAAAATAGCTTGTATAGATTTTTTTATGAAGGGCTCGAAAATCCTTGTAGGTTTCTACATTATCTTCATTAAACATCATAACATTATTTAGGGCGGTCATCCAGCTTCTCGCGTTGTATTCATCAGACAGCTGAAGGATTATACCGTTTGCGGGAACCCAAAGCGATGCACCGTATGTAATGGACTGATTAGCCTCGTTCTCCCCAATATAATCGGAGCGATGAAGCGAGATGCTGCGGCGGGTCATTTCCGTGTCAAGTCTCCTTCCGCCTGAGGCACAATTGTCAATTAAAAGTCCGGTATTGGCATTTTGAAGATAATCAAGATAAGCGTACAGATTATTTATATAATGATTTTCGGTTATACCCGTTCTGCCGTCGTAAAGATTCTTGTCACCCCATTGCCAATAATAGAGAGCTTCTGTATTGAAGTCCTGGCGGTATATGGTTACGCCTATATCCTTAATAGAAGTACTTATATAGGCGCAAAGATAACGAAACGCGTCATCATTAGCCAGATTCCACAGAAAATCACCGCCGCAAAGAAGCCAACCGGGATTTTGCTCCCCAACAGAATGAAGCTCGCTGCCCTTTGTGACGCGTTCGGGCTCATACCATAAAAGAAGCTCAAGCCCTTTTTCTTTTGAAAAATCCCCGACTGCCTGTATCCCGTTTGGAAAAACATCTTTATTAGAGGCGTCTTGGCTCCAGCTGCCTACGGAATTATGCCATTTGCCGTGATTAAGCTTATACCATGCGGCGTCAATCCAAAGCGCATCAAAGTCCGCAAGCTTTAGCATGGCCTCTATGTTTTCGGTAGTTGTACTGTAATTTTGCTCATTTGCATAGCAATAGAACGCTTGCGGTTTTGATATATCGGGTGAAAGAGCCATTTGCCATTTTCTCAGCAGGTTAAATCCCTTAAGGGCATTAGTACCGTCATAAAAGCTGATGCCGATTAGAGGAGAACGGATTTCTTCATCAGGTGTAAGGTATGCCTGAAAATGCTCCTGACAGGCTTTAGCAAAAACGGTTTCTCCCGTGAGCTGATAAGTTGCTTTCCACTGACCCGTCCAGCCTACTGACAATACAAGGCCAAAAGTACCGCACAAATTAAAGTAAGGCATATAATCAACACTGCTTCTGCCCTCTGTGGCGGAAAAACGGGCAGTAGTTAATTCACTGAGCTTTGCTTTTTTCAGTGTAAAGTCATCTGCCGAGCAGTCACTTCCCGTTGAGTAATAAAGCGAGGTGTCCTTTCCCAGATTGAAGGTAGAGTCTATTGCATAAAAGTCAGTAATTTCACCGGAATTTTCGCTTGCTGTGTTTTTTATGTAAACGGTCCACTCACATGTAGCGAACGCCTCATAAATAGTAGCCGTAACAGTGGCTGTCAGACCGAGTTTCTTATTTGTAAGAGTAATAACAGTTGTTTTACCTTCGCGATAGTAAACTCCTGTACTGCTTGTCTCACCTACCGAAAAATCCCAATCCTCAAGTGAGTTTTGAAGAGAAATTCCGTTTACCTTAAAATCATAAGCCGGGGAATTTTCATTTTTTCCCGCGTTTAAGATATTATCCCTAAACCAATCGGCGCATATTTTCTTTTCGTTCGCAGTGACGAGAAGCTGCTGTGAGCTTATAGGGTTAAAGCTAATATCCATTGAACCTGCCTTCTTTAGTTTATTATTGTAATAGTATTCATCCTTAACAGAAATAATCAGAAAAGATACCGCAAAGGATAAAACAAAGATTATAACCATTATTACGCACAAGGACTTTCTAAGCAGGCGCTTGCCGAAAATTTTGCCGATTAAAACAATAACAGCGAATAAGAAAAGAACCGAAGAAAGGAATATACCTAAAAAAGCGCTGTCACCTTTACTCCGGTCCAAGATAAAATCCGCCCAAAGAGGTACTCCCCACAGCAAGCAATTGTAAAACAGAAAAAAAACTAAAAAAGGAAGTATAGAACTCTCCTTTTTTCTTTTTCCGATAATGCTTATTAATGCGGCTGTTATAAAGACGCAAATCCAAAGAAGCAAGGTATAGAAGACTAAACTCAAAGCGCTGTTAAACCAGGTGTATTCATTATAAAAGGATTTTGCACAATATACATACAAAATCGAAACAAGAAGCGATAATAATAGCAAAAAAGGTTTACCGCCGACATGCTTCATTTTATTTATCATTAAGCTGCCCCCCAAAAATCTAAAACCATACAAATATAAGTTTAGATCTTTTTACATAAATTGTCAATATTAACATTTATTATTTCATGACTTATAAGCTTCATTGTTTACAATGATGAATTGTACTTGTCTACTATTTCCCCCACAATGCGAACTCTCTCAATGTCACCCGTTGAGGACATCTCGTCCGAAATCCCGAGTATAAGCTTAGGGGCAAAAAGGTCAATTAATTTTTCGACCATATCAACAAGCTGCTGTACCGGGTAGATTTCATCAAAAAGAATTGCGGGTATTCCGTCTATAAGGAACAGGTCATCCCCGAGAGCTTCTTTTATTTCTTCTAAGGTAACATCTCCCTGGGGAAGCGGTGTAATAGCCTCTATTGCATCAAGTGTGCTCGCTTTTGCGTATTTCAAAATTGGGGCACAGTCGCCGTCCCAGTGGGCAAATGTGAATTTTCCGGCCCTTCTGAGCTTTTCGCATCTTTTGTGGTATGCAGGCAATATGTATCTTTCGAACCAGTCGCTTGTAATGAGTCTTCCGTGTATGTTGTCACCGAAGTTAATCCACTCAAACGGTGAATCGACAAGGGCGTCTATACTTCTCATAACGCTGTTCTCGCTTGCCTCAAAATACTCTTCCATAATATTCGGATTGTCATAAAGCCATTCAACCGTACCCTCATAACCGAAGGTGTCTATAATAGCGTGTTGGATATTTATGCGCTGCAGAAACAAGCAAGGCAGCCCGAGGTTCTTGTAAACGGAGCCGTTCTTAATCCAATTTTCTCTGTTAAATCTCCACAGTGTGTTATTTTCAAGCCATATAAGCTTTCTGATATCCTTTTCGCTTTTAACCAGCCACTCGCTTTTATAGGAGCCGCCGTTTGAGTTGTTACGGCTTTCAACGTATGTAAGGGAGCCTAAGGGGGTATCTATGTAGTGTCTGGTATGAAATTGTGACAATTTCTCGCTTCTTCTCATAACAGGCTCGCGCTCAAGCCTTTCAAGGCAATTATTATACTCGTAAAGCCGTGCCGAACAGCCAAGCTCATGGTACAGCTCAATTCTGCTCATATTATCATATTTACCTAAAAGCTTACCGTGGTTAAATATTCTGTCGTCATACCAGCAATCTATTCTGGGCTGCCACAGAACCTTACCGTTTGCCTTGCCGTGGATAATATCGCTGTTTAGCTTTAAGAAATCCTTCGAAGCTTTATATACCTGAGACATACAATACACCTCTTATTATACGGATATAAGTCAAACGGGCTATCAAAAGACAAGCCCGTTTTCATTACGAATAATTATCTTTCGCAGTTCACTTAGGAAAGGGGGCTTAGCGAAAGGCTGGAGTCTGCAACCATAAACTGCGGATAAGATGGGTTATCTGTTATTTTTGGATTATCCGTATCGAAAAGCCAGAACAAAAAGTCTGACTCACCCGTACCGTAATCGCAGCCTACATGAGGCGCGTTCTTTATAAACCAGGTGGTATCGGGGAATTGACAGGTAGATGCGTCAATTATTAAGTCGGCGGAAACATAAGGCGAGCTTATATCAATTGTACTTTCATCAAGCGTAGTGCCGTAATCGGCAACCGTTGCGCCCTTTGACATATAATGAACTTCAATAACACCGTCTGAGTTGACCGCTGAGCTCTCATATATAGGAATTGAGGGCAAATTGTATGCTGTAAAGAATATAATTTCAACCTTGTCGGCAGATGCGTCATCAAGCAATTGGTCACGAGCAGCCATCATATCCTGGAGCTGCCTTGCCTTAGTCAAGAATTCTGCATGCTCCTCTTCTTCGCCGCCAAACATATACTCAACGCAATTATCAAATTCCTCCTGCTTAACAAGAGCCCAAAAAGAAAGCATATTGCCAAAGCAGTCGATTAACAGCTCGTTATAAACCTTTTCCTTATGTTTGCCGATAAAAGCGTTTGCCCAGTCGGAAACAGCATCAAACACTCCCAATATATTCATAAGAGTAAACATTGTGTCTGCTTCGGGATTTTCTGAAAGATTGACCTTCACAAAGTTATAAAGAGCCTGGGAATCAACGTTTACCCTACCTA
>CAZPPO010000026.1:0-13437 GCA_964588475.1 uncultured Eubacteriales bacterium
TAATACCCAACGTCGCTCTCTTCCGGATAAGCATAAGAGCCGAGAAGAAGCTCGTCAAACAACAGACCCCTTAACATATCTGTAATGTTGAGGTCGACATCGCCGACAGCCGAAGCGGCTACGCCGAAGCCTATGCCGTTAGTAACACCGATACCGTAAGCAATTTTGCCGAGTATCGATCTGTTGTCGTTCAAGAACTGAATGAGCTGATAAAATAATGTCAAATCACCAATATCTCCGAGAAGAGCTTTGGCAAATGCCCACGCGGCACCGCCGCTGATGGAGACAAGGTCTGCGATTAAGTGGTTGACAGTGTCGGTACGAAGGGACCCTGCAACAGAAAGGTCTATGGTTCCGAGACCCGCACTGGGCAGCAGCTCATTATCAAGCAAGTCCATGATAATAGTTGATACCTGCTGGGGCGTAAGAACCGCGTCATCGATTGAATCGTATGCGACAGCGCTCTTAGTAAGACCAATCTTTTCAGCACTGACGCCGACGGACAATACTCCGATGAGCATTACCATTGCCAATACAAAAATACGCGTGCGACGGAAACCACGGACTGCAATTACGCACCTGTTACAGTCGCCTAAGTATTTGTGTGACATGTTCCCTCCCTTCCTATTTGCCGCTTAACTGCGGCTGATAATTAATCTAACCTTGTTGTGAGCCGGCACAAGATGCCTGTTCGTGCACAGCGCCGATTGCTCGTCGCGCAGCGTGAGCCGCACCCTGCAGTCTCCCGCCTTGTGCACTTAGCGCCCACACACTTTTAGGATGTTTGTGCAACAGCTTAAGGCTACAAAGCCTGCCGCTTAGACACAAGTCACCCACTTACCCACCTTCGGTCAACTAAATAATAGCAAAGCAAAAATCAAATGTCAATAGCTTTTTTTATTTTTTATAGTTTTTTTGCCCAATATAATTATATGTTCGCGCGTGCGATACATTATATAGTATGAAATTGAGTTAATTGTTGTTAATCCTTTCGTCACTTATGCATTATATAAAAATAAATAATTTGTTTTACAAGGTCATTGTGTAAAGTTGTTTGACTTTACAATTATTTATCTTATTGATAACTACAAATCAAGAATTTATAAGATTTTTAGCTTTATTCTTGCTTTACAAATTTTAGCTTAATGCCCAATACCTCTGTATGTAATGGCTTAATACTTTACATCAATTACACTTAATTGAACCCTGATAAGACCCTTCTTGAGTAAATAGTTAAACGGTTTTTTCGCGCAAAAACTTTTTTTGGACAAATCTTTTGGGGGAAAAATAATTTTTTTTGTGAAGAATGCAGAATTATGAAAAAGACCATAATTTGTCGGAATTACTTCTTGCTTTACTCTTATAATTAGGCTATAATACTACTATAATAAGGTAATACTTCCAAGGTCTTCTGCCACACTTTTTCAAATGCAAATAAAAAGGGGTTTTGTTTTGAGACTGCTCGAGGAAAGAATTGAAAAGGACGCGGTGGTTTTAGGCTTTGATGTCCTGAAGGTAGACAGCTTTTTAAACCATCAGCTTGACGTCCTTTTTATGGACAAGCTCGCGGCCGAATTCGCGGAAGCTTTTTCAGAAATATGCGCGACAAAAATTTTAACAGTCGAGGCCTCGGGCATAGCTCTTGCCTGCGCCGTGGCAAGACTTCTTAAGCTGCCCGTGGTTTTCGCTAAAAAGGGCACCCGTTCAAATATCGGAAACGATGTATATACAGCGTCCTGTCACTCTTTTACACATAATACAGATTACAATATGGAAATTTCCAAAAAATATTTGTCTGCAAATGACAGAGTATTGATAATAGACGATTTTTTGGCAACAGGAAATGCAATCCGAGCTTTAATTTCAATTATCGAAACGGCAAAAGCCTGTACCGCGGGCATCGGGATTGCAATAGAGAAGGGTTTTCAAGGTGGCGGTAGGGCCTTAAGAGACGAGGGTTATAATCTCAGATCTTTAGCGGTTATCGAGTCCATGGGAAATGACGGCATCATTTTCGGACATGCAGACCGTTAAGATATAAAATTTTTTGGAGGTATGTCAATTGATTAAGCTCAGGAAAGTTCTTACCATTGTTCTCGCACTTTCAATGGTACTTGTTTTCGCTTCTTGCAAAGGGAACGGCGGCGACCAAACCACACAAGACGCTACAGGTACATCATCTGAAATCGCAAAAATTCCGGCTGATTTTAAAATCGGAATAATTCTTTTGCACGATGAAAACTCCACCTACGACAAAAACTTTATCGATGCCGCAAAGGCAGTTCAGACAAAGCTCGGTCTTACTAATGACCAGGTGATTTTCAAGGTTAACGTTCCCGAGGGTAATGACTGCTATGAAACAGCCGCGCAGCTTGTAGATCTCGGATGTAAGATTGTTTTTGCCGACAGCTTCGGTCATGAATCCTATATGATGCAAGCCGCTAAGGAGTTCCCCGAGGTTCAATTCTGCCATGCGACGGGCACAAACGCAAAAACAGCTAATATCGCAAACTATCACAATGCTTTCGCACATATTTATCAGGGCCGCTTCCTTGCCGGCGTTGCCGCGGGAATGAAGCTCAATCAGATGATAGAGGACGGCAAAATTGAGGCAGATGAGGCTAAGATGGGCTATATCGGTGCTTATCCCTATGCCGAGGTTATTTCGGGACTTACCTCTTTCTATCTTGGCGCAAAATATATTTGTCCTTCCGTTACAATGGGTGTAAAATACACAAATTCCTGGTTTGATATAGGAAAAGAAAAGGAAGCCGCTCAGGCCTTCATCAACGAAAAATGCGTCCTTATCAGCCAGCACGCCGACTCTGAGGGAGCACCGAAGGCTTGTGAGGAAGCGGGAGTACCCAATGTTGCCTATAACATCAGCACAATAGGTCTTGGCCCCAACACCGCACTTATTTCTTCCAAAATTGATTGGGCTCCTTATTTTGAGCTAATAATAAACAATGTAGCCAAGGGCGAAAGCATCCCGGCTGATTGGTGCGGCGGTATAAATGAAGGCTCCGTCGTTCTTACAGAGCTAAACGATAAGGTTGCAGCTCCCGGCACAGCCGCTAAGCTTGAAGAAGTCAAGGCAAAGCTTATCTCGGGCGAGATTAAGGTTTTTGATACGGCCTCCTTCAAGGTTGACGGAAAACAATTAACAACCTTCAAGGCAGATGTCATTCCCGACGAAGCGTTCACACCCGATACAGAGGCAATCAAGGACGGTTATTTCAGCGAGTCCGAATTCAGATCTGCCCCTTACTTCTATATGCAGATAGACGGAATTACCGGAGCTATCGTTTAATTAAGGCAGATTACACTATAAGTTTTATGTTTCGGGCGGGGCTCAAACTGCCCCGCCCGAATTTTTGGTTCAGCGTTTAAGAGCGCAAAGCTAAGCTGTTGGATTTGCGGTTTTAAGCGTTGAAAAGGAGGTCAGAAGATGGGCGAGAAATTCCCTGCTATTCAGCTTCGGGGAATATCTAAGCACTTTGGCAAGGTCGCCGCAATTTCCGATGTGAGCTTTACCGTCAACAAGGGGGAGATACTGTCTGTTCTCGGCGAGAACGGAAGCGGTAAAACGACCCTTATGAATATGATTTCGGGTATTTATTATCCTGATAGCGGTCAAATTTCCGTCGAAGGAAGGGATGTCAGCATACGCTCTCCCAAAGACGCGTTTGACCTTAGTATCGGTATGATACATCAGCATTTTAAGCTGATTGACGTTTTTTCGGCCGCAGAAAACATCGTGCTGGGGATTGCGGAAGAAAAGTATGATTTAAAAGCGGCTAAGGAAAAAATACGCTCGACCGCCGATAAGTACGGTTTTGTAATTGAACCCGATAAAAAGGTATATCAAATGTCCGTTTCCGAGAAACAGACCGTTGAGATTGTAAAGGTGCTGTATCGCGGAGCGAATATTCTTATTCTTGACGAGCCAACGGCAGTACTGACCCCGCAGGAAACAAGGCAGCTATTCAAGGTGCTCAGAAACATGCGTGATGACGGGAAGACCGTCATTATCATTACTCATAAGCTCAATGAGGTGCTTGAGCTGTCCGACCGTGTTGCGGTACTGCGAAAAGGCGAATATATCGGTACTATTGAAACACAAAGAGCAGACGAGAGTATCCTTACGGAAATGATGGTGGGCAAAAAAATCATTTTGAATATTGAGAGGAGTGAACCCGAGACCCCCGTGGACAGACTGATTGTTGAAAACATTAATTGTGTCGGTCGCGACGGACGGCGAATTCTTTCGGATGTTTCCTTTAGCGCAAGATCGGGTGAGATTCTTGGTATCGCAGGTATTTCCGGCAGCGGTCAAAGGGAACTGCTTGAAGCGATAGCCGGGCTTCAGAAAATCGATAGCGGAAAAATTGTTTATAATAATCCGCAGACAGGCGAGTGTGACGATTTGCGTGACAAAACGCCAATGCAAATACGCGCTTTAGGTGTAAGACTTTCTTTTGTTCCCGAGGACAGGCTCGGTATGGGGCTTGTAGGCAGTATGGATATAATTAATAATATGATGCTTCGCAGCTACAGGAAGGGTAAATCCGTTTTCCTTCAGAAAAAGGAACCGCGCAACCTTGCCCAGAGGATTATCAGTGAGCTTGAAGTAGTAACACCCGATGTAAAAACTCCTGTCAGCAGGCTTTCTGGAGGCAATGTTCAAAAGGTTCTTGTCGGACGGGAAATATCCTCTTCCCCTACAGTGCTCATGGCGGCTTACCCTGTCAGAGGACTTGATATCAATTCCTCCTATATAATTTATAACCTTCTTAACCAGCAAAAGAAAAACCGTGTTGCGGTAATATTTGTCGGCGAGGATCTTGATGTGCTGACAGAGCTTTGTGACAGAATTATGATTATCAGCTGTGGCAGAGTTTCAGGCATTTTGGACGGAAGAACTGCCTCAAAGGAGGATATTGGGCTTCTTATGACTAAAGAGCAAAGAGGTGGCACTGTATGAAAAACAAAAAGACAATGCATGAGCCTCTTATCAGAATATCAAAAAAGGACTCAATGCAATGGTATAAATCCTGGGCAGTAAGAGCTGCAGCTATCGTTTTGGCTTTGATTTTGTGCGCTTTCGTTATTATTCTTTTGACCGGCTTTAGTCCGATTGAAGTATATAAGGCGATGTTTGCGGGCAGCTTCGGCTCGGATAGAAAAATCTGGATTGCTATCCAAAAGGTTGCGATGCTCCTTTGCATTTCGCTTGCCGTCACACCCGCTTTTAAGATGAGGTTTTGGAATATAGGCGCCGAGGGACAGGTGCTTGCGGGCGCGCTTGCCACATCCGCCTGTATGGTTTATTTTGGAGACACGCTGCCTCCCGTCGCGCTCTTTCCCATAATGGCGGCGGTCAGTGTCGCCGCCGGGCTTGTATGGTGCTTTATACCCGCGTTTTTTAAGGCTAATTTTAAGACAAACGAAACATTGTTTACCTTAATGATGAACTACGTTGCAGTGCAGGCGGTAGCTTTCTGCATTATACTTTGGGAAAACCCTAAGGGCTCAAACAGTGTTGGTATTATAAATCCGTCTTCTAATTTCGGATGGCTGCCATCGCTGTTTAACCAAAAATATCTGCTTAATATTTTAATTGTTTTTACGCTTACTGTTGCTATGTATATTTATCTTAAATACAGCAAGCATGGATATGAAATATCCGTGGTGGGTGAAAGCGAAAATACCGCTAAATACATCGGAATAAACGTAAAGAAGGTCATTTTGCGCACAGCTGCCCTTTCGGGAGCTATCTGCGGTCTTGCGGGATTTCTTCTCGTTTCCGGTACGGACCATACTATATCAACAACAACCGCGGGAGGTCAAGGCTTTACGGCAATCATCGTTTCATGGCTTGCAAAATTCAACCCGATTGTAATGATGCTTACATCTTTTCTGCTTATATTCCTTGAGCGCGGCGCAGGTGAAATTGCGACTGTTTTCAGACTCAATCAAAGCATATCGGAAATCCTCAGCGGTATAATACTCTTCTTTATAATCGGAAGCGAGTTCTTTATAAATTATACTATCAGCTTTCGCAGAAAAAATCATAAGGAGGGAAAATAATGATTACACTCATAGCTTCCTTTGTTAAGCAGGCAATCATTCAAGGAATTCCCCTTCTTTACGGCTCTACGGGTGAAATTATAACCGAGAAATCCGGAAACCTGAATTTAGGAATACCCGGTGTTATGTATATCGGAGGTATTTCGGGAGTAATCGGCGCATATTTTTATGAAAGCTACGGTGACACGTCAAACGGCTTTCTTTGTATTGCAGTGCCGTTTCTTTCCTCGGTTTTAGGCTCTTTGATAATGTCTCTGATTTATAGCTTTTTAACTGTAACCTTAAGAGCAAATCAAAATGTTACCGGATTAGCCCTTACCATTTTCGGTGTAGGAGTCGGTAACTTCTTCGGCGGCTCGCTTTCAAGTATTTTCGGTCAGGGCGGTCAAATCGCATTAAATACAACAGGCAATTATTTCAAACAGACCTTGCCCTTCGCAGACAACCTCGGTCTTATTGGAGACACCTTCTTTTCATTTGGCTTTTTGGCATATCTTTCTTTCGCAATTTCACTGTTTGCTTCATATGTATTGGGTAAAACCAGACTTGGGCTTAACCTTAAGGCAGTAGGTGAAAATCCAGCCACAGCGGATGCTGCAGGTATAAACGTGGCCCTTTACAAGTATCTTGCAACCTGTACAGGCGGAGCTATAGCGGGTTTAGGCGGACTTTATTTTATTATGGACTATATCGGCGGAGCGTGGACTAATAACGGTTTTGGTGACAGAGGCTGGCTTGCTATTGCGCTTGTCATATTTGCAATCTGGAAACCGAAATACAGTATTTTCGGCTCTGTTCTGTTTGGCGGTCTGTATATTGTTTATCTTTATATCCCAGGACTTATGCGCAACACACAGGAGATTTTTAAGGTCTTCCCTTATATGGTAACGATTTTGGTTCTTATTCTGACAAGCATCAGGAAAAAAAGAGAGCATCAACCTCCCGCAAGTCTCGGCCTACCCTATTTCAGGGAGGAAAGATAATTTATCTTTGTCATAAACACCGTCTTTCGGGGCGGTGTTTTTCCTATGTAATTCATAAATATTTAACAATTTAAGGGATTGACAAACGGAACTCCTTATGGTATTCTTTAGCAAGATTAGCACTCACGGTGCTTGAGTGCTAACAGCGCTTAAGGGAGGTGGAGGAAATGGAAAACATCACTGAACGACAGGGTAAAATACTATCGTTGATTATCGAACACTATATATCAACAGGCGAACCCATTGGCTCAAAAACCATTTGCGACGCTCTTGGAAACTCGATTTCTTCCGCCACCGTGAGAAATGAAATGGCTGTTCTTACGGCACGTGGATTTCTTGAGCAGCCCCACACCTCAGCGGGTCGTGCTCCTTCACAAAGCGGGTACAGATACTATGTGGATAACCTGATGAAACGATATGAACTGAGCACTGAGGAGCAAGAGCGTATAAGGCTATGGCTTAAAGCGTTTTCAGGCGAGCCTGAACAGCTACTTGAAAAATCAGGTGAAATTCTGGCAAGTATTACAAACTGTACCGTCGTATCCTCGGCTCCTGCGGCACAGGATGCCACAATAAAGAAAATTGAGCTTTTGCCGTTGAGCAGGACTACATCTATGATTGTGCTTCTGACTTCTTCGGGAACGCTTAAAAGTCAAGTGGTCAGGTTAGATGTCGAGTTAACCCTTGAAATGGTTGAATCCTTTTACAATGTTGTTAAATCGAATTTTCTCGGTAAACGCGTGGCAGATATAAAAACCGCATTTATGCAGACCATAGTCGCCTCGCTGGGAGAAAAGGCTTTTTTGCTATCCCCTCTTTTGATATCAGTTTGTACCTTGGCAGTCAATGCCTCTCTCACCGATATTCACACAGTAGGGCAAAGAAACATATTAAGTCACAAGGAAATGGCAGAAAACGCAAGCGAGCTTATGGACTTTCTTTATAAAGACACACCAATTAGCGAGCTTTTAAATGCTCAGAAAAGGAGCCTGAACATTTCCATAGGAACCGAGAATATTTTTAAGGAGCTACAAAACGCAACAACTATTTTTTCTAAATATGCCGTTGGTGAAAACGACAGCGGTTTTGTGGGTATAATAGGACCGACAAGATTGGATTATGCGAGGCTAATACCCGGAATTCAGTATCTTTCAAGCGTTGTCGGGACCTTGCTTTCCGAGGCTCTTAACGATAACTAAGGAGAAGAGATATGTCAAAAAAGAAACCCGAAAATAATGAAACAATTAAAGAGGAGATAACCTCTGAAACTGTTTCACAGTCAAAAAGCACAAATCTTGAAAAGCTTGAATCGGAGCTTGCACAAACTAAAGACAGTCTGCTTAGGCTTGCGGCGGAATACGATAACTTCAGAAAGCGAACCGCTAAGGAAAAATCGCAGGCACACAGTGATGCAAAGGCCTCAGTTCTTGCAGAGCTTCTACCGGTTTTGGACAATTTCGACAGGGCACTAAATAAGTGTGCTTCCGATTCAAAAGCCTTTCAAAAGGGAATTGAGATGACCTACGACCAGCTGATTTCAATTCTCGATTCGCTCGGGGTTGAAGCGTTCGGGGAAAAGGGCGACACGTTCGACCCGGTTTTGCACAATGCTGTAATGCATATGCAAAGCGATGAGCTTGAGGAAAACACTCTTGCGGAAATTTTCTTGAAGGGTTATAAAATCGGAGACAGGATTTTAAGATGCGCCGATGTTCAGGTTGCAAATTAGATATTACAATTAACAATAGGAGGAAAAATTTATGGCAAAGGTTATAGGTATCGATTTAGGTACAACAAATTCATGTGTAGCTGTTATCGAGGGCGGCGAGCCCGTAGTTATCACTAACGCAGAGGGCAGCAGGACCACACCGTCCGTCGTTGCTTTCAGCAAAACGGGGGAAAGAATGGTAGGGCAGGTGGCGAAAAGGCAGGCTGTTGCAAATACCGAACGCACCGTCTCCTCAATCAAAAGACAGATGGGCACCGAATACAAGGTCACTATTGACAACAAAAAGTACACCCCTCAGGAAATTTCAGCTATGATTCTCGGTAAGCTTAAGGTTGACGCGGAGAGCTACCTCGGAGAAAAGGTAACACAGGCGGTTATTACAGTTCCCGCATATTTTACCGACGCTCAGCGCCAGGCAACAAAGGATGCCGGCAAAATAGCCGGACTTGAGGTAAAAAGAATAATTAATGAGCCTACTGCCGCGGCGCTTGCATACGGTATTGACAAGGAGCAAGACCAGAAAGTAATGGTTTATGACCTTGGCGGAGGTACCTTTGATGTTTCCATAATAGAAATGGGTGAAGGCGTTCAGGAGGTTTTAGCTACCGCAGGAAATAATAAGCTCGGAGGCGATGACTTTGACCAAAGAATCATTGACTGGCTTGCCGTTGAATTCAAAAAAGAAAACGCAATAGACCTTAGAGCCGATAAGATGGCAATGCAGCGCCTGAAGGAAGCTGCCGAAAAGGCAAAAATTGAGCTTTCAAGTGTTACTACGTCCACAATTAACCTACCCTTCATCACTATGACCCAATCGGGCCCCGTACATCTTGACACAACTCTTTCAAGGGCTAAATTCAACGAGCTTACAGCCGACCTTGTGGAATTGACCATGGGCCCTGTGCGCCAGGCAATTTCGGATTCGGGGCTGAAGATTTCCGATATCGACAAGATTCTTATGGTTGGTGGTTCATCGAGAATACCTGCCGTGCTTGACGCGGTTAAATCACACATGGGAAAGGAGCCCTTTAAGGGTCTTAATCCCGATGAGTGCGTAGCGATAGGCGCCGCTATACAGGCAGGCGTTTTAGGCGGAGAGGTCAAAGGCCTTCTTCTTTTGGATGTTACTCCCCTTTCACTGGGCATTGAAACACTCGGTAATGTCTGCACAAAAATTATCGAGCGTAACACAACAATACCGACTAAGAAAAGTCAGACCTTCTCAACTGCCGCAGACAATCAGACCTCTGTTGAAATTCATGTTTTGCAGGGAGAGAGAGAGTTTGCCAAGGATAACAAGACCTTAGGTATGTTCCACCTTGACGGAATTTTGCCCGCAAGGAGAGGTACCCCTCAAATCGAAGTAACCTTTGACATTGATGCAAACGGAATTGTTCATGTTTCTGCTAAGGATTTGGGTACAGGCAAGGAGCAGTCAATATCTATTACGGCTTCTTCAAATATGTCTAAGGAGGATATTGAAAAGGCTGTGAGCGAGGCCGAAAGGTTTGCCCAGGAGGATAAACAACGAAAGGAAGAAATTGACTCTCGCAATAACGCCGACCAAATGGTATATCAATGTGAAAAAATTCTCTCCGAAAGCGGTGATAAGCTCTCACAGGAAGACAAGGATGAGCTTTCCGCAAAATCCGACTCACTCAAGGAGGCTCTTAAGGGCGAGGATATGAATCTGATTAAGTCAAAGCAAGAGGAATTGACCAACAAATTTTATGAAATATCAGAGAAACTTTATAAGACCTCTGCCAATGATGCAAATCCCGCGGATGCTCAAGACGCTCCGGGTGGGGACGGTTATTATGAAGCACCATACACTGATGTACCCAATGACGAAAATCAATAAAATGAAAAGCTTGTGTCCTTTCAGGTGATTCCTGACAGGACACAAGACAATAGAGGTATTTATGGCTGAAAAAAGAGATTATTACGAGGTTCTCGGAGTTTCCAAAACCGCGTCTGTTGAGGAAATCAAAAAATCCTATCGAACCTTGGCAAAAAAATATCATCCGGACCTTAATCCCTCGGATAAATCCGCCGAGGCAAAATTCAAGGAGGTCAACGAAGCTTACGAGGTTTTGTCTGATACCGATAAAAGGTCTAAATATGACAAATTCGGCCACGCAGGCGTAGACCCGAATTTTGGCGCAGGTCAAGGCGGTTTCGGCGGTTTCGGCGGAATGGGCGGTATGGAATTTGATTTAGGGGATTTGTTCGGCTCCTTTTTCGGCGGAGGCTTCGGCAATACAAGAGGAGCAAATCCTAATGCACCACGGCGCGGAAGTGACATCAGAGCCTCTGTAGCCTTAAGCTTTGAGGAGGCAGCTAAGGGCTGCTCTCGAACATTACAGTTCAGTCGTATAGAAGTATGCTCCGAATGCTCCGGAAGTGGAGCGCAAAAGGGAACAAGCACTCAAACCTGCCCTGAATGTAACGGTAAGGGCCAGGTTTCGTCACAGCAAAGAACACCTTTTGGAGTTGTACAGACCTCAAGACCATGCCCACGGTGCGGGGGAAAGGGCTCGTACACTCCCTCTCCCTGTCCAAAATGCAACGGAAGCGGAAGAATCAGAAAAAACGTTTCGCTTGAAGTTGATATTCCGTCAGGAATTGATGATGGTCAGATGTTTTCTGTCAGAGGTCAAGGCAATAAGGGCATAAACGGGGGACCTCCGGGCGACTTGGGTGTCGGCGTGAATATAAAGCCTCACCCGTTTTATGAGCGTGACGGTTATAACGTGTGGTGTGAAATGACTGTAAGCTTTGCACAGGTAGCATTAGGTGATGAGCTAAAGGTTCCCACGCTTGACGGAATAGTAAAATACACGCTTCCCGCCGGTACTCAGCCGGGAGATGTGTTCAAGCTCAAGGGCAGAGGAATCCAAAATGTCAACTCAAGGGCAAAGGGAGATCAGCTTATAAAAATTGTCGTGGACGTCCCGAAAAACCTCACCCAGGCACAAAAGGATTTACTTATTCGGTTTAACGATTCACTGGGCGCCACGCCTCCGAAGGAAGACGATAAAAAGGACTTTTTCGGGAGAAAAAAGAAAAAGTAGGCTTTTGGTGACAAGGTTACTGCCGATATTTACCTCTTTGTTATAATACAGTTAAAAAAGGAGAAATAAAAATGATTGAGCAAGTATATAGGCTGTCAACCGGCAACGAAAAAGTTATAGAAAAGGTTCTTTTTGACGAAAACCTTCATTATCTGCATATGATTTTCAATAAAGGAGAGGGCTTGCCCGAGCATCTTTCGAATTCAAACGTTTATATGACTGTTGTGCGGGGTGTTCTTTCAATCGGTCTTAATGATCTTGATGTGAGAGAATATAAAAACGGCACCCTGTTGAAAATACCCGTGAATACAAAAATGAATGTTAAAAATCAAAATGAGGATATATTAGAGCTGATTATTGTAAAAGCTCCTTCTCCCAACAATTAATAACATTAGCAGTGCCGCACAGGCACTGCTTTTTTTATTGAATTACGCCGTTTCCTTTTCTCTTTTTGCTTTATCTACGCTGGCTTTCAGAGCCTCCATAAGGTCAATGACCTTACCTTCACTCTCTTCTTTCGCGGCTACAATTTCTTTCCCGGATATTTTATTCTCGATTAGTTCGCGTAGCTTTGTCTGGTATTCATCCTTATACTGCGATGGCTCGAACGGTGTATCCATTGCGTTGATAAGAAGCTTCGCCATATTCATCTCCTCCTGCGAGACCGAGGGTTTGTTATAATTTTTTTGAAGCTCCTTGACATCATCCGAGTAAAACATTGTGGAAATAAGAACGCCGTCCTCACGGGGGATAATAGCCATAAGCGTATCCTTTGTGCCCATTACCGCCTTACCTATCGCAACCTTTTGCTCTTTTATCAATGCAAGACGCAGTAACTCAAACGCCTTCTCCCCGCCCGTTTCGGGTATAGCCTGATAGGTTCTGTCATAATAGACCGGTGATATCTGGTCAAGCTGTGCGAAATGAAGAATCTGAATTGATTTTTCTTTTTCCGTCTTAATTTTCTCTATTTCGTCTTCGGTTATTACTACATATTTATCCTCTTCATACTCAAAGCCCTTTACAATATCCTGCGCCCCGATTTCCTTTTTGCAATGGGCGCACGTTTTTTTGTAACGTATACGACTGTTGTCCTCCTTGTGCAGCTGGTTAAAATGTATATCGTTGTCCTGTGTTGCCGTGTACATTGAAATCGGAATCGAAACTATTCCGAATGTTATAATTGATTTGCGTGCAATCATATCTATACCTCCGATAATAAGTGTTTCCTATTGAATTGTCGGTATACTAAATCCTTTTAAACGAATAATAAATGTGCCGAAAATACTGCTGTTCTCGTTCACATGTTAAATAAAAAGCCCTGTTCCTAAGAACGAGGCTTTTTTTGGCACGCCAGAAGGGATTCGAACCCCCGACCTTTTGGTTCGTAGCCAAACACTCTATCCAACTGAGCTACAAGCGCATTTTTTGCATCTGTTTTGAAGTGCCTAACTATAATAGCACACCGAATTTTGAGTGTCAACAGAAATCCGAATTTATCTGCACATACTCTTTATTTAAAACTTCTTGATTATGCCGCGCAAACAGGCTATAATAGTTA
>CAZPPO010000026.1:13447-15642 GCA_964588475.1 uncultured Eubacteriales bacterium
TCGTAGCCAAACACTCTATCCAACTGAGCTACTGGCGCATTTATATTGCCAAAGTATATTATCACAAGATTTTTCGAATGTCAACTGAAATAACTGCTAACGCTTCTGATTTATTTAAGTTTTGTCCCTTAAGCTTGACGCAAGATAAACCACTGTCTAAGTGTTTTTAAAAATTATTTTCGTTTCAATCCTATCGGAAATAACCTGCTTATTCATATAAGCCTTCACATATCGCGAGCATCAGTATTCCCGCAATAACAACCGCCACAGCGGCATATTGCTTTTTCGGGAGCCGTTCTTTTAAGAACATGCGAGAAAAAATAATCGAAAATACACAATAAGATGAAACAAGGGGGGCTACAATGATTGCTCTGCCCGACATCGCAAAAACATAAAAATACTGCCCCGCTGTTTCAAGTAAAGCGGCTACACCTTTACCGTAATCTGTCTTGAGCGTAAATTTTTGCTTCTTTGCAATAAGAAATGCAAGAGCTATTATCCCGCAAACAAAAAATGTAAGCTCATAAGCTATCAGCGCATCGTCCTCGCTTATAAGTCCGTACTCGTCAAGGTACAGCCCATCGAGAAAGGTTCCGATTCCGTCGAGCAAGCAGTACGCAATCGGGAATAAAATCGCCTTTGCCCCGTATCTGTACTTTTCCTCGCCCTCTTTTATCTTTATATTCTTATCACGTTCGAATAACGAAAGCAGAAGCATTCCGAAAAGGATAACCGCGATTGCCGCGGTCTCCATCGCGCCCGGCAGGTCGCTTACAAAAATATATAGTAAAATGGTCGTTACCGCGCCGGACGAGTTTTGAAGCGGCGCCGAAACCGAAAGCTCAAGGTATCTGAGCCCCTTGTATCCGAGGAACATCGAAAGTATATAGAAAAAGGAGACGGGTATGTACCTTACTATACCGCTAAACGGTATGGAAAGGTCGTTTACGAGCATATACAAAACAGCGTGCAGCCCCATAACAAGACCCACGGCAACAATTATTTTCACATCGCTGAACCTGTCCTCTTTTACGCTGCCCTTCTTGTAAAAAAGGTCCGCGCCGCCCCACAGCAAAGTGGTGAGCATCGCGTATAAAAACCACATCCGTTTTATCTCTCCTTGCAGAAATCCTAAGTGTTCCGGAAATTTACATTAGCATACGGACACAGTCGTGTCAATCTTTTTTAGCGTTTTTGTCAGCTATTATCCGCTGTTTTATCGATATTCTTTTACCGTTCTATCTGTTTATATTTAATCCACATATCGAACTCCCAATCAATTGGGCAATCATATTCTTTTATTTTATCTCTTATATTATTTTGAAAAGTGATATACTCTTTGTAATCGTCCAGACGACTCCACGAATCCCATTTTTTAATTATAGCTAATTCCTTTTTTGCAACCTCAAGAATAACATTATCTATCGGCACATGCAGATGCTTTTTTATTCTTTCTAATTCTGTCTCCCACAATCCCATAATCATCATGTTTTTGAGCGTCATATTTAGCCATTTTTGGGCTTGTCCGTAATAAAATTTCTTGCATTTAAACAACGGGGTTTCAACTCCGGATTCATTTTTAATTTTATATTGTTTTGCAAAGTCTAAAATGCATTTTATTGTTTCATTGTGCTTAACATCAAAATCTATAGGAGCACAGGTAAATATTTCACTCCGTATTTTTTCTGTTATGAGGGTATTCATTTTATAACGAAACTCTTTTTTCGCCTCATCATAAGCTTTTTTATATTCCGCTGAAATCTTTTTATTTTCTGGCTTATAATACTTAAGTGTTCTACAAACATCACGGTACGCACCCGTTGCGCACATCATCATCGCTTTGTCCTTGCCCGTTTCACCTGTTGCTTCTGTGTGCGTAATGCCAAAATTAACATACCATAAAAAATCTAAACGCTTCATTGTCTGTTCCTCCTAAAACTATTTGTTGCAAATCGCTTTCGCCGCCGCGCGTAGCGTGTTTAAAATTTCCTGCATAGTTCTTTTTGTCTTTCAACTCAAATGATTCAAAAGGATTTTGCACTGTCGTGGTTACGGTTCCATTTTCGGTTGAACCCTTGTCCTCAAATCAGTTTTACTTTGACATCAAAAGAAGTGTTAATCGTGTAATCAATATTTACTCTGCATATGGTAAGCGTAATAGTATCACCCACATCCATAAATTCTATAATTTTTTC
>CAZPPO010000026.1:15652-16046 GCA_964588475.1 uncultured Eubacteriales bacterium
TTTCACTCAACTTGCATTAAAACTAGGGCTAGATAAATTCTATAATTTTTTCGAGAGTGTTTGTGAGCGTAAGCTCTTCACCATTCGCCGCGATTATCAGGTCGTTAAGCTGAACACCCTTGTTGTTTAAGTCGCTTTTACTTTCAATTTCACGAATGATTATAGAACCTAACGGCAAACCGTTTGATTGGACTATTATGCTTTGCGAAATCGGGCTGTAGGTAATGCCGAGCTTTGGTCTGTTTGTGACATAATCGGGCGCGACAAGCTCGTCCTTATTGGTTATATAATCCGAGCGAACATATCCCGTAAGAGCAGCATCGCCATACGCGAACGCAACCTTGTACCACTTTTTAGTCCCATTATCTGTACTGTTATACTCGCCGAGGATAGA
>CAZPPO010000027.1:0-15799 GCA_964588475.1 uncultured Eubacteriales bacterium
TGCTTTTCGCAGCCCAAATAAATGCCTAACTTACCCTCTATAGCGGCGGGCTTTGACTTAACGACGGGAGCGTCTGCGAATTGAGCGCCCGTCCTTTTTACCATATCGGCAATTTCCATGGAAACAGAAGGGTCAATAGTGCTCATATCTATGCAAAGCTTTCCTTTTTCCAGTGAAGGTAGGATTTCTTTGTAAACAGCCATTGAATTTTCCGAATTTGGGACCATTGTTATAATTATATCGCACTGCTTTGAAAGCTTTAAGGCGCTATCACAGCCTATTGCTCCCAAGGCTTCAAGCTTTTTTGTTTTTTCCTTTTCTACATCAAAGGCAAAAACCTTATCATTATGCTTTTTTATAATATTTTCACACATTGATTCGCCCATTATGCCAAGACCTATAAATCCAATTTTCATTTTATATCTTCCCTTATTCCTTTGCTGTATTGTCCCAAGCGTCGGCGAAAACGTCTAATCCCTTATCTGTAAACGGGTGCCTAAAGCTTTCTGTCAGTACGGCAAGACCCGCGGTAACTATATCCGCTCCCGAAACGGCGCAGTCAACAATTTGTTTAGGAGTTCTGACAGCTGCGCATATGATTTGTGTCTTACCGTAAAAGCCGTAATTTTTATAAATTCTGACTATGTTGTCTATATACTCTTTGCAATTTTCTCCGTTGTCCTCCTTCCAGCCTATAAAGGGTGACACGAACAGGGATCCGTTTTTTGCCGCGATAATTGCTTGAGCTGCCGAGAATACAAGAGTAAGATTTGTCCTGATTCCTTCCTTCTCAAGTGCCCTTGCGGCAGTTATCCCCTCCTCAGTGCAGGGAATTTTAATTACGAAGTTTGAAGACATATCAGCAATTTTTTCTGCCTCTTCAATCATTTTGTCAGCAGTATCGAGATGCGGATTGATTTCAACGGAAATTGGAAACGTGCCATACCCCTCTATACCCTCCTGCAAAACCCAGCAGGCAAGCTCCCGTACAACCGTCAAAAACGGTTTACCGCTGAGCATGACATGTTTTGGGTTTGTTGTAATACCGTCAATCCCGAAAGTATTATAAGCCAATTTAATCTCATCGATTTTGGCACTGTCAATAAAATACTTCATTTATTTTTCCTCCTGATTATTATCATTAAGCTCCTTGAGCTTTTTCTTGCTTAAAGGATAAAAAAGCCCTAAACTCAATGCCATTATAAAGCAGGCTACGGCGGGAATGAGCGTTGCAACCGAATACATTTTTGTAACATCGAATGATGCAATATTCTTCGCGTCGTATCCTATAAAAACAAGCACCTGAGCACCCAGAACCGCCGATATTGTCTGTCCGAGCTTTCTTGTGAATGAGAAAAAAGCATATGATGTGCCTTCATCACGCTGTCCCGAAAGCCTTTCCTGATGATCGATTACATCAGTAACAAGAGCCCATACCTCCAGCATAAAAAACCCAAGACCAAGCCCTGAAACAAAGCTTAGAAGGAAGAAAACCGGTATGCTGTCTGTTTTCAGTATCCAAAGTATAAGATTTGCGACACCTGAAAGAGCCACGCCTGTGGCGCAAACCTCCTTTTTCCCAAATCTAAACACTATTTTTTGAAGAAACGGAAGTGATAGGACCATGGGCAAATAAGTAAAAACTGTCACAAGCGCATAAAATTCAGGATGCTTAAAGTAATCCTTAAACAGATAGTTATAAATAGTCTGAGTATATTGTGTGATTGCTATGAGAAGCATAGAGGCAAAGCAAAGCACTATGAAGGGCTTATTCCTGATTAGTGCTTTTATTGTCTTTGCTATTCTCGGCTTTTCTTCGCTCGGCAACGAAGCGACACGCTCGGTTGTCATTTTATAACTAAACTGATATGTAATCACGCTAAAAAGGGCAAGTATTAAAACGCCGATAAGAAGCTTAGTCCCGTCAAGCGCTTTCTCGCCTGTTTCGGCGACAGTTGAATACACAAAAAGCGGTAAAAGAATCTGGCCGGGAAGCCCGCCTAACCCCGAGCCTATTGAGCGGTACATTGAAAGGGCAGAGCGTTCCCTTTCATCTGTGGTGATTACAGATGCCATTGAGCCATAAGGTATATTGACAGCAGTATAAAAAACATCATATCCGATATAGGTTATATAAGCCCACGCCAGATATTGATTTTCAGTAAGTCCGGGAATCTTAACAAACAGTAAAATGCCGAACAAGGCAAAGGGCAGCGACGCCCACCTTAAATAAGGACGAAACTTTCCGTTTTTACCGGGCTTACGATGGTCAATTATCGCACCCCAGATCGGATCATTTATTCCATCCCATATACGGGTAATAAGAAAAAGAAGGGATATTTTTGACGCGCTTATCAAAAGCGTGTCCGTATAAAACATCTGAAGAAACGAGCCTATCAGCGAAAATAGCATTACCCCTGCGGCATCACCTAAAGCATAGCCGATTTTGTCTCTTAAGCCTATACCATATGTAGCCGAATTATTTGCTTGTTTTAACATATTTATGACTCCTTAATACTCTTAAACAGTTCCTTATATTCGCTATCGTATCTGTAAAATACGGGAGGGCAGCCATACGGGGCATCAATCTTTACCTCACCGCCGTGATACTCTTTATCGTTCCAGATGTTTACCCATTTGTCATTAGGAAGATACACGCTTCTTAACACTGCTGATTCCTCAAGTATCGGTGCTACGAGTAAATCATCGCCCAGGAGATACTCCGTGCTTTCGGTATAGGCTTTGTCTTCATCGTATGCATAAAAGAGAGGACGCATAACGGGAATACCCTTCTGAGCGTTGATTTTTACCAGAGCCTTAAGATAAGGCTTTAGCTTATAATGCACACGGCTCATTTTAGCGTGAATTCTCAAAACCTGTTGGTCAGCATCAAACTGGGCGTTTGCCTCGGGCTTGTTCCCCTCATGAGAACGCATAAAAGGTGAAAAGGCACTCATTTCAGCCCACCTTATGAACAGCTCCGAGGAGCGTTTTAGAGGAGGGAAGGTAATATAGCCCCCGACATCGCTGTGAGAAAGTCCGAACCCACAAACCGCGAGGGATAAGGATGCCGGTATAACCGACGCCAGGCCGCAATCGAATGACCAGTCTGTATGCTGGTCTCCGTTCCACATCATAGTCGAATACCTTACACAATCGGAATGACCCGCTCTTGTAAAAAACATTATTTCGCCGAGCTTTCCCGTCTCCTCCAATGCCTCGCGATTGAGCCTTGCCCATCTTGCCGGCCATGTACAATGCACAATTTCGGGGTCTTCGCCGCTAAAAAGCACACAATCCGTAGGAAGGTACTCCCCGTAATCCGCCATCCAGCCGTCAAGACCGAAATCTATCATATTCCTCTTAATTATTTCCTTAAGCCATTGCCATGCCTCGGGATTTGTCAAGTCAACCATAGCTGCGGGAAAGGTTGTTATTGTAACAAGATAATCCTCCCCCCTGGTATTCTTGACACAATAGCCAAGTGAGGAGGCTTCCCGATAGAGCTCCTTTTCGACGGCTAAAAACGGATTTATATACCCCATAAACCTTATTCCCTTTTCCTTGAGTCTCCATATTTCCTTGTCAAGGTCGGGATAAAGCTCACTGTCCCACTGCCAATTCCACATAAGCTGCTTGCCGAAAACAGTTATTCGTCTTCCCTGCCAATCCTGGCACCATACTCCCGCAACCTTTGTGTTGTATGTATTTGCGGTTTCAATTTTTTTCTTTACGACATCTGTGCCGCCCTGGATACCTAAAACAGTGCCGTCATACACCCAGTCAGGCAGCTCGGGCTGTCGTCCCAAAAGCGTTGACATATTTTCGGCAAGAGCATAAAAATTAGGTGAAAACCCGAAATGCATTGAGGAAATTTCTCTTATTTCAAGCTCATGGTACCCTTCGTTTGTAAAATCGAATTTACAAAACGCCGTGGCGTCGGAATGAAAATAGTACCTGTTACTTGAAATGAATGTCGGCTGTGCATAATATGTCTCATAAGAACTGAATTTTTCTTTGTGCCTCGGTTTTTTTCCAAAAAACCTCTCCCGTAGAATTTTTCTGCTGATAGCGGCGGCGTTTGTGTGCTCCGCTACCCAAACACAAATCTCTTTGCCCCGCAAATCAAACTCTGAAAAAATTTCGCCACCGCCGTATACATGCTCCTGCTTTTTTGCCGGTATTCTTATCCACATACGATTAATATCGTCGTGAGTCTTAACCTTTTCAAAGCGGATGTCAAGTCTGTCCTCTGTAGCGGACAAGCTTGCAGTCAGATATAACTCTTTGTGTTTATCCTCAAGAGAAATTTCCCACAGCGAGCCTGTTTGCCGAAAGTCTTTTATATATAGAAGCCTCTTCTCGCTCAGCCTTTCCTTAAATTTAAATCTCCCGTGGTCCATTTTATATTCGGCACAGCCTTTGCCTACGGATATACACGGTTTTGCCTTTTCAAGCTTAAAGGAATGACCAAATTCATCCAAGACAAGAAGGCACTCGTTTTTTTTCACAATTCGGAGCATTTCCGCTTCTCCCTTCTTAAATTAATTAAATAGTTTAATTAATATAAAAATATTACTATATAAAATAAAATAAAGCAATAGAAAAATTTAAGAGCACTGCTAAAATAGCAATAATTTCAGCCATGGGTTCGTTAAAAACAGTACGCTGTTTCGGTATTTACTTATTGTACAAATTATGGTAAACTACTTATAATTTATTTATACTAATTAATTTGACAGGAGTTGCGGTTATGGCGAATTTTCTTCTTTCGGCGTTCGCAGACGAAGCGGGCGGCGGCATACTTGACCAGATTGATGCCTTAAAGGCTAATAGGCTAAATCACATTGAGCCTCGCGGACTTGACGAGGGTAATATTTCCGAGTATACACCCTCACAGGCAAAGGAGCTTAAAAAAGTACTTGATGACAACGCGATAGGCGTTTCCGCCATCGGCTCGCGCTTCGGAAAAATCGGGATTGACGATGATGATTTTGAGGAGCATTTTGAGGAGTTTAAAAGCTGCGTTGAGGTTGCCAATATCTTAGGCACAAAAAGAATTAGGATGTTCAGCTTTTTTTTCAGCGAAGACGAGAGCAAGCAGGAGTATCGCGACGAGGTTTTCGAGAGGATTGACAGAATGTGTGACTATTCCCTCAGAAGTGGCGTTTGGTGCTGTCATGAAAATGAAAAGCATATATACGGCGAAAACGAAACTGAATGCCTCGATTTGCTTTCTTCCTTTAAGGGAAAGCTTCTTGGGGTTTTTGACCCGGCAAATTTCATTCAGTGCGGCACGGATGTTCTGAGCGCTTACGATTTGCTCCACGAATATATTGATTACCTTCATATTAAGGATTGCTTATATGAGGGCGGCAAGGTGCGCCCCGCAGGAAAGGGAGACGGAAAAATAGTAGAGCTGCTCAAACGCTTTGGCAACAAGGATGGTGACCGCTTCCTTACCCTTGAGCCTCATCTTAAGGTGTTTAAGGGGCTTGATAAGCTCGAGGCCGAAGGCGGTCAGGCTGAAAAGCTTAAAAACGATTATACGTATTCGTCCAACCGTGAAGCGTTCGATGCTGCGGCAAATGCCCTTTGGCAGTGCCTTGGGCAGGCAGGCTGTATCTGATATCCGGTTTTTTGAAAGGAATGATAATTATGTTTACTCATCCGTTATTAAAAGATAGGGTTGCCGTTGTTACGGGTGCGGGCGGGGTTCTATGCAGCAGCTTTGCCAAGGACCTTGCAGCGGCCGGAATGAGGGTTGCACTGCTCGATTTAAGGCTCGACGCGGCCCAGAAGGCGGCGGATGAAATCAAGGCTACCGGCGCAACAGCTCTTGCGGTTGAGTGTGATGTTCTTGATACG
Source organism: uncultured Eubacteriales bacterium (assembly GCA_964588475.1). Lineage (GTDB taxonomy): Bacteria > Bacillota > Clostridia > Oscillospirales > Acutalibacteraceae > DTU089. The sequence goes on from CAZPPO010000027.1 coordinate 5,869, forward strand.
TCAAGTCTTGAAAGGGCGAGGGAAGCCGTCAACAGTACTCTTGGAACAGTTGATTTACTCATAAACGGCGCAGGCGGAAACCACCCTTCGGGAACTACGACAAAGGACAAGCTTGAGCTTTGCGATATCTCCGAGAAGGCTCAAGGAATAAAAACCTTTTTTGACCTTGACCCTAAAGGAATCGAGTTTGTTTTTAACCTTAATTTTTTAGGAACTCTTCTTGTGACACAAACCTTTGCAAAGGATATGATAGGCAAAAAGCATGCCTCAATAATAAATATTTCGTCAATGAACTCATATAAGCCTTTAACAAGAATTCCCGCATACTCTGCGGCAAAGGCGGCTGTATCAAATTTTACTCAGTTTATGGCGGTTCATTTTTCCGATGTCGGTTTAAGAGTCAATGCCATAGCACCCGGCTTTTTCTCAACCAACCAGAATAAGGCCCTGCTGTATAAAGAGGACGGCTCTCTTACTGACCGCTCCGAAAAAATCCTGGCACATACTCCTTTAGGACGGTTCGGCGTTGCATCGGATTTGACGGGAACTCTTCTTTTCCTTTCCGATGAAAGCTATTCAAGCTTTGTAACGGGCGTAATTATTCCTGTTGACGGCGGATTTTCATCATTTTCGGGAGTATAAAATACAGCAAAAATAAAAAACGGCAAGCTTTCTGCTTTGCCGTTTTTTTATTTTTGCATAAAAGCAAGGCTCCTGAAAACAATACCCTAAAGGAGAAAAATAAAAATGATGTTCTTGAAAGCTTTTTTAATTGGCGGTCTTATTTGCGTAATTGGTCAAATCCTGATTGATTACACAAAGCTTACGCCGGGCAAAATACTGGTGTTTTTTGTTATAGCGGGTGTTGTACTTGGTGCTGTAGGTGTTTATGAACCATTGGTGAAGTGGGCAGGCTGCGGTGCTTCGGTACCTTTGACAGGCTTTGGCGCGCTTTTGGCAAAGGGAACTAGGGAAACTATTCAAAAGGAAGGACTGCTTGGTGTGCTAACCGGACCCTTGTCGTCGGGAGCCGCCGGGATAATGGCTGCTGTGCTTTCCGGTCTGGTTGTCTCGTTCTTCACTAAGTCCAAGACTAAATAAACGGCAAGCTATTTGTTTGGCATTGCGAAAAGAAGTCTATCTAAGTGAATCCAAAACCTTGAAGGCGGCTTTGGCATCCGCCTCAAAATCATCTGTGCCCGATTCAATCGAGCATCTCTCACAGCCAACGGACTTTAGATTATCAATAAAGCTCTTATAATCAAATTCATCCGCCCTGAGGGGAAAGCGCCTTTTCGGCGGATTTGCGATATGGGAATGTATTATCTGATTATCAAACTTTAGGATGTTTGCGACCTCATCGCCGTTTTCATACATATGGAACAAATCCGCGAGAGCTTTTACATTACTGAGAGCGCATTCCTGCGAGAGACACACTGCCTCCTCTACGGTATGTATCATTTTAGACGCCCAGCGCACAAGAGGCTCAATGGCTATTCTTACCCCGTATTTTGCGCACTCTGGTCCCGCATAATCGCGAAGGAATGCTGTTACCTGCCTCAATGCCTCGTCCTCGGGAAAATCGTCCTCTCGGTTTCTTGACCCGCCGCTTCCGAAAACTATTGTTTTTATTCCGATATCAGAAGCTATCGGGAGCACCTTTTTGAGATATTCGGATATTAAGCTATAATTCACCGTTTTTCCCACAACCTTGTTATCGCCCTTCATAAAGCAATTCGCCGCTTCGCATGGGATAGAGTCTGCCGCAAGGGCATTTTTAAAGATGTCGATTTCTTCACGGCTCATGTCACTTAGCTCACTTATCGACACTTCAACATAATCAAATCCCGCCTTTTTGGCTATAGCTATTTTCTCTGTCTGTCTTGCTGAAAAGCATACTCCTAATTTCATGAATGATTCCTCCCGTATTCAAGTAATTCTTGTGCATTTTTAAGCTGGGTATCGCTAATCTCCCCGCCGCTCGTAATCCTTGCAAGCTCTCGTTTTCTTCCCTCATAATCAAGAGGTGTAACGAATGTTTGAGTTCTTTTGCCCTCGGTCTTCTTTTCCGTGAGCAGATGTGTGTCGGCAAAAGCCGCTATTTGTGACAGATGCGTAACGCAAATTACCTGACGGTTCTTTGAAGCCGCTTTCAGCTTTTGTCCGACCTTAAGTGCAGCCTTGCCGCTTACGCCGGAATCTATTTCATCAAAAATAAGCGTATCTATACCGTCTTTGTCCGAAAGAACGCTCTTAAAGCTAAGCATAATCCTTGAAAGCTCCCCGCCCGACGCTATTTTTGCAACCGGCCTTAAATCCTCGCCGACATTTGCGGATATAAGAAAGCAAACAGCGTCTGTCCCTAAGGCGCAAAGCGGTGCCGTTTGAAAAAGAGTCTTGAATTTCACATATGGCATATCTAAAAATTCAAGCTCCTTTGAAACCTGTCTTTCAAATTGCGCTGCAGCAGCTTTCCTTTTTTCGGAAAGCTCTAAAGCCATATGCATACAAAGTTTTAGCGTTTTTGCGTTTTGCTCTTTAAGCTTTTTTATTTTTTCTTCGGAAAAATTAAGGGAATCTAATTTTTCCTTAGCCCTTTCAAGATATGATAGCATATCCTGCTCGGAGTTCCCGTATTTTCGTCCGAGACGATAAAGCAGGTCAAGCCGCTCCTCTATTGTAGCAAGCTCATTAGTTCCAAAATCAAAATCCGTGAATTTATCCCGAAGCTCTTCCGCCGCACTTTGTACGGCATACATCGCGCCGGTAACATCATTTGAAATTCCTTCTAACTCTCCGGAAAGCTCTGCAGCTCTCGAGAGACTGCCGGCGGCTTGTGATAATAACTCATATGCTCCCGGTCCGCTATCGCCGCTGAGAGCTGCTTTAGCTTCATTAATAAGCTGCTCGAGCCTTTCGGCATTTTGGATACAATCACGCCTTTTTCTAAGCTGTTCGCGTTCACCTGTGCTTATGCCGGCAAGAGAAAGCTCGTTTATCTCATATTGGAGCATATCCGTAAGCCTTACTTTCTTCTCATCGCTTATTGTAAGGCCTTCTATTTCCTTTTCAACCTCTGTATAGCTTAAATAAAGCTTTTCCATTTCAAAAAGCAGCTTTGCATCATCAGCCACACGGTCTAAATAATAAAGATGCTTACTGTCATCAAGAAGATCTCTGCTGTCTTGCTGACCGTGAATGCTGATAAGGCATGTGCCAAGCTCACGCAAGGCCGAGACAGTTACGGTAGTCCCATTAATTTTACAAATGTTTTTATCTTGTCCTATAACGCGTGAAAGTATAAGGGAGCCGTCCTGCTCATGCTCGATTTCAAGTGATAAAAGCTTTTGCTTTGCCCTGTTAGATATATTCGTAAATATGGCGGTGACCGATGCTTGTGTTTCACCCGAACGAATCAGCTCACGAGATGTACGAAATCCCAGCACTGCATTAATTGAGTCAAGTATAATGGATTTACCCGCTCCCGTTTCACCGCTAAGAACGTTAAACCCCGCAGAAAACTCAATTTCAGCCTTTTCAATTATAGCGATGTTCTCGATTTTAAGATAAGCTAACATAATCTGCCTTTACGCTTTGAGCATTTTATTTATTGTTGCCGTCAGCACGCTTGCATCCTTTTCATCTCTGCAAAGAACAAAGATTGTATCTTCCCCGGCAAGCGAGCCCAAAACCTCTTTTAGATTCATGGAATCGATTGCGGCACATGCCGCCTGGGCAAGTCCCGCATAACACTTTACGACGCAAATCCGGCCCGCATAATCGGTGGAAACAACAGACTCAGCAAATATCGCATAGAATTTGGATACCGTATCATCCGTCCCGCTCTTTTCCACGCTATAGCGATATCCTCCCCTATCGTTAGGAGTTTTTATAAGGCGCAGCTCCTTTACATCACGTGATACAGTAGCTTGCGTTACCTCGTATCCCCTTTCTCCGAGCATCCCCAAAAGCTCCTCTTGTGTTGCGATATCATAGTTTTCGACAAGGTCAAGTATTAATTTGTGTCTGCTTCTTTTCATCTCATCCCTCCTAAAAATTAAAGCGCTCTTTTCGCGAATTTGTCCAATAGTATATCCATAAATGAATTTTCTTTTATCTTAATTAAATTGCATGTAAAGTCTGCTTTTTTAATTATCACACTGTAGCCCTTTTTGATTTTTGCGGATTCTAAGCTGTCACAGGTCAAAATAGCTCCGTCCCCCAAAAACGGTATTTTTACTGTTATTTTGCAATCATCACGAAGTACTACAGAGCGCGACATCATTGTGTGACTGCAAATAGGCGTAACTATAATTGCCTCAACCGCAGGCTCTACTATAGGACCTCCCGCGGAAAGCGAATAGGCGGTTGAACCCGTCGGAGTAGAAATAATCAAACCATCGGCATTAAAGTCGTTGAGCTTTTCATCGTTTTTAAATAATGTTAGCTTTAGCGAATGCAGATTGGCTCCTCTTAAAATAACGGCGTCATTAAGGCAATTTGCACTATATTTTACAATATTTTTTTCATCTACCAGCTCAACCGCGAGCAATATTCTTTTATCAAGCTTATAATCCTCGCTCAAAAGCCGTTTGAGAAGGTGCGTCTCATCGCCTTCAAGACCTGCCATAAACGCAAGGTTTCCCGCATTGACACCCAACAGCGGCTTTTTATTTTCAACTGCGTATTTTGAGGCGTAAATAAGGGATCCGTCACCGCCTACGGCTATTACTACATCACTCACTTTTGCGGCTTCGCCTGCAGACAGAAACAAAACCTTTTCAAAACCAGAAAAGCTTTTCTTCATTTCTAAATCAAGATATACCGTACAGCCGAGCGCCGTCAGCTGCGTTAATACCTTTCTCGTTATTGACAGAGCGTTATCCCTCGTGATATTAGGTACGACAAAAGCAACCATTTTTAACCTCCAAGCTCGAGATGCGATAATCTAACAACTTCCTTAAAAGAGACAAAGCTGTTTGGTTTTGGAATTTTTGAAATAAACATCAGGTATTCAATATTACCGCTCGGACCTTTAACGGGCGAATAATCAATACCCGAAATACTAAACCCGCATTGAACCGCGTATCCCATTGATGAATTTATTGCTTGCTCGTGAATAGCAGCGTCGCGTACTACTCCTTTTTTACCTACATTTTCTCTGCCTGCCTCGAACTGAGGCTTTATAAGACAAACCGCCTCGCCATTTTTTGCAAGCATATTGGACAGTACGGGAAGGATGAGCTTTAAGGATATGAAGGAAACGTCTATACTTGCAAAATCAATTGGCTGGGGCACCTTTTCATTTGTTATATATCTGAAATTGGTGCGCTCAAGAACCGTTACTCTTGAATCGGTACGAAGCTTCCAGGAAAGCTGTCCATATCCGACATCTATAGCATAAACCCTTTCGGCGCCGTTTTGAAGCATACAATCGGTAAAGCCTCCGGTAGACGCACCGACATCCATACAAACCTTTTTGTCCAATTCAATGTTGAAGACCTTTAACGCCTTTTCAAGCTTAAATCCGCCGCGGCTGACATATTTTAATGCGCGGCTTCTGACCTCAATAATATCCTGTGATCTTACGTGTGTTCCCGGCTTTGTCTCCTTACGCGAATTTACATACACCTCACCCGCCATAATAAGGGCCTTTGCCGTTTCACGGCTCTCACACAGTCCGCGCTCCGAAAGCGCCGTATCAAGCCTTGTATCAGCACTCATTGACCTTCTCCTGATTATTAATAAGCTCAAACATCCCATCGGCGTCAAGCCCGTATTTATGAAGCACGGAGTCGATATTGCCCTGCTCTATGAAACAATCCTCAAACGCCCTGAGATAAAAGGTCCCCTTAAAGCCGCTCTCTATGAGCATACGAGAAAAGGTTTCGCCTATTGCACCGCTTTTAATGCCTTCCTCAAAAAAGAAAATCCTTTTATATTTCATACACATTTTTACACAAGAGGCATCAATGGGTTTTATCGTGTTTAGCTTGACAACTCCCGCGTCAATTTCGGACTCTCGAAGTCTTTGTGCCGCTTCGCAGGCAAAGGAAAAGAGTCTGCCGTAAGTCACTATTGCATAACTTGCACCCTCGCTCAAATACGTTTCGTAATTTTCCGATGTAGGGATATATTCTTTAGGGAGAGGCGGTTCACAGCCGCGAGGGTATCTGACGACAACTAATCCGCTTGTATGGTAAAGCGCGCGCACTAAAAAGCCGTTAAGCTGCGAAAAGCATGATGGGGCGTAAACCGTAACATTCGGAATACCGTTCAAAAACGCCGCATCATATATTCCCTGATGAGTTTCGCCGTCATCTCCTACAAGCCCCGCCCTGTCCACAGCTATAACCATGTTTCGCTTTTGCAGGGCTCCGTCGTGTATTATCTGGTCAAAGCATCGCTGAAGAAATGTTGAGTAGACTACAAAAACCGGAAGCATACCGCTTTGTGCAAGTCCGAGAGCGTAAGGAATTGCGTGCTCCTCCGCAATTCCGACATCAAAAAAGCGTTCCGGGTATTCCTGAGAAAACAGCTTTAAGCCCGTTCCCAGGGACATTGCAGCGGTTATGGCGCATATGCGCTTGTCCTTTGAGGCTTGAATTCGTAAAAACTCTCCGAATTTATCCGAAAATGATTCGCATCCTGTTAAAAACTCTCCCGTATCCGGATCGAATTTAGAGCAACCGTGATATTGCGACGGCATTTCCTCTGCGGGATTGTAGCCCTTCCCCTTTACTGTCTTAACATGAAGAAGAACCGGCCCGTTTACAAGCTTAGCACCCTCAAGCGCTTGGGTAAGCATATGTATATCATGCCCGTTTATGGGTCCCGTGTACTGAAAGCCCATATCCTCAAAAAAATTACTTTTATAAATAAAATTTTTAATAGAGGTCTTTATTCTGAAAAGCATACGGGAGGTGGGCTTTCCGATAAGAGGAATTTTGTTTAAAAATCGCTCCGTTATAGCCTTCATTCTGAAATATCCCGATTTTGACCTGATGACTGCCAAATATTTTGCAAGAACGCCCACATTGGGAGATATCGACATCGCATTGTCATTGAGTACGACGATAAGCTTTATCCCCTTGTGCGCACCGGCGTTATTGAGCGCCTCATATATAACGCCGCCCGTAAGCGCGCCATCGCCAAGCACTGCTATGGTATAGTTTTTGCTTCCCTTTATCCTGTTAGCCACCGCAATTCCCATAGCCGTTGAGACGGACGTGCTGCTGTGCCCGCTGAAAACAAAATCGTGCTCACTCTCGTTGGGTCGTGAAAAACCGGAAATCCCGCCCTCCTTACGCAGAGTATGAAATATGCTTCGCCTTCCTGTCAATAGCTTGTGCGTATAGACCTGATGCCCGACATCCCATATTATTTTGTCATAGGGCGAGTTGAAAGCCTTATGCATCGCTATAGTAAGCTCTACAACGCCGAGATTTGAGGCAAGGTGTCCTCCGTTTTTTGAAACGGTATCAATGAGCACCTCCCTAATCTCTCCGGAAAGAATCTCAAGCTCTTTTAGATTAAGCTGTTTGATATCTTGCGGCCTGTCTACACTGTCAAGTATTTTTCCCATATCGGTACCGTTCCTTAAATGTTAATTCTCTCTTTTTGCAAGGGCAAGGGCAATTTGCGAAAGCTCCTCCCTTTTGTGAGGAAATTCATTAATAAGCTTTAAAGCATCTTCGGTTAACACATCAACAGACCTTCTGCATTCTTCGATCCCCAAAAGCTTTACATAGGTTGATTTATTTTTTTGTTCATCGCTATGAGCAAGCTTGCCCAGAGTGCTCAAATCACTCGTAACATCAAGAATATCATCCTGTATTTGAAATGCAAGGCCTATTTTTTCGCCAAATTGGGCGGCGGCGTCAATAAGGTTGTTTTGGGCATTCGCAACAAGACAGCCGCAAACACAGGCTGCTTTTATAAGCTCACCGGTCTTGAGCAAATCCATTTCCCTGAGCGTATCGATATCGGGGCTTTTCCCTTCGTTTGACAGGTCAATGGCTTGTCCGCGTATCATTCCCTTAAAGCCTGCACTTGTGCTTATTATCTTGACAATTTTAATTGCTGTTTCGGCGTTGTAAAAGCCCCTGTCAAAGCCTTGTGCAACCTTTTCAAAGGAAAAGGTCAAAAGGGCGTCTCCCGCTAACAGCCCCGTACTTTCCCCAAATTGCCTGTGACAGGACAATTTGCCCCTTCTGAAATCATCATTGTCCATACACGGTAAATCATCATGTATGAGCGAATAGGTATGAATATATTCTATTGCCAGCGCCGGAAAAAGAGCTGCCTCCTTCTTTCCCGCGCATGCCTCACAAAACAGGAGAGACAATAGAGGTCTTATTCGCTTACCGCCGGCTTCTAAGCTGTAGTGCATAGCCTGCTCAACAATATCCGAGGCGCAATCCTTGAAATCGGGTGTTTTTTCAAACGTTTTATTTAAAAGATCGCTATAAACAGATAAACTCATCGCTTCGCTTCCTCTGAATTAATAAGCTGCGTTATTTTCTGCTGCGCACAATCGAGATAGGACTCGCTTTGTCTGACTAATGCGGTTCCCTCCTCGAACAACAGCAGGGAGTCTTCAAGCGGAAGGTTTCCGTTTTCAAGCAGCTTAACTATTTCCTCGAGTCTTTTCATTGACTGTTCAAAGGTCATATCCTTACCGGTCTTCATTATTTATCTCCTTAACTAACGCTCTTGCGCTTCCTTTATTAAAGCGTACTGAAATTTCGGAATTATCACTGAGCTGTTTTGCGTCGGTGATTATTGCGTCCTTATTAAATACTATTGAGTAACCGCGCGACAAAACCTCTAACGGACTTAAGGCGGAAAGCTTGCCGCAGCTTCCCTTGAGCTTTTCTCTTTCTGAGGATAATCTTGCTTCAATAAGGAAAGTAATATTTTGATAAAATCTGTCCGTTCTTTGGCGAGCCTCATCCGTCAGCACAAGGGGATTTTGCAATGCTCTGCACCTTTTTTGGCTATTGAGCTGTTCTCTTTTGCGACTTATCCTGTCCTTCAACAGTCTGAACATGTATTCCTTGTTTGAATTGAGAAGAATCTTCAATTCCACCATATCAGGTACCGCTGATTCTGCGGCTGCTGACGGAGTAGGAGCTCTGAAATCCGCCACTAAATCGCATATTGTAAAATCGGTTTCATGACCTACGGCAGAGATTATGGGTATGTCGGACAGGGCAACCGCTCTTGCAAGAGCTTCTTCATTAAAAGCCCAAAGCTCCTCAAGACTTCCGCCGCCTCTTCCGACAATCAGCAGCTGGGCGGCTCTTTTTTTATTAAACAATTCTATAGCAGCCGCAATTTCGGCCGCCGCTCCCGCACCCTGTACGGCAGTCGGACAAAAAACCACCTCGGCAACAGGATAACGCCTTTTCAAAACAGACAGGATATCACGTATTGCGGCGCCCGTCGGGGAGGTTATTACTCCTATCTTATTCGGGAATCGCGGAAGTGCTTTCTTTTTTGAAGCGTCAAAAAGCCCTTCTTTGCGAAGTTTTTCTTTTAGCTGTTCAAACGCAAGATTCAAAGAGCCAAGTCCGTCAGGCTGCATATCGTCTATATAAACCTGAAATGAGCCATCCCTCGTATAAACAGATGCTCTTCCCCGAATTATTACCTTCATTCCGTCTTCGGGCTTAAACCTCAATCTTGCCGCCGATTGAGCGAACATCACGGCACGAACAACACCGGTGCCGTCTTTAAGGCTCATATATAAATGACCGCTCGTGTGCCTCTTAAAATTAGAGATTTCCCCCGATAAAAAAAACGCGTTTAAGCACTCATCATCTTCAATAAGCTTTTTAACATAGTTATTGAGCTGTGTAACGGTCAATACAACGGGGGTAGGCGTATACATTATCATTTCGGACACGTTTCCACTTGGGGCGTCTTC
>CAZPPO010000028.1:0-1503 GCA_964588475.1 uncultured Eubacteriales bacterium
ATAGCAGGCATGTCCAAGCCCACGGCATCTCTCGTTTTAGGCGGAGGGCATTCGATAGGAGTACCCTTAAGTGTTTCGGCAAAAAAATCGTTTATTGTGTACTCGGCTGCGATGACAATTCATCCGATAAGACTAAACGGCGTGGTTTTGGGGGTTCCTCAGACACTTGATTATTTCAATAAGATGGAGGAGCGCGTCACGCGGTTTGTTTGCGCTAATTCAAATATCAAACGCGAGCGCTTTCATGAGCTTATGAAAAAAACAGATGAACTGGTGTTGGATATGGGCACTGTTTTAAGCGGAGAGGAAGCTGTGAAAGAGGGAATTATCGATAAGGTCGGAAATCTATCCGACGCCTTGTCAGATTTATGTAATCAGATTTCTTTAAGGGAGAAATAGTAATGGATATCATAAAAGCAATAATTCTCGGGCTGGTGCAGGGGGCGACAGAATTTCTTCCCGTATCAAGCAGCGGGCATCTTTCGCTTTTTCAGCATTTCCTCGGGATATCGGGAGAGGGTTCTCTGCTCTTTTCCGTAATGCTTCATTTAGGGACGCTTGCGGCAGTGATAATTGTTTATTATCAAACAATTTGGGAATTGCTTATTGAGGCAATCAATTTAATTAGTGATATAGTACATAGAAAATTCAAATTCAAGAAAATGTCCGAAACAAGGCGTATGCTTGTCATGCTATTTATTTCCTGTATTCCGCTTTTATTGCTTCTGATTCCCACGGGAAACGATATGACACTTCTTGACAGAGTTTCGGTTTTTTCAGAGGATTCAAGCATTCTCGCGGAAGGCATATGCTTTCTTATCACGGCGGTTTTATTGATTTTAAGCAGTTTCCTTTCCAAAGGTAAAAGGCTGAGAAAGAAAGTAAACACATCTGAAGCCGGCGCTATAGGCATAGCACAGGCTTTTGCTGCGGCATTACCGGGCATTTCACGCTCGGGAGCCACAATATCCACGGGACTGATTTGCGGTGTTTCAAAACAATATGTCGTTAAGTATTCCTTCATACTCGGAATACCGGCAATTCTTGCCGCCAACGCGGTAGAATTCAAGCAGGCCTATGAAATGGGAGAAACAATAGACCCTGTGCCGCTGTTTTTCGGAGTGCTCACTGCCGCAGTGTTCGGGGTATTTTGTATAAAGCTTCTTAGGTGGCTGTTAAAGAAGGATATGTTCAAGTATTTCGGGTATTATTGCTTTATAATAGGTGTGATAACTATAATAATAGCTGTTATTGAAAAATTAAGCGGAACATACATAGGTATACAAAAATAAGGTAATAAGCAAAGAAGGGGAGAAAGAACAGCGATGGCTGCAAAGAAAACATCTGCTAAAAAAACAAACAAGTCGCCGACTTCTAAAAAAACTTCAAAAACCGACTACAGAAAAAAAGAAAGAACTGACTCGAATGCAGAAGCAAAGCGTCAGATATTCGCTATTGTGCTTTTAGCTATGTCTTTTCTTTTATTAGCTATAGTTTTTATAA
>CAZPPO010000028.1:1513-15697 GCA_964588475.1 uncultured Eubacteriales bacterium
AAAGGCAGGTGGCGCTTGGAACTATATGAGAGTAGTTTTATTCGGGCTTTTCGGGTTTGCCGCATATATATTGCCGTTTATCCTGATAGGACTCGATCTTATGATTCTAATGGGCAGGATGTCAAATAAGCTTGCCTATAAAATAGTTGATGCTTTAATATTAATGTCCTTGCTTGTATCCTTTGTTCATATAGTTAAATATGACAGTGCCGGCGCAAAGCCTTTTGGAGAGCAGTTTTTAGAAGCCTTCAACACGTATAGATTAGGAGAATCAACGGCGGGTGCAGGTTGTTTAGGTGCTCTTATAGGTGGAGGAGTGCTTGCGATTACGGGTGGAAGCAAGCTGCCTGCCGGCATAATTGTCAGTTTGTTTATGTTTGTTTTTCTGATGCTTTTTACAGGTACTACTTTAATTAATCTTTTCAACGGCATAAAAAAACCTGCTAAGAAGCTTGAGGAATATACAGAGGATAAAATGACAATGTTCCGCCGTTCGGCACAGCAAGGCACAGAGGATGAGGAACTTGAGGAGCTTGCTTTGGTGGCGGACAAAGCCAAGCTAAAAAGGGGCGGTCCAAATAGCCCTGAAAAGGCATATAGTGCATCCGGAATTGATATTCCGCTTGATACGAAGCCCACGAAGGATATGGGTATTGACAGTATTTTTGCTCAAACGGATAAGGGAAAAGGTGCGGGCAAAAACGAGCCACCCAAGTTCTTAAAGCTAATAAGCGAAGAAAACGAACAAAACGAACAAAAGCCGCAAAAGGAAACGAGTAAAGCTGATACAAGGAAAGAGAACAGCGAGGCTGTAAATTCAACAAACAAGGATTATGTTCTACCCTCTTTAGATTATCTGAAGGAACCGTCATACAAAGGTAATACGGATTTCAGCGAAGAGCTTCAAAGCAACGCTAAAAAGATCGTTCAGACTCTTAACAGCTTCGGAGTGTCGACAAAAATTGTTGATATTTGCCGTAGCCCTTCTGTAACGCGTTACGAATTACAGCCTGACCCCGGTGTAAAAATCAGCAGAATAACAAGTCTTTCCGATGATCTCGCTCTTAATCTCGCTGCCGCCGGTGTTAGAATAGAGGCGCCTATACCTAATAAATCCGCAATCGGAATCGAGGTTCCCAACAGGGAGAGAAACCCCGTTTTACTTCGCGAGCTTATTGATACCGCGCAGTTTCGAAGTGCAAAATCCAAGCTCAATGTCGCTTTGGGAAGAGACATACAAGGCACTCCGACTTATGCGGATATCTCAAAAATGCCCCATCTTCTTATAGCGGGGACCACGGGCTCAGGGAAATCTGTTTGTTTGAACACTATGATAGTAAGTCTGCTTTATAACGCGAAGCCACAGGAGGTAAAGCTTATACTCATTGACCCTAAGATGGTTGAGTTTACGATTTATAATGGTATTCCTCATTTGCTCGTGCCTGTTGTTTCAGACCCTCGTAAGGCTTCGGGAGCTCTTGGCTGGGCAGTGAGCGAGATGGAAAAAAGATATAAGCTGTTTTCACAGCAGGGCGTAAGGAACCTCCAGGGCTACAACTCCTATCTTGAAAGCGTCGAGGAACAGCCCTTGCCCCAGATAGTTATGTTTATAGATGAGCTTTCGGACTTAATGATGGTTGCGTCAAATGAGGTTGAGTCCTCAATTTGCCGCTTGGCGCAAAAGGCGCGCGCGGCGGGAATGCACTTTGTGGTGGCCACACAAAGACCGTCGGTTGATGTTATAACGGGTATAATCAAAGCGAACATACCAAGCCGCCTTGCTTTGTCCGTTTCCTCGCAAATCGACTCAAGAACTATTCTTGACACCATGGGAGCGGAAAAGCTCTTGGGAAACGGCGATATGCTTTTTTGCCCCGTAGGTATGTCCAAGCCCATAAGGCTTCAGGGAGCTTATGTATCCGATTCGGAGATTGAAACTATTGTAGAGCACATCAAAGCTCAGGAAAAGACCAATTATGATGACGAGGTCATGGAAGAGATTGAACGTCAGGCGGCTATGGACGGAAAGAAGGGAAAGAGTGTCGGTTCGAATTTAATCGGTTCAGACGATACCGACGAGCTTTTCCCTGATGCTGTGGGAGTTGTGGTTGAGGCAAAAATGGCGTCTACTACTTTGCTTCAAAGAAAGCTGAAGCTTGGATACGCAAGAGCCGCAAGAATAATAGATGAGCTTGCCGAGAGAGGTATAATAGGTCCGTTTGAAGGCAGCAAGCCGCGGCAAGTGCTTATTACAAAGGAGCAATGGTACGAAATGAGGGCACATTCAACTGCAAAGCCGCAAATAACTTATGAAGATATTCTGTCAGAAAGTGAGCCCGACGAGGAAACTAACGAAAAGGAACCGAATTATTTCGGGGGCTATACAGAGGTTAATTACGAGGACATTTCTTCAAGCTCATACAATGAAGATAACGACCGATAGCGAGCTTTTTATGACACAAAAATTGAATAGAACTTGTAATTGAGCTTTGTTTAGTATATAATATTATCATATAATTCAGGAGGTGGACTAAATGACCGATAAAACAATACAGTTTTCCATTAAAGATGAACACGAAAAAGAGATGCGCTCTACGCTTCTTTCGGTTTATAACGCTTTGCGGGAAAAGGGCTATAATCCCATAAGTCAGCTTGTCGGCTACATTCTGTCCGAGGATCCGACCTATATTACAACGCACAATAACGCACGTAGCCTGATACGCAGAATTGATAGAGATGAGCTTTTGCAATCCATGCTCAAAACTTATTTAGAGAAATGACGGGAGTGTTTTTAATTGGCAGAAAAAGAAGTTAAGGATTTTTTAACATATAAGGGAAAACCCCTTGTAAGAAACGGAAACACGTTGTATTACGGTCATATGTCAGATGATTTTGTAATTATGCTTACTATTGCAAGCACAACAAAAATCGGGGATATAGAGGTTGCTGACAGGGTTACCGTTTCACTAATCAACACAGATCCCGATGTTCGCCCTAAGGATAAAATCGTTAAAAAAAGTGAAAAGAGCGGGCTTTGGTCAGCGATGGACATCGGCTCTATTTGGCTTGAAAGAGCTTTAACCAACAAATAAGAAATAAAAAAGGAAATCTCCCTTTCGGGAGATTCTTTAATTTATTGCATTATTCTGATTCGCGAACGGTCTTCATTATACCCTTAAATGTTTCGGCGATAACATAAGCCGTAGCAGGTCCCAAAGAATTAGTTTCCTCATAATGTGTTCTGCCGAGTCTGTCCTTAGCCTTCTCAAGATACGCAATGGTAGGATGAAGCATAAAATCGTTCGGGGGTACCACATAGCCCGTAAAATCATTTGAAACACCGAAAATCAAAAGATTTGGGTCATCTGCAATTTCTATCAGAGGCTCAGGGTTAATATCGGGCGATTTGCCCTGGGCTGATTCATCCTCGCTTAGATAACCGCCGTAAGCGAGCTCGGGAAAGAGCTCACTCGGAAGAAGCAGCATTTTAAGATCGCCTATTTCAAAATATGTCATTTCCGTTTTTATTGATAGCTTAAGTTCACTGTTTTCGGTAGCAAACCTTTGATTTTTAACAATTCCGAAGTCGCATAGAGTAGCTAAAAGGTAATTGTCGGCGGGAGCATAGTATTCTTGTCTGAGAATATTTATAACAGGTTCAAGCCTTCTTTCATCCTCTATGGCGCATGCAGTCCTTGCAAGTGATTCTCCACCGATTATTGTTGATTTAATGTTATCGGGGTCAAGCTCCTTAAGTCGTATCAGTCCGCCGATAGCGCCCACGAAGTAAATTGAGTCGGCACAAGCGTCTTTATATATCTTGTTTCTCATATAAGTAGCAAAATCACCGCTGACAAGGGGATTATGACCCAACATGGACTCTGTATGAGAGGCATAATTCAAAATCCAGATTTCACGGCTTTTGTCATTAGGTACAAAACGAAGCCTCGTCAGGTCCTTGCAAAAAACATGAGGGAGTCTTGAATCCCTTTGAATGTCCTCGCTTTCCTTCTTTCCATAAAAAAGGGAGCCGTCGCGGCGGTTTTCATATGCTCTTTGAACTACATCTATGATTGCGTCGTGAACAATCTTCATGTATTTTTTATTCCTGCCTGATTTTGGCAGTGGACCCCACATTCCTATCGTATCTATAGCGGCGTGATTGTGGGTACTGCAAATATTAATACTGCGGCAGCCGGTATCACGCGTAAACCGAAAGAGATTTTCCCGGGCAAGGTTTACATCGTAGCTTGAGAGCCCTACGCTGTCAAGTGAAACGAAAACTACACCTCCACGGCCTGAATTGTCATCTAAGTAAACGGCGCTTACGGTCATAGGGTCTAAAACGCCCTTTGCGGGATTATATGCATTATAGCCCGCTATATAATAACGCTTTTTCGGGATATCGTCGGGCATTACTTCGGCCTTTGCAAAGCCTGCCGTGAAATGCTCGGCGGAAGGCTTGCTTATTTTATCAAACCTTGCTTGTGAAATGGCAGGTGCCGGAGCCGTTTTAAGAAGCTTTTCCCCTTTTTTAAGCATTCTTTTTTTAAGTAAAGCCCCTGTTAATTCGAGTTGCTTTGACATACTATCTCCTCCTTGTCCTCAATAATTTTAGCATATTATTTTGAAATGTAAAGAACTTCTTGAAAATAT
Source organism: uncultured Eubacteriales bacterium (assembly GCA_964588475.1). Classification (GTDB taxonomy): domain Bacteria; phylum Bacillota; class Clostridia; order Oscillospirales; family Acutalibacteraceae; genus DTU089. The sequence goes on from CAZPPO010000028.1 coordinate 6,170, forward strand.
CGAGCATATTATGTATACTCTAAAAAAAGGCGGGAAGTGATTTTTTGTATTATTTGGGCGTTGACGGAGGCGGAACACATACGACTGCCGTTGTTGCGGATAAAAACGGGAATATAATCGCAAAGGCCGACGGGGGAAGTATCAATTATAATTCAATAGGACTCGAACAAGCCCGTAACAATATGAGAGAAATAATTACTTGGCTTTGTGAGGCTTGTCAGATTGACAGCTTCACCTCGGCGTTTATCGGAATGTCGGCAATCAGCTCACGGGCAGGTTATGAGGAAACGCTGAGCTTTGCCGACAAAATAATTCCGGCAGAAAAAACAGTTATGGACAGTGACGTCTATATTGCTCTTGCGGCGCTCGACGCAAAGGATGTGTGCGCTGTTGCCATCAGCGGGACAGGCTCTATGGCGGCGGGCAGAAAAAAAGACGGTGAGATAATACATACAGGTGGTTGGGGTCACATTTTAGGCGACGAGGGTTCCGCTTACGCAATAGCCCTTGACGCCGTTAAAGCGGCTGTAAGAGGATACGAAAAAAGCGGACCCGAAACAGCGCTGACTGACCTTGTCAAGGATTATTTTTGTATTTCTGATTACCTTGAGCTGATTGATATTTTTTACAATCCGCCTATTGATAAGGCCCAAATCGCGAAGCTTTCTCCTTTTGTATTCGAATGTGCGGGGCAAGGCGATAAAGTCGCAAGTCAAATATTAAAAAACAATGCAAACGAGCTTGCAAAAACCACCCTGTCGCTTTTACAGCGCCTTGAAGGGTGCGATATACTCGGGGTCTGGGGCGGAGTATTCGAGAACAGAAAGAGCTATTTGGAAATGTTCAAACAAAGCATAAACGAAAAGCTTTTGCATATCAAGGTTACCTTGCTCCCTAATCCTCCCGTAATAGGAGCCGTTACTGCAGCAATAAAAGAAGGAGAAAAGATATGAGCAAAGCATATGACTATATCGTGAATATACAAAAAATAATAGAACAGGTGAACATATCGCAGCTTGGTAAAATCAGTGAAAGTGCCGAGCTTCTTGCTGACACTCTTAAAAACTCCCGAAGCATTTTTATTTTCGGAACAGGTCATTCCTCCTTGCTGGCGCAGGAGGTCTTTTACCGCGCGGGCGGGCTTGTGAATATCAGACCGATACTCGAAACCTCAATGCTGCTGAATGAATCGGCACATAAAAGCACTGAAGTGGAAAGGCTCGGAGAATATGCCCGAATACTTTTCGAGCGCTATGAAATAAAAAAGGGAGACACAATAATAATAATATCAAACTCCGGCAGAAACGGCTGTACCATAGATATGGCACAGCTTTGCAGGGATAGGGGAGTGAGTGTAATAGCCTTGACCAATATGAAGCATACGCTTTCCGGCGCCTCGCGTCATAAAAGCGGAAAACTGCTTTATGAGCTTGCCGATATAACGCTTGACAATATGGGCTGTGTCGGCGATGCAAGTGTTTATTTCCCACAGCTCGGGAGGAACGCCGCGCCCACCTCAACCGTAATTGGTGCTGTGATATTAAATGCCGTGATAGTTCAAACCATTGATAACCTTATAAAAGAGGGGATAGTTCCCGAGGTCTGGTCAAGCAGCAATGTGGACGGCGGTGATGAAATTAATAAGGAGTATGTCAAAAAATATAAAGGAGATATTATTTCACTATGATTTATCCTAAACCTCAAAAAACGAAGCTTTCGGGAGAAATGCTTTTTCACGGAGTGCCGGAGATTTTTACATCAGGATATTTAAGCGAATACGCCCTTGATTTTCTTGAGAGGGAGCTGCCAAAAAAGCGGACGGATGAGCTTAATGTTAATATCAATTATGCTGATGACTATAAGACGACATATTGCGAAAAAACGAGAAAAATCAGCGATGAGAAATATTTCATTAATATTGATAATAATAAGCTTTGTGAGATTACCGTTTCCTCAAAAAGAGGACTTTTCAGGGCGCTTTGCACGCTCGTAAAGCTTATAGACGAGAAAAGCTTAAAGGCGGGGCTAATCGAGGATTATCCGCTGTTTTCTATGCGCGGGTATATCGAGGGCTTTTACGGCAAGGTATGGGAACACAAGACGCGTAAAAGCGTTATGAGTCTTATGGCAAGGCACGGGATGAACACTTTTTTTTACGCCCCGAAGGACGACGAATACCACCGCCCGAAGTGGCGTGAGCCATACCCTGAAAAAGAGCTGAATGATTTACGGGAGTTATTTCTGTTTAGTCTTGAGAATGAGATAGATTTTCATTACTGCATAGCGCCGGGATTGTCAATGCGTTATACGAGCGAGGACGATTTTAGCATACTTATCAAAAAAATCAGATCGCTGTACGATATAGGGATACGCAGGTTCGGACTGCTTCTTGACGACATTCCCGAGAAGCTTCAATACAAAGAGGATATTGCAAAATACGGCGAAACCGTAAACGCTCACATAGACCTTGTAAACAGGGTTTTCGCCGAGCTAAAAAAGCTCGATAAAAGCATAGAGCTTACAATGTGTCCGCTTCAGTACCACGGCAAGGGCGATGAGTATTTTATCTCAAAGCTCGGCAGGGGACTCGAAAGCGAGATAAACATCTTCTGGACGGGAAATAATATTTGCTCACAGGAGCTGGCCTCGCTTGAAGCCGTTCGCTTTATTGAAAGTACGCGTCACAAGCCCTTGTATTGGGATAACTACCCCGTAAACGACGCCGAAATGTTCAACGAAATGCACTTAGGGCCCATAGAGGGCAGGGAAGCGGACCTTTACCGCTATTCAAAAGGTCTTATCTCAAACGTGATGGAATACGCAGAATGCTCGAAAATCCCGCTGCTTACGATAGCAGATTACCTGTGGAACCCGGAGCAGTACAATAAGGACGAGTCCTATGAATACGCTCTTAATACCGTTTTAGGTGACAAGGCAGAGCTGTTTAAGTATTTTTGTGACCATCTTCAGGTGTCATGCCTTACAAAGAGAAGCTCGGTATTTTTAAGTGATACTCTCTCTAAGGCCTCCTTCCTTTTAAATGCGGGGAAACAGCTTGAAGCATTCGCGGTTTTAACCGATTATTTAGATAATGCATCAGTCTGCGAAATAATGTTAAAGGATATGACAAACCCGCTTTTCAAGGAGCTTAAACGATGGTCTCTTAAGTACGGAAAATGCTGTGAGATATTAAAGCTAACGCTCGAATTAATATGCTCGGGAGACGAAGAAACAAAAAAGGAGCTTTTTGAGAGAGCCGAGCAGTACGACAAGGACGCCACGCTTTTGACCGGCTTTTGCCTGAGGGAAGCCGTGCAGCAGGCGATAGAAATGTAAACGCACGAAACAATCCCCCTCTTTCAAGCCTTAAAGAAGGCGAGAGGGGGATTTTAAATTTTACTGTATTCTCATTGACTTAATCCGAACATTCAGCTTGCCTGTTTTTGAGTTTTCCCTGTCAACCTTACCACTCTTTTAGCTTGTTCCATAATCCTTTCATTGTGAGTGACGAGAATAATCGTTTTTCCCTGTTCGTTCATTTGGTGAAGTATATCCATGACCGTGGCGGCATTGCCATCGTCCAGCGAGCCTGTCGGCTCATCTGCGAGGATAATATCGCACTTTTTCAGCATCAGCCTCGCAAGGGCGACTCTCTGCTGCTCGCCGCCCGAAAGCTTGTAAACCTTTGTATCGACTTTATCGGCAATACCGACAATCTCGAGCGCTTCTTTTATTGTCAGGTCATTTCGGTACTTTCTTTGGACAAAATCAAGGTTCTGTCTTACCGTTTTGCTCTCGACAAGGGCAAAGTTCTGAAACAGGAAGCCTACCTTCTCCGAGAAATATCCCCTCTGGTTTTTCCTAATGTAAATATCCGTTGCGTCAACGATTATTTTGCCTTTGTCGGGCTTTTCGAGCGCGCCTATCATATTGAGCATCGTCGTTTTGCCGCACCCGCTGTTTCCGGCAAAAGCCAAAAAATCACCGTCGGGAATGTCGATACTGAAGTCCTCGAAGAGGACCTTTTCGTCAAAGCGTTTGTAAAGATTGTTTATCTGAATCATAAGCTGCCTCCTTTTAGTATTTTCGGTACGCTTGCTCTTTCAAGCTTAAAGATATTAAGAGCTACAATCAGCCATTCAAGCGCTAAAAGAGAGCTTCCGACAAGAACAACCGCGTACCACTGCGAATATTGAAACATCAGTGAAAGGATAATGACCGTTATTATGCCAATAGCGGCGGCATAAAGATTTAGCCAGAAAAGAGTTTTACATTTATCATATATTTTATAGCCTAAAACCTTCTTTAAGGAAAGCTCCGTCGCGTGCGCCTTATACTCAAGCTTGACAAGCGTCGAAATAATCGCGATTTCCAAAATCAACAGAAATACGCTTATAACCGAATTGAGCAAAACTATGCGCATCAGGGACGCCCTGTAGTGTTCAAATCTATCCGTTACCTTTTCTTTAGTAAGATAAAAGCCGTTTTTCTCAAGCTCGTATTTTTTCTCCATTTCGTCAATATCCTTGTCGGTAACTTTGAACATGATGTCCTGAAAACAGGTGGTAGCGATTATTGACACATAAGAGGGGTCTAAAGCGTTAAGCGTCTTTGAAGAAGGGTCTATATACACGATTATCGGATTCATAAACCCGGTAAAGCGCAGCGGGACATTTACGCGATCATTGGAAGTGAAGGCAAGAACTTTTTCGTTTTTGTTATAAATACTGCTGCTGTACGAAATATTTTGGGAAGCATTGCCAAGCACCATTTCAAGACAACTGAGGGCATTACCCAGCGTTCCCTCTTTGTCAGCGAAATTCGAAGGAATCAAAATATGGCACTGTTTGTCTGCTTCCATATTTTCGATTTCCGGGAACATATTCAACAGCTTCGCGGCGTTGTTGTTAATCAGTAAATAATTCTCATCTTCGTAGCCCGATAAGCACAATATAGAAAACGCGGTTTTATTCTCTTTTAGAAGGTCACAGAATATCGAGGTTTTTACCGAATCCCAATATAATATTCTTTCATCATAATTATCATCATCAATGAAAGACGAAAACTGCTCATGCACTTCCAAAAAGCTGTAATCTTCAAACTGTTTGATTTTCTTATACTGCCATAAAGCTTCGCCGTTGCTCGCTATCAATATGACATTTGAGGAGAGTGCAGCCACGGTGACGATCATCGTCAGAGCCTTTAAGACATAGCAGTTCGATACGGTAGTGGCACCGATATTTGCGCCCTGCAGCACCTCTTTGAAATCAATTTTGTAAAGCGTGAAGTACAGCGCCTCGCTCAAAAAGACAGCGCCAAAGAAAATCGGCAGGCTGATATTCAGTTTATAGCCGAGATATGTATATCTGCCGAGAATTAAGTATAATACAAGATGTATCCCTATATATGACAGTGTATCCGTAAGTATATTTTTGAGTATTATTTGAAGTCGCGACCTGCCTAAGGAAATCTGTACAAAATTCTCTTTTTTCTGAAACTGGATATCGAACCACGTCAATATAACAATGAGAAGCCCGAACAAAAGCCAAACACAGATGATAAGCCAGTGATTGGCGCCTGTTTTTTCGGTATGAATATAAGAAGTCGCAAATCTGCTGTTGGCTAAATCCCGAATGTTTTGAACAGTTTCACTGTCTCCCGTAAAATAGAAACGCTCGATATCTTTATTTTTGGCGATTTCACTGTAATCAGCCGTCTTGATGAACGTCGTTCCGGAGAATATGCTTGGATATTCCCCCGCGTGGACGCCATATTTCGATTGAAGCAGTTGCGCTGTCTCCTCATTTGCGTAAACTGTCCTGAAATAGGAGAATGAGTTTTCTGCCATTCTCTGCGCAGCGAAAACATATGTGCCGTTTTCTTTAGCGAGCCTTTCAACTGTAGAGCAGATTTCTTCTCTTGTGGTCGCGTCTTTTTCCGCCACATCAAAATAGAAAAACTGGTCGGTGAAGTTTGCGATATAATTCTGAAACAGCTCTCCGGTCATAATAAGACAAAGAAGTATAAGAAAAAAACTGATAATTAGCTTAACCTTTTTCATATCAAGCTCCATTCAATAACTGATGCCGAAACAAGACGACACAGCGTTATAATACTATGTTCCACAGATTTTTAGCCCCGTACATCATAGCCTTTATTTCGGAAAAATGAATATCTATCAATTTTTCGCCGCGTGAAAAATCAACATATTCGCTTTGGGGCATTTTTTCTCGCGGACCGGATTTTTCTGCCGCCAAATACAAGCCGCGTTTTTTATCGTATTCTATATCTCTGTTTATCGGAATACACATCGGAGCGCCGGTCTGAGGGTCGCTAAAAAAGACCGTATACCGTCTGTTTTTTGTAAGTCCGCAGCAAATATGTAAAGTAAGCTCGCACGCAGTTTCATCCGCTTCGCTTTGGGCACGGACACAAAGAAGAAAACCGTACCGCAGGTATTTGGGTCTTTGCGCCTCGTACAGATATCCGTTTACCGCTTTTTGATACACAGGCGGTTTACTCCCCTTAACTTTGACGAGCCTTTTCGCCCAGCGACGAAAAAAAAGCGAAGTGATAATCAGCCACGACAGATTAATGAGAGCGAACAAAACCGCCGCCGCCGCAAAAACTATGAGCACATCCTCTAAGGTTATATCTTTTATGAAAACCTTTAAACCTCTCAAAATATCGCCCGTTCCCTCAAGACCCCAAAGCACGCGCGCGCCGTCCATCTGTTCTTTTATGGTATCATAGTTTTCCTCAATCAATCCTTTGATTCTTTCGTTATACTCCGTGTTGTCAGGATTACAGGGCAGATGATTAATATTTTCATCTATATGTATCTGCAAGGAAATGGAACGCGAAAAATCATTGACGAAAATCCCATATTCACAATTGTCTGCCCATTGTGGCCAAATAAACAGAATAACACTAAGTCCGGTGTCGCCGACAGCTTTGCCGTTTTCATCATAATATACGCCGTAAGACTCTCCTACCGAAAGAAAACCGTTGTAACCCAAATAGTTCGGCTTGGATACACGATAACCGTATTGTCCGATCTTTTTGGAGTATCTAACCTCATTTGTATATTCATCTATCTTTTTCTCAACCATGCCGGCATATCCGTAATACGGAAGCCACTGGGTGACAATCCAAAATAAATTGATACTTGCAAATACAATTGCAATCGTAATTGCGAGCGCGGTCAGTTTTTTCGCGGCTGTCATATGTTTTAGCTTTTTCATAGAAAAATTCCTCAAAGACAATAAATATGGTGTATGTTCTTTACTTTATTAGTATGGTTATTCCTTTATTACTTGAGAAATATATATTTTTCTTTATAAAATATTGCATTTAAAATAAAATGCTTTCAACGAAGCCTCAGGGGCATTCGAAATAATAAGACCGAATGACGGAGATCAAACGGTCTTATCATCTCATAAAACTTAATCAGAGTCAATAATTACTGGAAAAATCGAATGACCAGAAGCGAGTGTATAAGAAAGAGTCATACGATAATAAACTTTAGATGTGTTATGCGTAACTTCTTTTATAGATTTAACGCCGGCAATTTTAGTCGGTCCGGATAGATAATCTGAATCATATCCATATCGCTTCACTTTTGCGGTGCTGTTACTGTTTGAGTAGCTTAACGAATGATGTTCGCGCTTTTTCCAGGTGTACCACTTCTTAAAGTAAGGAAAGAGTCTGTACGAAATAAGCGTACAATTTCCGCCTTTTATAATTTCTGTTTAATCCTCTGCGTTTCTGCGTTTTTTCCTTACTACCGTGTAAACGATGTACGCCGCGATGACCGTAGCGGCGACCGCAAGGCCGATATAGACATCATAATTCCTTCTGCCTTCTATTTTAACATCATTCCAAAGGCTTGTCATTAAGGACTGTGTTTGGGCGTCAAGCTTTGTGAACATCTGGGTATTATAGTTTTCCATACCAGCCGGATAGAGAATCTCGTTGCCCTTTAATTCATAATCGTCTGATTCCAGAACCGTCCTGTTAGGGGAGGCGTAGCAGATATAGTTTGCATTTGCCACCGCAATATCTGTGCTGAGCATAAAGTTAATATACAGCTCGGCGGCCTCTTTGTTTTGCGCGCCCTTAGGGATACACATTGAATCCACAAAGAAGTTTGTACCTTCTTTAGGATAAACGAAAGCAAGGTCGGGATTAACCTCAACCATTGAAAGGAAATCACCCGCGTAATAAGGCGCTATAGCCGCGTCGCCACGCTCCATTTTGTTAAAAATCTCATCCATAACATAAGAGCTGATAAGAGGCTTTTGCTTTTTTAAGAGCTCCGCCGCCGCATCCCAGTCCTCACTGTTCTTTGAATTGACATCCTGACCGAGAATAAATTGGGCAATAGAAAACGCGTCTCTGGGATTGTCGAACATAAGAATTTTCTTTGAATACTTTTCGTTCCACATATCGTTCCAGCTTGTCAGCTTTTCATCAACCATCTTTGTATTATAAATAAGCCCTATCATACCCACGGTATAAGGAACGGAATACTTGTTTTCTGGGTCAAAATACAGGTCTTTATATTCATCAAGTATATATGAGTAATTGGGAATGTTCGAAAAATCGAGAGGTAAAAGCATATCCTCCTGTATAAGCCTGTCAATAGTATAATCGGAAGGAATAATGACATCGTAGTTTGCTCCGCCTCCCACAAGCTTGTTATAGAGGTTTTCGTTGCTTGTATAGTTCGTGTAATTTACGGTTATACCGTATTTCTCTGTAAACTCCGCATTCACGTCAAGGGAGCCTTCGGAGCCGTCGGAAATGTACTCGCCCCAATTATAAACGTTGATAGTAGTACCGTTTAAATGCGAGTAGTCCTTTTGCTCGCTCTCTGCCAAAACCGGCAAAGCGGTTATCGACAAAAGAGTCAAAAACCCAACAAAAGCATAAAAAATTTTTTTCACTGTAAAAACCCCTTTCAATTACGCATTATATGCGTTTAATAGACTTTTTCTTTTTCTCTCCTCTGACTTGAGAAATGTTCACAAGAATAAGAAGCAGGAAAACGACAATGAAAATAAGAGAGGATAAAGCGTACATATCCGGAGTTACTCTCTTTTTTGTCATAGAAAAAATTCTGATAGGCAAGGTCTGCGAGGTTGGACCGCTTACAAAGTAGCTTATGATAAAATCATCAAGAGATAGAGTAAAGGACATTATAAGACCCGTTACAATTCCCGGCATTATAGCTGGAAGAACAACCTTGAAAAATGATTGTACAGGAGTACAGCCTAAATCCTGAGCCGCCTCAGACAGATGCTTGTCTGTTTGCCTTAGCTTAGGAAGAACCGAAAGGATGACATAGGGCAGATTAAAGGTGACATGGGCTATTAAAAGTGTAGTAAAGCCGAGAACTCCCGTTCTGTCAACAAGTACTCCGACAAAAACAAAAAGAAGCATCATAGAAATACCTGTTACTATTTCGGGATTCATCATCGGAATATTCGTGACCGTTAAAAGCGAGGACTTAAACCATTTGAGCTT
>CAZPPO010000029.1:0-15680 GCA_964588475.1 uncultured Eubacteriales bacterium
TCGTGTTACCGCCGTGAAAGGGCGGTGTCTTAACCGCTTGACCACCGGGCCTTATAAACGCTCAAAACAAGGAGTCTGGTAGCGGCAGTGGGACTTGAACCTACGACACCCCGGGTATGAACCGAGTGCTCTAGCCAACTGAGCTATGCCGCCGTGTACTCGATGTCTTGAGCGATTGCCTTATTTAAGGCGAATGTTATTATAATATAAGGATTTCCGATTGTCAACAGTTATTTACTGTTCAATTAATTAAATTTGTTTGAGATTTATAGAGCGTATTTTGGGAAATATTATTATACGCGACATATATTCAGCAAAAGAATTTTTTAAGTTTTTCAAGTCTTGAAATTTCGGCGGTAACATCACAAAGTATTCCATTTTGGGTGTATTGCTCGGAATGGACAACACCCTTTTCTCTTATTTGAGCCACTTCCCCCGCCATTGAAAAAGGCAATAAAAGCCTGGCTCTATGATACCTTGACGCAAGCACTTGTGTTATCTTTTCAAGCAGCTGCTCTATCCCCTTCCCCTTGAGCGCCGATATGCACACGCTCAGCGTATCTGTAAGCGTCAAATAATCATTATTTGCCAAATCACACTTATTAAATACCGATATCACCGGCTTGTCGATGCATCCGAGCTCTTTGAGTAATTCATTTGTTATTTTCAGATGCTCCTCACACTCACTGCTTGAGGCATCACATATATTAAGAATAATATCAGCATTTACCGCCTCGTCAAGTGTAGACTTAAAAGCTTCGATAAGGCCGTGAGGCAGTCTTCGTATAAAGCCAACGGTATCAATAAGCATAACCGTTTCACCATTAGGAAGCTTGAGCGCGCGAGCTGTCGGGTCAAGCGTTGCAAACAGCTTGTCTTGCACCAAAACCCCCGCATTTGTAAGTGTATTCATAAGTGTTGATTTTCCTGCGTTGGTGTAACCCACAAGAGCTACAGTTATAACACCCGTCTTTTTTCTTCGTCTTCGCAGTCTTTCCCTTCGCGCCTCCAGTTGATTAAGCTCGGCTTTAAGAAAGCTTATTCGCCTTCTTATATGCCTTCTGTCGCTTTCAAGCTTTGTCTCACCGGGACCCCTTGTTCCAATACCGCCGCCTAACCTTGACATTGAAGCCCCCCTGCCTGTAAGCCTTGGAAGCAAATATTGAAGCAAAGCAAGCTCAACTTGAAGCTTGCCCTCGCCGCTTCTTGCCCTTTGGGCGAAAATGTCGAGTATTAGTGTAGTTCTGTCAATAACCCTAAGGTCGGTTTCCTTTTCAAGATTACGCTGTTGTGTAGATGTAAGGTCGCAGTCGGCAATGATTAAATTAACCTCGTTTTCATCACAAAACTCTTTAAGCTCCTTTAGCTTGCCCTTTCCGATATATGTCGTGGCGTCAGGGCTCTTTCTCGATTGAATTATTGTAGCAACAACCTCGGCACCCGCGGTTTGCGTTAGCTGTGAAAGCTCATTTACGGAAACCTCGGCGTCATATTCTCCCGAATCAACACATATTAGTACAGCGCGCTGTGCTTTTGTTTCGTTTTCCGGCATAAAAACTCCTTTACAATAAAAAAAGCAGCCGGTTTTTCCGGCTGCAAAAAATTAATCAGCAGTATAAGGCAATATAGCTATGTGTCTTGCGCGTTTGATTGCGGTAGTAAGCTCTCTCTGATGGTAAGCGCATGTGCCGGTCACCCTTCGGGGCAGTATTTTTGCCCTGTCGGAAGTAAAGCGGCGAAGCTTTTGAGCATCTTTATAATCAATCGCGTCTGATTTTTCAACACAGAACGAACAAACCTTTTTGCGGCCTTTTCTTCTTTGGCGATTGTCGCCTTTTTCAGACTTATCGTAAGCCATTTAAAACCCTCCATAATTAATAACATGTCAGAACGGAAGCTCGTCTGCTTCCTCATCGGCAATAAAATCGTCGGCGCTGCCGTTTGAAAATGTTTGTGCTCCCGAGCTCTCGGTTCGCTGACTGTTGCCTCCGCCCTCACTTTTAGAACCGCAAAAGCTAACGCTGTCAGCAATTATCTCAACTCTTTTGCGTTTATTCCCGTTCTTATCCTCGTATGAGCTTGTCTGAATAGAACCGTGAATTGCAATCATTGAGCCCTTTTGAAAGTATCTTGTGATAAATTCGGCAGTCTGTCTCCAAGCAACAACATCAATGAAATCCGCCTGTCTCTCTTCCCCCTGCTTTACAAAGGCACGCTCTACCGCGACGGTAAAGGAGGTAACGGAAATTCCCGTTTGAGTCTGACGAAGCTCGGGATCTGCAACAAGCCTACCCATAATAATAGCGTAATTAAGCATAACGTTCTCTCCTATTTTTTAACAATCAGCGAACGCAGAACACCGTCCGTGATGTTTAAAACACGGTCTAATTCAGAAGGAAATTCTGCATTGCTCTGGTAATTATAGAGCACATAGTATCCGTATTCTTCATCGTTGATTAGGTATTCAAGCCTGCGCTTGCCCCATTCATCAACGCTGTCGATAGTACCGTTTGCTTCTATCATCGCTTTAAATTTCTCAACAAGCTCTTTTGCGGACTCTTCTCCGTCTGCAACCGAAAAAACGACTACTGTTTCGTATGCGGTATTTGTGGACATCGTTTACACCTCCTCTTGGTCTTAAGGCCCCGAAATATCCTTCGGAGCAAGGATTTTGTGCTGCTTATTCGCAGTGCTACAGATTATATACGCGAACGACGGTTTTGTCAAGTATTTTTTGCCTTGCCAAGTGAAATGATTCATGTTATAGTGCAAAGGGTGATAAGGTATGAAAAGCAAAGACGCAAAACCGGGGCACCGTATAGCGATACTGGACTTAATAAGGGGAATTGCCGTTTTACTTATGATAATTTATCATATTATATTCGCCTTCGGCAGTATCTTTAATATATGGTTCTTTAGGGCTTTATTTTTCTCACTAATGAATATTGCCCCTGTTATTATCGCAAGTCTATTCATTCTGACTTGTGCCTTTAGCTCATATTTGTCAAGAAGCAACCTTAAACGAGGTTTAGTTACCTTATTCACAGCATTTATCGTTTTTTTGACAACTGCGGTTATCCTTCCCGAGATAGGATTTAGCGGCCTTGAAATAAGGTTCGGCATACTGCATTTTCTCTCCGCCGTCATGCTTATAACACCTTTTTTAATGTTTGTCGTAAAAAAAATCCCATCCTCTATCGGTATTGCCTTGTGTCTTGTACTGTTTTTATTAACCTTTAACATATCCGACGGATACTTAGGCTTTTCGAACCTTTTCAGGCTGAACCTTACAGACGGTATTATAAATTCACGGTGGTTATTCCCGCTCGGTATTCATCCGGATGGCTTTTTTTCGGCAGATTATTATCCGCTTTTCCCCTGGATTTTCCTGTATATCGCAGGGCTTTGGGCGGGCAGAATAATCATGGGAAGAAAAATTCCGAAAAGGGCTTACAAATCTATATGCAAACCCGTTGAATTCATTGGAAAAAAAGCTTTGCTTATTTATCTTGTTCATATGCCTATAATTTTTTTAATAGGATATTTAATCGGCACAATTAAAATTTAGATAAAAGTATTGCAATTGAAAAATTATTGTGATATACTGTGTCAGCAAGCAAAGAAATGAGTTAGAGAGTGGGGCGACCCGCTCTCTACTGCTTGTCAGAAGGAGTAGCGGCCAAATGGGCAAAAACACTGTTTTCAGAGTTTGGGAAATTGCCGAACCTATCGCCTTAGAATTAGGTCTTGTTCTTTGGGATGTACGCTTTGTCAAAGAAGGTGCAAATTACTATCTTCGCATATATATTGATAAGCAAGGCGGAGTATCCTTAGACGACTGTGTAAAAATGAGCCACGCTCTCGATGCGCCCCTTGATGAAGCCGATTTCATTGAAAACAGCTATAACATGCAGGTTTCGTCACCCGGAGTAGAAAGAGAGCTTACTAAAGAATTTCATTTTGAAAGCTTTTTGGGATCTCCCGTTTTCGTTAAGCTTATCAGACCCTTTAACGGTCAAAGGGAGTTTAGGGGTATTTTATCCGGCTATAAAGACGGTGATGTGTCTGTTATTCTCGAAGATGAAACACAAATGACCGCCGAAAAAAAAGAGATTGCCTTTGTAAAGGTTGATGATTTTAATAATTAATTTTATTTTTATAAAGAGAAGGGTTGGTTTTGGAAGATGAAAAACAAGGAGTTTTTTGAGGCCGTTGAGTTGATGGAAAAAGAAAAAGGCATTCCTGCCGAGCATCTGCTTGATAAAATCACCGCGGCCATAGTAACCTCTGTTAAAAAGGATTACGGCAGCAAGGACGTTGTGTTTTGCGAGACTGACAGAGAAAAATATGAGCTTAAGGTATTTTTGAGAAAAACAGTAGTTGAGCAAATAACGGATAAGGATTTACAAGTAACGCTTGAAGAAGCCGCAAAATATAAAAAGGTGCCTGTAGCAGGCGATATTGTCGAAATTCCGCTTGAAACAAAGAAATTCGGCAGAATTGCAGCGCAAACAGCAAAAAACGTTATACGGCAGGGAATCCGTGATGCAGAAAGAGGGCTTATCCTTCGTGAGTTTCAAAGCCGCAAGCAGGAGCTTGTCTCCGGAAAGGTCCAAAGAGTTGACCCCAAAACCGGAAATGTAACCATAGAAATCGGAAAGGCTGAAGCTGTTCTTCCGAAGGGTGAACAGGTGCCCGGAGAGATATTTCGCGATGGAGAATATGTTAAGGTTTATATAGTAGATGTAAAAGAAAATGACAAAGGCCCTAAGGCAATGATCTCAAGAACACACCCGGGTCTTGTAAAAAGGCTGTTTGAATCAGAGGTTCCTGAAATTTATGACGGTTCAGTTGAAATCAAGTCCATCTCCAGAGAGGCCGGCTCACGCACAAAGGTTGCAGTTTTCAGCAAGGATGAGAATGTCGACCCTGTAGGAGCTTGTATTGGTCTTCGTGGTTCAAGAATCGGGAAAATCGTTGATGCTTTAGGCGGAGAAAAAATCGATGTTGTAGTGTACAGCGATGACCCTAAATTGTTCATCGCCGCCGCTCTCGCACCTGCCGACGTTATTTCGGTTGTTATTGATGAAAGCCAGCCTAATTCCTGTACGGTCACCGTACCCGACACTCAGCTTTCCCTTGCAATCGGTAACAAGGGACAAAACGCAAGGCTTGCAGCCCGACTGACAAACTGGAAGATAGATATAAAGCCCGAAAGCGGATTTTTTGCACCGCAAAACACTGAAAACCGACAGTTTTAAGGAGGATTTCGTTTGACAGGTCGAAAAATACCGCTTAGAAGGTGCACAGGCTGCGGTGAAATGAAACCAAAAAAAGAGTTAATCAGGATAGTCCGCTCCGCACAGGGCGATGTTTCTGTTGACCTTACGGGGAAAGCCTCGGGAAGAGGAGCTTATATTTGCCCCTTTAATGACTGCTTAAGGCAAGCACGCAAGGCAAAAAGACTTGAAAATGCATTAGCCTGTAAAATACCGGATACTGTTTTTCATATGCTTGAAGAAAAATTAAATTGCTTGGAGCGTGGCAATGGCGGATAAACTATCAAACATGCTTGGCATATGCCACAAAGCCGGCAAGCTTCATATAGGTCATGATGCTGTTATGGACTGCATTGTCCGAAATAAGGCTTATTTGGTTATATTATCGGCAGACGGCTCCGAAAGACTAAAAAGCGAAACAGAAATAACCATAAAAAGAAGCGGTTCAAGGGCTCAGGCATTATGTGTTGACCTAACAAAAGAAAAAATCGGATTTGCAGTCGGTAAAAGTGCCGCTGTTTTAGCCGTATCAGATAGAAATTTAGCGTCAAAATTGACAGAACTCATCGGGGAGGATTCAAAATGATAATAAAATATAGGGTGCATGAGGTTGCAAAGGATTTTAATATTGCGAGCAAGGAAGTTGTTGATATACTGAAAAAGTATTTTGACACAGCAAAAAAGGCACAGACGGCTCTTGAAGACAATGAGCTTGATATCATATTCGATACCTTGACTCAAAAGCATTCGGTTGAGAGCTTCGATGACTATTTTGCCATGCAAAAAAGTGACGAGCAGCGCGCTAAGGAAAAACAAGCCGCTGAAGCCGCTGAAGTTGCTAAATCCGAAAGTCATAAATCCGAAAAAAATAAAAAAGCATCCTCTTCCGATAATAAGAAGCCTTCATCAAGTGTTGCGCCCTTCAGGAAAAACCCGGAAAAGCATAAGGCCGGCATGACCGATAAGCTTCAGTCGAGAACAAAAGGCGAAAAGCTTACTATCGACACGAGAGCTGTTAATGTTGAACTCGAAAAATATAATGAGCGCTATGAAACTATCGCGTCTGCAAACAAAACGGTAAGTGACAGCGTGACAAAGCAAAAGCTGAAACAGAAAAGTCAGCAGTATCGAAAAAAACAGGGAATGCGATCGCATCGCAGGGAGAGCGAGGCCGAAAGGCTCAAGAGAATTGCCGAAGAAAGAGCGAAAAAAACTCTTGTTATCACCATACCTGAAGAGATAACAGTAGGAGAACTTGCCTTTCTTCTTAAAATGACCGCATCGGAAGTAATAAAAAAGCTTTTCTCCTTAGGCGTCATGGCAAGTGTCAACGAAGTAATAGATTTTGAAACTGCTGAAATAGTTGCGACGGAGCTTGGTGCGAAGGTAAACAAGGAGGTTGTCGTTTCTATTGAGGAACAAATTATCGATGACAGCTTAGATAACGAAAAAGACCTGATTTCCAGAAGCCCCGTAGTCGTCGTTATGGGACATGTTGACCACGGTAAGACTTCACTTCTTGACTCCATCAGACACACCTCCGTAACCTCCACCGAGGCGGGAGGAATTACTCAGCATATCGGCGCATACAGAGTTCTTGTCAATGAGCAGTATATAACATTTCTTGACACTCCCGGTCATGCCGCGTTCACCTCAATGCGTGCTCGCGGTGCAATGGCAACAGACATCGCGATACTCGTCGTCGCAGCGGATGACGGTATTATGCCTCAAACGGTAGAAGCTATTAACCATGCAAAGGCGGCTGATATCTCCATTGTCGTAGCAATAAATAAAATGGATAAACCCGGCGCCTCACCCGATAAAATTATGCAGCAGCTTACGGAATACGGTCTTGTTCCCGAAGAATGGGGCGGCGATACCATTTGTGTACCCGTTTCAGCCAAAACAAAGGAAGGACTTGACAAGCTTCTTGAATCAATTCTTCTTGTAGCGGAGGTTAAGGAGCTTAAAGCAAATCCTAACAGAGCCGCCAAGGGAATAGTTATCGAGGCCCGTCTTGATAAAGGCAGAGGACCCATCGCAACATTGCTCGTTCAAAACGGAACGCTCAACATCGGTGACATTCTTGTCGCAGGCACCGCCGTCGGTCGTGTACGCGTTATGACCGATGACAAGGGTAATAAGGTTGAGCAGGCCTCTCCCTCGGTTCCCGTTGAAATTACGGGTCTTGCCGATGTACCCTCGGCTGGTGATGTTTTTGATGCGGTAACAGATGAGAAGCTTGCCCGCACTCTTGTTGAACAGCGTCGTCAACAGCAAAAGGAGGAAGAGTTCAGCGCATATCAGAAGATAACACTCGACAATCTGTTTTCTTCGATTTCCTCCGGCGAGCTTAAGGCTTTGAACCTTATTGTCAAAGCGGATGTACAAGGCTCCGCAGAGGCTGTCAAACAAAATCTTGAAAAGCTGTCAAATGAAGAGGTACGCGTCAGCGTTATACATGTCGGTGTCGGGGCAATCAACGAGTCGGACGTTATGCTCGCTAATGCGTCAAACGCAATTATAATAGGCTTTAATGTAAGGCCCGATCAAATAGCTTCCGCAAACGCTGAGAGAGATAACGTCGAGCTTCGCATGTATCGGGTTATTTACGATTGTATAGAGGAAATTGAGTCGGCTATCAAGGGCATGCTTAAGCCTAAATATCGAGATGTAAATACAGGCAGAATAGAAGTAAGAAATGTCTTCAAGCTCACAAGCGCCGGAGTAATAGCGGGCTCTTATGTTCAAGAGGGTAAGGTTACCAGAAACTCAAAAATCAGGCTCGTTCGTGACGGAATAGTTTTTACCGAGGACGAAATAGATTCACTCAGGCGATTTAAGGACGATGTCAAAGAGGTTAACGCGGGATATGAATGCGGCATCGGACTTAAGCACTATAATGACATTAAGGAGGGCGACATCTTCGAGGCGTTCATAACAGAGGAATACCGCGAGGATTAACTTGCCATGGGAACGTATAAAAAAGACCGCACCGCTGAGGATATCAGACGCGAAATCATGTCAGTAATACGAAATCTTAAGGATCCGCGAATAACAGACCGCTTTATTTCCGTATCAAGAATAGAGCTTGCACGGGACTTGTCTTACGCCAAAGTGTTTATAAGTGCTTTGGAGGGTATTGACATATCCGTTAAGGCAGTTGAAGCTTTGACTAATGCTACGGGACTTATCCGAAGAGAAATTGGTTCGAAAATCCGTATAAGAAAAATACCCGAGCTTAAATTTATAGCCGACAATTCCATACAGCAGGGTATGGAAATTGTTGAGAGGATGAATGCCCTCGGTAAGGACAAGGAAAATAACGATGAGAATCAATAAAAAGGAGTTTGCCGAAAAACTCAGACACAGCGACAACATTCTCATATTAATGCACGAGCAGCCCGACGGTGACGCTATGGGCTGTGCGTATGCTCTTCATGCCGCTTTGGAGAAGCTCGGGAAAAAAAGCCGCGTGTCAAGCGTTGATGAACCGGCGCACAATCTTCGTTTTATTGCGGACAACATAAAATTCGAGAATTTTGAACCTAACCTTATTGTGGCGGTGGATATTGCCGACCTAAAGCTTTTAGGCGACAACTGGCGTGATTTCGAAAATAAAATCGATTTGTGCCTTGACCATCACTCCTCGAATACCGAATACGCTAGGTTCACCTTTTTAGAGGACACGGCAGCGGCGAGCGAAATGGTTTACGATGTAATTCGGGAGTTGGGAGTAGAAATTGATTATTTTATGGCGGTGTGCATCTATGTCGGGGTAGCCACGGACACGGGCTGTTTTCGCTATCCGAATACAACCTCCAGAACTCTCAGAATCGCTGCGGATATGATGGACAAGGGTATTGACGCTCAGGATATAAATAAGCAAATGTTTGAAACAAAAACAAAAAGCTTTGTGAAGCTTGAAAAGCTTGTTAATGAAACACTTGAACTGCATTTTGACGACAGGTGCGCAATTTATATCATAACAAGACAAATGTTTGAAAAAAGCGGCGCTCTTGAGAGTGAATGCCATCCAATAACTGCCGCCTCGCGTCAGATTGAAGGTGTTTTGGTAGGAGCGGTTATTAAAGAGCAAAAGGACGGAAGCTTTAATATATCGGTCAGAACTAACGGCAGTCTTAATGCCGCCGACATCTGTGCAAAATTGGGAGGCGGCGGTCATAAAAACGCCTCGGGATGCGAGCTTGGCGGAACTCTTGCCGCCGCAAAATCCGCTCTGCTCAAGGCAATAGAGCAAGCATTGGAAGCCAAAGCTTAATGAATGGTATTATTTGTCTTAACAAGGAAAGCGCAAAAACCTCTTTTACCGCTTGTAAACAAGTACAGGCGTTAGCATCATCGCACAAGGCGGGTCACACGGGTACCTTAGACCCTTTGGCGACAGGTGTTTTACCTATAGCTTTAGGCGGTGCGGTACGCTTTATAGGTTTTTTCCCTTTGAGTAAAAAAAACTACTTAGCACGTTTTACCTTGGGAAAAAAAACCGATACCCTTGATATAACGGGAAACATTATAGGTTGCAGCAATAAGACGGCATGCCTTGAGGATATAAAAAAAATATTGCCGAGCTTTTTGGGTGAGATAAAACAAATCCCTCCGATGTATTCGGCAATTAAAAAGGACGGCGTCAGACTTTATGAATTAGCAAGAAGGGGTTTGGTAACAGAAAGAGAAGCCAAAACCGTAAGTATTTTTGAAATCAGCGTAACCCAAGAGGAGGACGACGATTATTCTCTTTTTGTTTCCTGTTCTCCCGGAACTTATATAAGGAGCATTATCGATGACATAGGCAATATGCTCGGCTGCGGGGCTGTTATGACCGAGCTCATACGCACCGTTTCAAACGGCTTTTGTTTAGACGGATGCTATACGCTCTCACAGCTGAAAGACTTAAAGGATAATGACAGGCTGTCCGAAGCGGTTATTCCCGTTGACCACGCCTTGTCGCTTTTTCCGCAAGTAACGGTTACCGCCCCTCAAAGCGTTCGATTTAAAAACGGCGGCGAGCTGTTTCTTGACAGACTTGAAATTAAAAAGGTTGATAGCCTGTTTAGGGTTTATTCACCCGAAGGAAATTTCTTGGGAATCGCAGACGCCTGCAGCGCAAAGGGCGTATTAAAGGTAAAAAGAGTATACAGTGAGCTTTGATTATGGATGATTTTGTACTGAAAAATATAAGAGCCTCCTGTGTTGCCCTCGGAACATTCGACGGTCTGCATACGGGACACAGAAGTGTAATAGAAAAAGCCGTTGACTGCAGGAGCGGTGAGACTCCTCTTATCCTTATGTTCACCCGGCATCCCTTGCATTATCTTTGCGGCGATGCTCCCAAAAGACTTATAACAAAATACTATGAAGCTACCCTGTTGAAGAAAATGGGCATAAGTGCTGTGCATGCGGACTTCTCATCGCTGATGAATTTGAGTTGTGAGGATTTTATCACCTTTATTGCCCATAAACTGAAAATCAAACAGATTTCGTGCGGCTTTAACTACCGTTTCGGCAAAGATGCCAGGGGTGATATAACGACGCTTAAGCAGCTTTGCGACGACAACGCAATACGCTTAAAAATAGCCGGCGCCGTAATGTATGACGGTTTACCCGTAAGCTCCTCGAGAATAAGAGACGCTCTTGAAAGGGGAGACGTTATTAGCGCACGAAATATGCTGGGCAGACACTTCTCATATGATTTTTCGGTGCAAGAGAGCAGAAAACTCGGCAGAGAATTAGGGTTTCCGACAATTAACCAGCATTTCCCCGATGATTTTATTATACCTAAATTCGGTGTTTATGCTTCTTATGCTCTAATAAAAGACAGATTTTACCCTTCTGTTACCAATATAGGACTGCGCCCTACCGTTAGTGACGGTGTTATGGGCAGTGAAACGCATATTATAGGGATAAACGAAACGCTTTACGGTGAAAATATTCGTGTTGCTCTAACCGAAAGACTTCGTGATGAAATTAAATTCGCATCGCTTGAGGACCTTAAAAATCAAATTCGTTCAGATAAAGAAAAATCTTTAAGACTTTGGGAGGAATATGATGGAAAGACCGATTAAAATATCCCCTTCTCTCCTTTCATGCGACTATTCAAGGCTCAAAGAGGAAATCTGTGAAATAGAGGCGCTCGGCGCGGACATGCTTCATATTGATGTTATGGACGGTCATTTTGTGCCGAATATTACAATTGGCGCGCCCGTAGTAAGAAGCTTAAGAAAAGTAACTAATATTTGTTTTGACGTTCATTTAATGATTACTGATCCGCTTTTGTTTATAGATGACTTTGTAAATGCCGGGGCAAACATAATCACTGTCCACACAGAATGCTTCGGTGGTTCATGTCCTGCCAAAAAAGCAATTGAAAAAATAAAAAGCCGTGGGGTAAAGGCCGCTCTTTCTCTTAAGCCCGATACTCCCGCACAGTGTGTTTTTCCCTTTTTAGATTGTATTGATATGGTTCTTGTTATGACTGTAGAGCCCGGTTTTCCTGGTCAGGATTTCAAGGAATCTGTCTTGCCCAAAATAACTGAAATCAGGTTGAAAAATTCTGATATTGACATCCAGGTTGACGGCGGAATCAACGCTAAAACCGCTAAGCTTTGTATACAAGCGGGAGCTAATGTCTTAGTTGCGGGAAGCTATATTTTCAGCGCAAGCGACAGAGGAGCTGCTATCGACTCTCTGAGAAAATGATTTTATGTATTTACCGTACTCTGTTATTTCGGATATCTTTTTTAAGTCCGACTCATAAATATCGCAATACTCGCACAGGTTAGTTATAAAGTATTCGCTCTGAGTCAGTTTAGGGAAAATAACCGTGTAATACTCTCCCCCTAAAATATAACTTGAAAACCCTTTATGCTTGGTCTCACATTTTTTAAGTATTTCAACAGCCCCTATGAAGTTATCGCAGATTGAGGTACAAAGCAATATTGGCTCTGCCTCCTTCTTCATAACAAGCCTTTTCCCACTGTTCTCACAGCCCGATGACGGCAGCACGGTAAAATATAGTACACACCCGCCGTCCTCTGCCGGGAGTGCTTCAATGAGCATACGCTCGGTTGTGCTTATGTCCTTGCCCAATACCCTGCGTGCTTCATCAAGAAGAGTCCAGATAACACGGCGTGTCTCAATATTGGAATAGTCCATATCCTCATATGTAATATCGAGCGTTTTGAGATCCGTACTGGTTAACTGTACGACTATCTTATCCTCATTATAAAGCTCGATTTTCATTTGCAATAACCCCCTTGAATTTACTACTATCATATTACGCAAACAGTCTGTACACAATGATAACTTTTTGGAATTGTTGGAAAGGAATTGCAATATATTGGAATTTATTTGCGGTAACACCAATTTTTCGGACAATAAAAAGGACCTTTTGTTGATGCTCCTTTCTCCGCTTTTAATGGCCTGGTATTATTACGGTGAAAGAGCTGTTAAGCTTGCCCTTGTCTCGGTGCTGCTTAGTCTTGTATTCTCTTTTTGCGGTGACCTCCTGTTGAAAAAAAAGCCCGTTTTCTTTTCGCCTTCTGCCACAGTAACGGGTATTTTTATTGTGTTAATGCTTCCGGCAAGCGTATCCTTTACCTTTTTGGCTTTCTGCGTTGCCTTCGCGTTTTTTGTCTGCTCACTCCCGTTCGGAAACAGAGACAAGCTCCCGTTTGTACCGGCGGCAGGTGCGCTTGCGTTCGCCTCAGTTTGTTCGGAGACTTCGGTTTTTACCTATCCCTCGCTTGTATATCCCGTTACCGCAATGAGCGACCCCGCTTTTGTCAGCGGAACCTCACTTGCTTATTCTCTTTCTTTGGGTAATTCCATTTATCCCGGCGTAACATCTGTAGCAAAAGTGCTTATAGGAGAGCATTCCGGCCCTATGGGAGCAACCTGTGCGCTTGTGCTTTTGGCAACGGGCATTTACCTTCTTGTCAGGCGCAAAAGCAGATTTTTCATCTTTTTAGGCTATATTCTTTCCTCGGGCGTTTTTGCGGCTGTTTTCCCGCGTATTCTAACGGGAAGCTTTAATTCGGTTATAATGGAGCTTTGCTCGGGAACGCTTATTTTCGGCGGACTTTTTCTCTTAACAATGCCTTACTGTTCACCGGGGAAAAATCTGCCGGGCTTTTTATTCGGCGTAACAGCCGGTATTGTGGTAATGCTGTTTCGCACAGTTGGCATTTTTGAGGATTCAACCTGTTTCGCCATTTTGATAATGAACGCTCTTTCTCCGCTGTTTTCTAAGGATTATGATATACAAGGGATAAAAAACAAAAGTATGAAGCTCGAGGCTGAAAATAATGATTGACGATAAAACAAAGCTGCGAAAAATAATACGCGAAACGCTTATTGTAAAAAATCCCGCGCTTATAGAGGCTGTCGGCTTGTTCCCGCTTATAACCGTATCAACAAGCGTTAAGTCAGCCGTACTTGTTGCGGCATCGTCTTTTCTTGTTCTTATTGTTAACGCATTGGCAGCCTCCCTTGTGCTTAAAAGGCTTCCGAGGTTTATCAGACTCGTAATATATGTCGCTATTAACACTTCAATCCTTTTGCCCTTGACTTATCTTCTCTGCGACATTGTTCCAAATGAAGCTGCCGCCTTGGGAATTACCATTCCGCTTATTACTGTCAGCAGCCTCGTATTTCTTCTTTGTGAGAGATATTATGTCAGAAGCAAGCCTAAGGAAGCGCTTATTCACGCATTTTTTTCGGCAACGGGATATGGGGCTACGGTTCTTTTAGCGGGTGCTATTCGCGAAATTACAGGCAGCGGAACATTTTACGATTATCCTGTTAACCATGCTTTTAAGCTCGATATTATGCTTTTACCCGTAGGCGGACTGATAACACTCGGATTCCTTGCCGCCTTGTTGCGCAAGCTCAGAATACGACTGTACCCTCACTATACCGAGGATATGGTATCGGATATAATCATCCGGGAGGACACTAAATGAGTTATGCTTTAAGCTTGATTTCAACCGCTCTTTTCGTTATAGCCGTTCAAAATCCCGTTCTTGTCGGGGGGCTCGGTTCAAGCGAGGCTTTCCGTATGGCGGCAAAGCCTAAGTGGCTGCTTGCTTTTTCCGCTTTTATATCAATGTTCTCCGTATCCCTTGGAATAATTTGTTTTTTCCTCGACTTTATCCCTGAAATAAATGCGTTGAATCAGCCTCTTCATTATGTTATATACATTGGAATTTTAGCGGCCTTGTATTTGCTCTCATTATTAGTTACAATGCTCTTAAGGGTCGACAAAGGTCTTATAGGCATGCTTTCTGTGGCGGCCTTCAATTCTCTTGTTTTATCAGTACCGATGATAAATCATCTATCGGCTTTTAGCATTCAAAAAGCGGCAGGATACGGTCTTGGTGCGGGAGCAGCATTTTTTTTAGCTGTTATAATAATAAATGCCGGTATTAAAAGGCTCAGGGAAAACGATGAAATACCGCCCGCTTTTAAAGGCTCTCCCGCCGTATTTATTTATACCGCACTGATATCACTTGGGCTTTATGCGCTTTCCGGCAGAGTATTAATGATTTAGTTTTTATTTAATAAAATAGTCCGCAAGTCGGAGAAATGAGGATATGTATGAAATTTTCTGTCAGCAGCTACAGCTTTTCACAGCTAACAAGAAGCGGTAATAAAACCGAAATGGAACTGATTTCCCTTGCAAAAAAAATAGGCTTTGACGGCATCGAATTTGCCGAAATACATCCGCCTGCCGGTATGGACAAGGCTGAATATGCCAAGGAGCTGAACAGCGAGTGCGAAAGAATCGGCATAAAGCCCGTGAATTACACGATAGGAGCGAATTTCTTATATCCTGCCGGCGGTACTCTTGAATCGGAAATCGAAAGACTAAAAAAAGAGGTTGAAATAGCTAAAATCCTCGGCGTATCGGGTATGCGCCATGACGCAACAGGCGGCTGGAAGAAAGAAGACAGAAGGCAAAGAGGCTTCAATGAGGCGCTTCCTATTCTCGTCAAGGGCTGTAAAGCGGTTACAGAGTATGCCGGAACGCTCGGCATTCGAACGATGGTTGAAAACCACGGTTTCTTCTGTCAGGAAAGCACAAGGGTCGAACAGCTCGTAAATTGCGTTGCTAACGAAAATTTCGGACTTCTTTTCGATATGGGTAATTTCCTTTGTGCGGACGAGGACCCTGTTAATGCAGTTGGAAGGCTTTCTCAATACGTTTTTCATGTTCACGCAAAGGATTTTCACTTCAAAAGCGGTAACAATATCGCACCCGTGAACGGCTTTTTCCAAACAAGAGCCGGAAACCATCTTCGAGGAGCAATCATAGGGCATGGCTGCGTACCCGTTTTTCAGTGTATGTCAACTCTTTTAAGAGACGGCTACGACGGCTTT
>CAZPPO010000030.1:0-3901 GCA_964588475.1 uncultured Eubacteriales bacterium
GGATGAAATGATATCAGCAATGATAAGAGTTCCGAAAATAGAAGACGAAAAATACCTTTGTATGGTTACACGAAAGGGAATAATTAAAAGAACAGCCCTTAACGAATACAAAAACGCAAGGAAAAAAGGCGTTATTGCTATAAATCTTGACGAGGACGATGAGCTTGCATGGGTTAAGCTTACAGACGGGAACAGCGACCTTCTCGTTGCCACTAAAAAGGGAATGAGCATACGATTTAACGAAAAGAACTGTCGACCAATCGGGCGAACCGCAAGAGGAGTAAAGGCAATTTCTTTAGGCCCGAAGGACAGCGTTATAGGGATGTCCGTTCTTCGCGAGGAAGGAAAGATTTTAACGGTAAGCGAAAGCGGCTTTGGAAGAAGGAGCGACCAGAGCGATTACAGACGCCAATCAAGAGGCGGAAAGGGCTTAATCAATTACAAAACTAAAAAATTCGGAGACGTTGCGGCTATTCGGGTAGTTGACGACACAGATGATATAATAATAATATCAACAGACGGAATAATAATCAGAATCCCCGCAAACGATATTAGAGAATGTGCTAGACCGTCAAAGGGCGTTATTGTTATGAAGGTAAACGAAGGCGAAAAGGTTGCCACTCTTTCACGAACACCAGGAGAGCCCGATGGAGAAAACGGTTGCCAAGAGCAGGAAGAAACGCAAGAAATACAAGATAACGATGAAATTTAGTCCGACCGGAGGATTATATGCAGGATTCAGATAATGAAAAAGATACCTTAAATGAAAATCCAAATAACGAAGGCTCTGAAAAACCTGATGAGATAACGCAGCCCGAACACGATGAGGTACAAGACATTGAGAGCGGGGGCAATAAGGTTCCTTCCAAAAAGAAAAAAACCGTTATAATCATTTTTGCGGCACTTGCCGTGCTAGCTACAATCGTCGGCTCGGGCCTCATTTACACAGCGGTTAAGCTTGGCAAGCTCAACACTGGTAAAGATGATTCAGGCATAATAACGGATGACCCGATATTTGAGGAATCCGATTTTTCAACAATCGATGCCGACCTAAATGCCGCGAGCTTTAAGGAAGCTATAAAGGAATGGGCTACAAACGGCGGAGAAGTAATGTCAAGCAGGAATGTCATAAATGTTCTTTTGATAGGATACGACAGCAGAAAAAACGATCTGTCCGGCAATACCGACGGACTGATGCTAATGAGCTTGAACCGAAAAACGAAAAAGATAACGGTATCATCATTTTTAAGGGACACATATGTCTATTATAAAACAGATGACGGAAAAACGGGGTACAATAAAATTAACGCACTTTGCAGTATAGGCGGCGCTCAATGTCTTAAGGAGGCAATAGAAAATCACTACAAAATAAGCGTAGAAAATTATGTGGCCGTAAACTTCGCGTCCTTCGAGAAGCTAATAAACGAAATGGGTGGAATCAACGTAACAGTTCAAAAGTATGAAGCTAATTATTATAAAACCTATTTCAAAAAAGAAATACCCTATGGAGAAAATGTTCTGCTTGACGGCTTTCAGGCTCTTGGGTTTTGCAGAATAAGAAAGTGTGACGTTGACAATGATGTAAGCCGTGTAAGGCGTCAGCAGCAGGTTGTCAAAGCTATTATAGACAAGGTCTCCAAAGCCTCGGTGCCTCAGGTTGACAACTATCTTGATGCAGTGCTTCCGTATATTTCGACAGACCTTAAAAACCAGGAAATAATCAGTCTCGCAACAAAGGCGATTTTATTTAAGTGGTACAGCTATGAAATACAAAATATGCAGCTTCCCACAGAAGAATCAAGATACGGCTATGCGGGCTCAACATGGATATGGGCGATAGACTTTCCTCTTTCTGCTCAGGCTGTGCAAAAGGCAATTTTCGGAATGACCAATATTGAGCTTGCCCAGGGAAGACGAACGATTATAGACATACTTCGAGGCTCACTGACGGGAACGGGCAGCAGCTCGGCAAGGGCGACACCGTCAACCACAGGACAAGACACGGAAAATATTGCTACTACAATTGAAAATACGGGTGTACAGCAAAGCGGCGAGCCATCGCAGTCAGCTTCTGCAAAGCCGGAGGAAATATCAGAAACAGAAACAGAAACAGAAATCGAAAATACAGAAAACACCGAAGCGGGAATCACAGAAGAAGCTAAGACCGAATAACGATTAAAAAGGAAATATGGCAAGAAATAAAAAAGGAAACCCCGAAAGGGTAATAAAAAGAAAGAGCTACTATGGCTTTGCCGGGAAATATCCCGGCGAAACCACAGACGCTACATATTTAATCGGGGACAGCAGAAGGGTCAAACGAAAGGAAACCGCAAAAAAGCTTTTAACGGTTGCAATTCTCATTTTACTTTTTTGCCTTTCCTATATAATTACCTACGCCGCGTTAAATATTTCTCAAGCAAGCTTTTAAGAAAACAAAAATGTTGCGGCAATGATAGCGCGCAACATTTTTGTTATAAAGAGCTTTAATTTTTTTCACAAAGCATTTCATCAATTAAGGCATACCCCTTTGCCTGATTGATTATTTTTATGCTGTCAAGAAAGGGCTTTGCAAATTTGTGGTATTTCGCGTTTTCGTCTTGAGCCTTGTTTATTTTGTGAGCTATTACGTTCTTCTCATGTTTAGCAATGTCAACCGCAGCCCTTGCGGCGGAAATTTTTGCCTTATCCTTATTTTCTTTAGCGTCATAATAAGCCTTGTAAGCTTCTTTCAGAGCCTCGCTTGCCAAATCCTCCTGTTCAAACAGAGAAGAGAAAACACAAGGATCGAATTCCTCTATGCCATCAGGATAAAATTTTTCAATACCCTTTTTGCTTTTTTGCATTGCTTTTACCAGAGCAATTCGCTGTTTTTTCAGTGACCTTTCCTCCGCGGTGTCCGAAGCAAGAGCTTTAGCTTGCGAGAGATCTTCTTTTTTAATATCAGTAAGACCCTTAAGCCCCATCGAAAAAATATGCATAGCGTCAGACAGCTTTGATTTTCCTTCGGCAGTTTTATATTTTTCTGTCTCCTCAAGAACAAGCCTTGCTATTTGAATTTCACTGTTTTGCTCTGCCGCTTTTTTGTATTTTGCCTTGCCTTCCTTTTTGAGCTTTCCATCAAGAGTCGTCAAGCTAAGCAGGGAATCCCTTCGCGCCTTTGAAATAATGGCACAAACCTCTTTATTAGTCTCTTCGTCACGAAGTCCGTTTGCGTAATCCTCAAAGAAAGCACGAATTTTAAGGATTTTTACTATTGCCTTTTGCTTTGTTTCGGTTAAATCATAGAAAAAATACGGGATAACGTTCATTACGGCTCCGACAACAGAGAATATAATAAGAGAGGACATAAGACTTTTAAAAACGCTTTCATCGTAAAGAATATCATAAAGATTCTCATATCCGTTCCCTACATATAACCCGTGGTTTTTATAAACGAAGGGCATAACACTGCTTGTTACCATACTAACTACACTGCCTATAAGCCCTACGGCAGAGAACATTCCGTCTATCCTTTCGCCTGTAATGTATTGCTGGTAATCTCTTATATCTCCTTGAATTGACGGGTCTAAAACATGCGCAAACGCCCCGACGATCGCATTAAGATACAAGAAGACCAGAACTATCCAGATATTTGAAAGGCTCGGATAAAGACAAGCTATAAACACTATGTTAAATATGTTTGTGACAATAAGAACCTTTTTCTTTCCGAAGCGTTTAATAGCCCAGGGCGCAAACATCATTCCCCAGAGCGAACCGTTTCCGTAAAGGGTTACTATTATACCGTACTGGTTTCCCGTACATGCTTGCTGGTATTGATACAGCCAAAACAGTATGTTTGCGTAAAAAGCTTCCAAAAAGCCCAGCCACCCGGCAAGAGATATTATCCAGAAGTACTTGTTTT
>CAZPPO010000030.1:3911-15611 GCA_964588475.1 uncultured Eubacteriales bacterium
GGGCGTCACCCAGAGCTACCTGGAGCGCGTGGCCCGAGCCAGCCTGCAAGAGCGATAATCCAGAAGTACTTGTTTTTTGCAACAGCCTTTAGGGCGCTGAAGAAATTTACCTTAACCACGTGAGTTTTTGCGAGAATAAGCTTTTCACGCGTATTTACAAACACGACCACGGAAAGAAGAATGCCTATGACGGCTATAGGAGGATATACATAACGATAAAGGTTTATGTCCGTCATATCGTTGTTAAAATAACGCTGTGCCAGCACAGGCGTTATGGCGTTGATAATACTTGGGGCGAGAGAATAAATGACAGCTTTAATTCCGAGAACATTAGTCCTTTCCTGGGAGTCAGGAGATAAAACATGAATTAGGTTTTCATAAGATTCCCTGAAAAAACTGAAGAAAAACTGAAAGCCGAAGTTAAACAGAAGAATTACAATGCATTTTGCAAAGTAAGTAAGCCCCTCGTAGGGCATCCAAACGAAGGCAATTGCTAAAAACGCGCAGGGTATGCCCATTTTAATAAGAAAAGGGCGATACTTTCCGTTTTTACTTCTTGTATTATCAATGATATTTGCGCGCAGCGCAGTCAGCGGAAAGCTTGAGATTACCGCAAGAATGTACATTAAGTAAAGGTGCCTTGAATCTATGCCTATTGTGTTGCCGATTAGCACATTACTTGTTGAAAGCAGCATTTTGTTAACAATATCGATTATAAAATATACACCAATGCCGCCCCCCGAATAAGACAGTATTTCCTTGTAGGGCATATATTTGCCCGCTTCAGGTGATTTCCAATAGGCTTTTACTTTTTTTGCATTTTCAAAAACTGTGTTAAGTCCCTTCAATATTTCTCCCCCATTCACTTTGTAAGTATATCAAAGCGGGGGAAAAATAGCAATATTTGAAACCTAATAATAAAAAAATACCGCTTCCTTAAGCGGTAAAAAAACATTGCAAGGCAAAACGCAAAATATGCCATTATCGCCCTGTTGAGCCGAAACCGCCTGCACCTCGCTTTGTTTCATCAAGCGTTGTGACAACCGTTATTTCGGGAGCGGCTATGGGAACGATAAGCATTTGGGCAATTCTTTCGCCCGGCTCAATTGTATAAGGGCAATCAAATTGATTTATGAGCCCTACCGAGATCTCTCCGCGATAATCACTGTCAATAACCCCGACGCTATTAAGTAAGCCTATCCCGTGCAAAATGGCAAGACCGCTTCTGGGAAAGACAAGCGCAACATACTTGTTTGAGGGAAGCGAAATTGCAAGTCCCGTTGGAATTAGAGCACTTTTGCCCGGAGAAAGAACAAGCTTTTCCTCTATAGCGGCACACAAATCAAGTCCGGCGCTGTCCTGTGTCCCCCTGACGGGGATTTTTGCGCAGTCGCGAAGCTTTTTGATATTAATGTGCATGTCAATTTCCCCAGATGCCGGAGGAGGGCTTTTTTTCGTCTTCAATTTTAAGTTTTTCAAGCTCTCTTTTATAAAAATCCCGCTCGGATTTAGCCTTGGCGGCATCCTCCAGATAATCCTTAACCTGAGCACGCAGATTGTCGGCGGCATCGGTTGCCTTTTTTGCTTCGCTGGCAAGCTCAAGAGCAATGAAAACTGCAGCTTGAGTACTTGAAAGCCTTGCGTTGCGAAGGACGTTTCTGAGCTTTTCGTCAATTTCGCCCGCAAGCGCTTGCATATATTCTTCGCTTTCTTCGGCAGAAATCATATAATCTGAGCCATTTATTCTGAGCTTATATGTTTTTTTAACCATTGTATCGTTTCCTCCCGTTTTACAATAAAGTAATTATACATTATCACAAGAAAATTGGCAACCACTACATATTGTTAGGTTTTATTAATTATGTACAACTTATTCATTGCATTTTATTTAAAAAATTGATATACTAATGTTTAATTTCTATAACGAATATGGAGAATCATAATGCACGAAGATTTTAACCTCGGAAATTTCGAAAAACAACCTTTGGTGCAAGAGCAAAAAAACAGACGCTACTCTTATGGCCCCGGGATGCCTCAAAGCGTTTACAGGACACAGGGGTACGGCACATTTTCCCCTGTTGCTCCTAATTTCGCGGGCCAGACGCAAGAAAGGGCCGCCATTAAAAAGAGGGCGCTTATTGCGGGCGCTTGTATGCTTGGCTATCTTTTGGCGCAGATGACTCTTATTTTATTTATTACATCCGCAAGCATATGGAGCTTTTATCAGGATAATTATTATTTTAAATCGGGGACGGAGATTATTTATTCGATTTACGCACTCGGAATCCCGTTTTTTTTCGCATATTTGTATGCTAAAAGACGAGGCATAGTAAAGCTTGACAGCTTTGAAAGGCCAAAGAAGGGCATATACTCGGTTTCGATAATTATTATGGGCTTCGGTCTTTGTTTGCTTTCAAGCTATATAGCGAACTTCATTTCTGCCCTGTTTGACAGCGTGGGAATAACACTGCCTTATGAGGATTTCACCCCTCCATTGACGACGGGAGCAATTGCTTTGCTTTTTGTTAAAACAGCAATAGTACCCTCTTTAATAGAAGAGTTTGCTGTAAGGGGCTTTTTGCTTCAGGCCATAAGAAAATACGGAGACGGCTTTGCAATAATCATAAGCTCTCTCGTGTTCTCGCTTCTTCATGCGAACGCGGTTCAAATTCCCTTTGCTTTTTTAGCGGGTCTCTCTTTGGGATATGTTTATTGTAAAACAAACAGTATATGGACGTCTGTGGCAGTTCATTTTCTCAACAATGCCCTAAGCTGTGTTGAGCTTGTTATATTCGCCGCAATGTCTCCACAAAAGGCCCAGGCAGTCGATATGGGGATAACAGCAATAATTGGGATAACAGCACTAATCTCTTTACTGATAGTATTTTTATCTAAAAACTTCAAGCTTAAAGGTGTTCACACACTCTTGAACAACAAGGAGAAGACAAAGGCTTTTATAACTCATCCGTTATTCTTTATTATGGCTCTTATTTATATAGTAATAACCGTAACTGATGTAATTATGGCAAACATATGAATGAGATTTTTTTTATGAAAAAGGCAACAGAGTTAGCGAGGGAAGCGTTTGAAGACGGCGAGGTTCCCGTAGGGGCCGTTATTGTAAAAAACAAAGAAATAGTCGGCAGGGGCAGGAACAGGCGCGAAAAGAGTAATAATGCCTTGGCCCATGCTGAAATAGAGGCGATTAATGAGGCATGCCGCGCATTGGGAGGCTGGCGTCTTTGGGAGTGCGATTTATTTGTAACTCTTGAGCCTTGCCCTATGTGTGCGGGCGCGATTGTCAATGCACGAATCAGAAAAGTGTTTTTCGCTTGCCTTGACAGGAAAATCGGAGCCGTAGTAAGCGCCGTGAATTTGTTCAATCTTGAAGGCGGCTACCGTCCCTTATACGAAGCGGGAATAAACGAGCAAGAGTGCTCTCTTTTAATGAGTGATTTTTTTAAACAGCTGCGAAAATAATCGACAGCGAGCTGCTGCCGATTATCGATTACAAGGATTACCGTATTAATACTTTATCTTGCTATTCCCTCAAGAAAGCTTACCTCAAAAACCTTTCCGTCCTTGCCGACGCGGAAGGTTTTAATTTCGTTCTTCCCGATATCAAACCAAAAGCCGTTATCAAAAAGCTCGCTCATTAGCATACAGCGAGAATTTCTTCCCTTTGTTTCATTCAACCTGATTATAAGCTCGCCGGAATTGTCCTCACAAAGCTTAACAGCGGTAACAACGACGTTTTCAGCGTTAACCGACATAAAGCCTTTCTTTTGCGGCAAAAGACCCTTGTGATAGCCTTCCGCGACTACCGCGATATTGGGAAGATTATTAAGAAGATGTGCCTGCTTTGATGCGTCGCTGGTTTCGGCCTCCCCCTCGTGCAAGTAAATGCCATAGACAAAGCGCTGAAGTCCTTCGTCCGTGAAGTTGAAGTTTGCCTTCGGACGACTTGAATAATGGTCGGCGAAAATAACGTTTCTAAGGCAGGTCAGCCGAAGCTCGCTTCCTGGGAAATCATAGCTGTATTTGGAATCACTCAAAACTGTGATTCCCGCACGTCTGCCGTTCTCGAAATTGACTGTTAAGTCTGCCCAGCCTTGAGAGGGCTCCTCCTCACCGTTAACAGGGCGCTTAATGAAGCCTGCGGGTATTTCATATGTTGAAACAGCGTCGCTACCTGAAAGTGGGAACGCCATTTTTAAAATTGAAAACTGCTCTTGCCAAAACGCCTTGCATTCAACTGTGAGCGTTTTTTGTTTTTTGGCAAGGATGAATTCCTGAATAAGGTAAGAATCATTAAACGCGTGCTTCGTTCTTATAACCTCACGCAGAGGGCCGCTCTCGATTTTCTCTATTGAAACAAGCTGCATCAAGCCCTTGATATCGTGAAACTCAAAACGGTTGTGCGCCCAGGTATCGGTATCATCGTCGTTAATTACGGTGGGAACCGCAAGGAACTTATCCCCTGCGTATTGCAAACCGCTTTTGTTGTCAACAAGGCTTTTGATATAACCCGTTTCACTGTCAAACTGTGCTTTAATATACTCGTTTTCAAGAGTTAGCTCCTGTTTGGGCTTTTCAAGATTTTCCGCATGCGCCGAAGCGTCAAGAGTTAGCCAAAAAACACTGTATCCCAAGGGCTCTACGGCGGCAAGAAAAGCCGTGTCAAGATGCGTATCATTAGAACGAGAGGAGCGTATATTCTGGAACAAGACCGGATTGTTGCCGTTGTCGGTCACCTTGGAGGACGGATGATTTGTCTTAACGGGAATTTCTATAGGATAAGAGGTCGGATTGAAAACCACGACGGGACGTGCGAAATTTGCCCTTGCTCCGGTAAGATGGCGAACCTCTTCGTTAACGGAATCGGAAACGCCGTCAAGCCAGGTGTCAATATATCTTGCTATACGCAAAACCGCGTTGTTGTAAACGCGTGCTGCTATAGTCATGGCGTGACCCTGTGAATCCCTGACGTCCTCATAAGCTTCCGCAATAGAACAGCCGCACAGGACATCATGAAATTGGTTATAGCAAACATCAAGCCAGGCCTCTTTAAGCTGAGAGGAAGAGGGCTTCCCTTCAAATGCAAGGGCGGCCACGGTATCCCATTTTTCCGCAGCGGTAAGCAGATTTTCAGCCCTGCGGTTTAGCTGTTTGACAAGTGAGGTTGCACTGTAACAGCCGCTTGCGTGATGCTGAAGGTCATCCGTCCACACGGGCAGGTCAAGCTTTTGCTGGCAGACCTCATCAAAAAAATCATCAGGTGAAGAAAACTCAAGCTCACAAAAGCCTTCTGATTTCATATTGGAAATCAAAAAATCAAGGTCTCCCTTTGTAGGACCTCCGCCATGATTTCCGACACCATAGAAAAGCATCATAGCATGCTGTGCTTTATCGGCTCTTTCCGAAAGAGCCATCGGCGCTGTCCCACCAGAAAAGATTTTCCGGAGCGTCGGGGTTTTCGCGCTTGTTCGGACGCATCATCACATAAGCGGTCATTCCGCCCTTTCTTAGCAGCTGCGGAAGCATAGCGTTATGACCGAAGGAATCGACATTATACCCTGTACGGCAGATTTTTCCGAATTTTTCATAATAGTAAAGCTGGCTGTAAAGGGCCTGCCGGGCAAAGCTCTCACCCGAGGGCATATTACAGTCGGGCTGTACCCACCAACCGTTAACGGGTACCCATCTACCCTGCTTTACCCTGATGCGAATTTCCTCAAACATATCGGGGTCTATATCCTCGACCCATTTATAGTAACAAGCTGATGAACAGGTAAAAACAAAATCATTGTATTCATTTAATCTGTCAAGAGCGCTTCTGAAGGTTTGAAGAACCTCCGAGCAGCCCTCCTGCCAGCGCCAGAGCCAAGTCGGGTCAAGGTGGGCGTTTCCTATAAGATGTATGGTCTTATCCATTGTAATTTCCTTTCATCAGTTTTTTGCAATAAACCCGAAATATCTTCCGAGCCAATAAGCAAAGGTATACGGATAGCAGCTTTCAACGCAGTGAATACCGCCGCTGTCCTCATTTTTAAATTCAAGCGGATTGCGGTCATATTTGCTTATAAAGCGCTCATCCGGCATAAGCAGGAAGGAGGTTTCTCTATAACCGCCCAAAGAAAGCTTAACAGGGATGTCTGTTCTTTTATCAAGAGAGACACCGGCGGCAAGGCGTGAAGCGTTGTGCCGGGCGAACCATTTTGCCGCAAGCCTCCAATCGTAGTCCTTTTCTTCCTCGGGACAGCAAAGCAAAAACGGAAAATCATAGCCGGGATTATGCTCGCATTCAATCAGGTCTCTCCATTGTTTAAAACTTTTTTTGAAAAGCTCCCGTCTCTCACCCTCCGGCTCGAGGGTTATAAGCCCCCAGAACGCTGTGGTACAAAGCCAGTTGTCTCCAAACATATGATCCTCCCGTATATCAAGGCCCGCTCTCATTGCAGATTGAAAAAATCTTGTATTGTGCTTTAAGATATGCTCGACGTAACCGAGTGAAACAAGCTTATCTAAAGACCTCTGCCATTTTCCCGTTTCACCTGTAATATGCATTACAACACGGTGATACATCATAAGCTCGGCACTGTTAAGAGGACCGTCGGCATAGCCTATACCCTCCTCAAAGTATTCCCGGTTCCATTTTGCCCAGGTTGTTGGCTTCTCGTCACATTCATGAAGCTGATAACCCTTGTCAATTATATGAGAAAGGGTGTTTTTTGCACCTTCGCAAAGAATCTCGTCGTACTCCTTGTCCTCAGACCCGAGAAATTCATGAGCTACGAGAATGTGCAGGAAATGCAAAGTAATCTCATCGCTTGAGGTATCGCCTTTATATGTAATATCCGTGTCCGAAAAACCCTCGTCGCGATAATGCGCTGCAAGCCTGTCAGGAATGTAGCCATCCGCCCTTACCTTGTTGCCGACAATTCCTCTTTTTCGGGCTGAGGTTGTGTTTATGCATGTGGCGGTTTCACCGTTCTTCTTAAAAAACAATCCGTCATCCGGAACGGGCTCGGCGCTTGTGACATATGTTCTTGCCACATAGCCGTCTCCCCTCCCGGGAAGATACATTAAAAGCAGCGTCGCCTCGCTTGAGTCAAAGGCCGATTTTCTTGCCTTCTGGGTTTCAAGGTCAAGAGGACCGTTTTCCCTTTTTAAGGTGGCATATCTGAAAATCTCCCCTATAGCAAAACATGCGGTAAAGCCGCCGTCGTTATCGGAATGGCCGAACGGGACCCTTGACTTAATGTCACGGGGTGTGGACAGATCTCTTTGACTTACCATATCATGCCGAGAGACATATTTATGTGTTTCATCGGTAAGTATTTTAGCCTTTTCTTCACCGCTTACGAGCTTCATATCTATATGCGTGACACCCTTTTCCGTTAGAGCCCAAACTCCGTCACCGTCCGCAAGAAGAGAAAGAATGTTATTGTCTAAGAGGTCCCTGTCGGCACAGAAATACATAATAATATCCTCAGGACACTCTGCCGACGGGTTATAACGAGTAATGCCGCCTTTTCCGCCGTACCACATCACGCAGCCCTTACCCTGTGCAAAGCAGGTATAATCACTCTTTTTTTGAGGAAGAGGATAAGGAAAAGAACGCAAGTCTGGTCTGACGGAATGCGAATCAAGCAGCTTTTTGGGCACCTCTATGTCATATCTCTTAAAATGACTTATAACTCTTGTGGGATAAGGCGGAAGAATAATAGGTTTCATAACGAACTTCCTTTCGGTCTTGAAGATCTTTGTGGACAGTATATCATATTATGTAAAATGATATCAATATAAAAAGACTTTTTTGAAAAAATCAGCCTTGCATTTGGCACCTTTTTATGATATATTCATTACATTGCGGGAGTAGTTTAGTGGCAGAACTTCTGCTTCCCAAGCAGACAGTGCGGGTTCGATTCCCGTCTTCCGCTCCATAAATAGCGACCTGCAAAAGCAAGTCGCTATTTCAGCTTTATTTCCCTTTGGCAGGTCTTTGCGCCTTGCGCGTGATATATGCTTTAACTAATATGCACTATAAATTTTGTTTTCAAAACAGCCTTTACAAATTAAACTTAATACTCTATTATATTTAAAAAGCCTGACACTTCTTCAGGCTTTCAGACTATTTTGCGAAAAGTAAAATAAGCGCGGAGATAGCTCCGCCGCCTGCGGCCGCCGCAAGCAGCTTTAACGAGCCCGAAAGCCTTTTTACATTATTGTTTCCTTTTCTCTTGGGCGGTCCCGAGGTTCTGTCTATTGCGCTTTTAGCCTTTTCCCGCAGCTTGCTCTCTCCGATACAGCTGTATTCGGGACGGACAAAAAAAATTGCCTTTTCAAAATACTCGTTTCCGGTTTCGTTGATTTCGACAACCTGCTTATTGACTCCCTTGATCATTTCTCTTTTCCTTCCTTCTCTCTTCCCCTGCTTAACCTACATTATATTCAGCATATAAGCCGATATTTACATGCAGAAAAACAATTAACCGATAAGCGAGACAAATTAGTCTTAAACTACGCTTTTTCCGAATAAAAGTAAGCCATGCCGCCTGTTTCGCCGTAAAACGTTTTCTGAAGCTATGTTTTGCCGAAACGATTCAAATATACAGGTTTATTTGAACAAAAACAGAAAAAATAATACTCTCCTAAATATGTGCAAAAAACAAAACCGTCAAAATACCCATATAAAAAATATACTATTTGTATAATAGGATTGAACGAAAAAATGTTCATAACTATGTTCAAACTGTTTATAAACGACCCTCAAAAGGCACAATACAAGAAGAGTTCGCCGTAAAATGACAAAAAATGCCAATTTGTGTACTGCCTTAGTTTAATACAGATGGTTGTATCTGCTTTACCTGTTATACTCTGAGGAAACATATAAATGATGTATTTGACACAAAATTAATGTCACTTTTATACAATGTGCAAGATGCATAAAAGTTATAAATAATCTTGTTCAAAGAGGAGAATTTTAGAAATATTTTTATTGGACGTGCTGACTTGAAGGTAGATTTTGTCGAGAGCAACATTATAATCAGTGATGTTGAATGTTTTTCGCTTGCTTTGTCGCTTGACTGCGGTCAGGCGTTTCGCTGGCGCCAAAGCGCGGGAGTCTGGCGAGGCATTGTAAGGGACAAGGAATTGTTTGTTTCCCAGGATAAAGAGAAGCTGATTTTTCACAATATAAAAAAGGAAGATTTGCCGTTTTGGATTAACTACTTCGATCTTGAAAGGGATTACAAGGTGATTTTAGACACTCTCATG
This sequence comes from uncultured Eubacteriales bacterium, assembly GCA_964588475.1. Taxonomy (GTDB): domain Bacteria; phylum Bacillota; class Clostridia; order Oscillospirales; family Acutalibacteraceae; genus DTU089. The sequence goes on from CAZPPO010000030.1 coordinate 13,191, forward strand.
TGTGACGAATCGCTTAATACGGCCTGCCGTGAATACTACGGTATCCGTATTCTCAAGCAGGAGCCCTGGGAGGCTCTTTGCTCGTTTATTATTTCCTCTAACAATAACATTCCGAGGATTAAGGGGATTATTGAAAGCTTATGCCGCCTATTCGGAACTCGTATTTCCGAGGAGGCTTGGTCGTTTCCCACGGTAAAGCAGCTTTCGAATATTTCTGATAAGGAGTTAGCCCCGATAAGGGCAGGCTTTCGGTCGAAATATATCGTTGACGCCGTGCAGAAAATCAATGGCGCACAGGTATGCCTTGAGCGCATTAGCACCCTTCCTGTTGAAGAAGCCGCTAAAGAGCTGATAAAAATCAAGGGAGTGGGAGAAAAGGTTGCCGACTGTGCTTTGCTTTACGGATTTAACCGTCTTGAAACATTTCCTAAGGATGTCTGGGTAAAAAGGGTTTTGTCGGAGCTTTATCCGCAGGGGCTGCCCGAATGTCTTGACGGATATAAGGGCATAGCGCAGCAGTATCTTTTCCATTGGCGAAGAAACATAAACAACAAGAGCTAAAGCCATTACGATGGGTTATAAAGAAAGGACAGAGATTAATGAGCATTATTCCAAGAAAGGAATATCCCAATCCGATTTTTGAAAGAGAAAGCTGGCAGAATCTTAACGGCTATTGGGATTTTGAAATTGACAACGGCGACTCCGGGGAAGAAAGAGGTTTATTTAAGGACGGCGTCAAGCTATCGCAGAGCATAAAGGTACCCTTTTGCCCGGAAAGCTCGCTCTCGGGAATAAACAATAAGGATTTTATGACATCAGTATGGTATAAGCGTACCGTAATGATAACTAAAGAGCAATTGAAAAACCGTGTTTTTATCCGTTTCGGAGCGGTTGATTTTTTTACTGTCGTTTATATCAATTCAGAAAAAGCCGGTTCGCATACAGGAGGATATTCTTCATTTTCCTTCGAAATAACCCATCTTCTTAAAGAGGGCGAGAACTTCATAACGGTTCACGCACGGGATGATACAAGAAGCCCTATGCAGGCAAGAGGAAAGCAAAGCGAATTATATTATTCCCATGGTTGCGATTACACAAGAACCACGGGAATTTGGCAAACGGTATATCTTGAATTCGTGCCTGAAAGCTATATCAAGGGCGTAAGATATTTTCCGAATATCGAAGACTCGTCGGTGCTTATCGAGGCACGGCTTTGCGGCGAGGGAGTATTTGAGGCAAGCGCGTATTACGACGGAAAGAAGGTAGGCTGTTCATCGGTGAAGGCTGTCTCGTCAGATGTGGCTTTCTGTCTTGTCAGGCTTTCCGAAAAACATTTGTGGGAGCTTGGCAAGGGGGGGCTTTATGAGCTTGAACTGAGCTTTTGTCTTGACAGGGTAAAGAGCTATTTCGGACTTCGTCAGATTAAGCTTAGTGATGGGAGGTTTTTGTTAAACGGGGAAAGCACTTTCATGAGAATGGTGCTTGACCAGGGCTTTTATCCGGACGGAATTTATACGGCTCCCACGCAAGAGGCATTAATACGGGACATTGAGCTTTCCATGTCTGTAGGCTTTAACGGCGCAAGACTTCATCAAAAGATTTTTGAGCCGCGCTTTCTTTATCATTGTGACAGGCTCGGGTATATGGTTTGGGGCGAACACGGAAGCTGGGGAATAGACATATCGGATTTTAACTGCTTGAAATACTTTCTTCCCGAATGGCTCGAGGCTCTCGAGAGAGACTTTAATCACCCGTCTGTCATAGGCTGGTGTCCGTTTAACGAAACATGGGACTACAAAGGAAAAAGACAAGACGGTGAAATTCTGCGAACGGTATATCTTGCCACAAAGGCATTTGACAAAACGCGCCCGTGTATTGACACGAGCGGCAACTTCCATGTAGAGACTGATATTTATGATATACACGATTATGAGCAAAACCCTGTTGTCTTTTATAAAAGCTACGTTGAATTTATGAATAACGGAGAGCTTTTTGAAAGAGTCCTCCTTCACCACCCCGCTCGTCAGAAGCATAGCAAAGAGCCTGTATTCATGAGTGAATACGGCGGGATAAAATGGAGCGAAGACGATAATGATAAAGAAGCGTGGGGCTATGGCAATGCACCGAAAACTAAGAAGGAGTTCCTTGAAAGATATGAAGGACTAACAATGACACTGCTCGATAACGATAAGTTCATAGGCTTTTGTTATACACAGCTTACCGATGTGGAGCAGGAGCAAAATGGCATTTTTACATATGACAGGAAGCCTAAATTCGAAGAAAATGCTCTAAAAAAAATCAATTCCCGCAAGGCGAGAATTGAAAAAGCTTAATTAAAAGCCTTTAAGCTTAATTTTTTGACCTTCCGAAGCCGAATTTTATTATTAGGAAAATACCTAACAGCATAAAAACTATCAACTT